>JAQTXD010000056.1 GCA_028688955.1 Desulfuromonadaceae bacterium
ACTCTTTTCCGAGCAGTATCAGTAATTGAGCGACGTGCAAACTGTCGATCAGGCCGGTGCTGATCAGCGGAGTGTTCGGTGTAATATCAAAATCAATGTTGAATGCTGTTTTGATAAGATTGATAAGGCGATCCATGCGGTCACTCCCCTTCCGGGTCGAAGCGAGCCAAAAACTCGTCGATCGGTCCATAAAACCATTCCATGCTGTCCTCAATGTCGTTTTGCGGCCAATCCCACCAGGCGATTTTCAACAGACGCTCAACCGTTCTCTGGCTGAAACGATAGCGCACAACGGTGGCGGGGTTACCCATAACCACCGCATAGGGGGGGACGTCTTGAAAGACAGCCGCCTGGGCGCCGATAACCGCTCCCGAACCGATCTGAACTCCCGAATTTATATATGCCCCGTAGCCGATCCATACATCATTGCCGATGGTGGTATGTGGAGTAAATTTATATGAACGTGACTGATCCTTCTTTTTGAACAGCATTTCATCAAACGACCAGGTCGATACGAGGTCGGTGCGATGCTCTCCCCCTGCTTGAATAACCACGTAATCACCAATAGAGCAGAAACTGCCGATAATGATCTGTTCATCATAGAGATATTTCAAAAAACGGGTATTAGGTCCCCAGTAGGTACCTCTCCCAAAAGTCATTAAAGGTGCTGTACATACTGTTTCTGAATCCATTTGTTGCAATCCTTGGAATTAATAGGTTGGTAACTATGGGCAACAATTGAGCTTTTCATGACATTATGTATACTCAAGCCCGTCTCCATCTGGCGATTTTACCCTTAACACAACTTTCCAGATTTTACTAGAATAACAGCAGTTTGGGATGATAAAGTCATTTTCTGATTGAATTGCCCATTTTTTTCAAAGGGAGCAAATATGCGGCCTGACGAATATGTTATTGGAATAGATATTGGCGGAACGACTACCTCACTTGGCTGTGTTAACCGTCAAGGGGTGTTGCTCTCTGGGGTGACTCTGGAAACACATGCCGATCAAGCGGCAGATGTTCTGGTCTCTCGCCTGCATGACACAATTGAGAGGTTGCGCGCAGCACTCCCGTTGAAAACAAATATTTCAGGCATCGGCATTGGCGCTCCCAATGCCAACTATTACCGGGGAACAGTGGAAAACCCTCCCAATCTCAACTGGGGACCGGTAACACATCTGGTCGAGCTGTTCCGGCAACGCAACAACCTGCCAACTGCCATCACTAACGATGCCAACGCCGCTGCAATTGGAGAACTGCTGTTCGGCGGTGCACGGGGTATGGAGCATGTTATCGTCATAACCCTGGGGACCGGCCTCGGGAGCGGGATCATCGTAAATGGCGAGATGCTGTACGGAGCCGGTGGCTTTGCCGGCGAACTTGGTCACACGACCGTCGATCCAGACGGTCGGGAGTGCGCCTGCGGCAAGCGCGGGTGTCTGGAAACATATGTGTCTGCAACCGGACTCTGCAGGACAGTATTTGAGTTGTTGGCGCAACGATGTGAATCCAGCGTTCTGCGAAACATAAACTTTGAGCAAATGACTTCAAAAAAGATTTATGAAGCTGCCTGTGCCGGGGATCAGATTGCCTTGGCGGCTTTTGATAAGACGGCGCGAACTCTCGGGATGAAGCTGGCCGATGCGGTTGCACACACAGGGCCTGAAGCGATCTTTCTTTCCGGTGGGCTGGCAGCTGCGGGAGACCTGCTGGTGGTGCCGGTACGCCGCTACCTGGAGGAGTTCCTGTTCACTCCGTACAAGGGAAAGGTAAAACTACTCCTTTCAGGTTTACCGGAAGGAAACGGTGCGGTATTAGGTGCGGCGGCACTGGCCTGGCAAGAGGTTGATAAGCAAAATCAAGTTACAGCTACTCTCCCCTGACCTCTACCGTCACATCATACAATGTACTTCCCCGACCGCCATCGGTGAGGCGCTGTGACGTCAGGGCATTGACCCCGCGATCTCCGGTGATGAACTCTCGCCACCAAACCCCTTCGGTAACGACCGTTCCGGCAGGCACCCTTTCCGAAATACGCAGGGTAAAGCGTACCGCTCCGAGGCCATTGCGGGCGGTCACGGTCTGCCCATCATGCAGCCCACGGGCCTCGGCATCGCACTGATTCATCAGCAGTTCCATGCATGTCTGCTTTGAGCGCAGGTCATCCTGCTCGTAAAAACTTGAATTGAGCGCAAAGGGTGAAACTGCTGGCTGCAGTCGCAGGGGATAGCCATCATTTTCGGCATGGGTCGGGAGCAGACGCGGTAGAGGCTCTCCTTCCCGAACGTTCAGAATTTCGATCTTTCCCGAGGGTGTCAGCCAATTATTCTTCAGCGGTACCGGTGATGTCAGCATGACCGGTTCACCCCGCCGCAATCGTTCGGTAACATTTTCATTCCGCCAGGGGCTTTCTTCCACCAGCAGCAGCTCGATCAGTTCATTGGCAGCCAGGCGGAAGAACGGCTCATTCCAACCCATTCCTGCCGCCAGCAGACAGAACACCTCCCAGTTGCTTTTTGCCATACCCACCGGAGGGATTGCGGCGTCACAGCGCTGGGCATGGTAACTGCCGTAACAGCGATACAGATCGGGATGTTCCAGCGAGGTCGTCGCCGGCAGGACAATGTCAGCATAACGGGCGGTGTCGGTCAGGAAGCGTTCATGGACAACAGTGAACAGCTCCTCCCGTTCCAGGCCACGGATGACGGCGTTCTGGTCCGGAGCAATCGCGGCCGGGTTGGAGTGGTATACGTACAGTGACATCACCGCGGGAGTGTCCAGTTCGGTCAGCGCCGCTCCCAGCTGGTTCATGCTGATCAGGCGTGATTCACCCGACATGAAATCTTCGCGGAGAAGTGACTGAAGCGGAAATGCTCCTCCGGTGGAGGTACCGGGAAATATCCCACCGCCGTGACGTGTCCATGCGCCGATGACAGCCGGCAGGCAGCTGATTGTGCGCACCGTCATGGCTCCGTTGCCATAACGCGTCAGACCGCTTCCCAGCCGGATGAACGGGGCTTTTGCCCGTGCATACTCCCGTGCCATCCGTTTGATGGTTTCTGCCGGTAAACCGCACACGTTCGACATCAGTTCCGGCGAACAATCGGGTAAAATGCGGGCCGACAGCTCATCAAACCCGAGCACGTTAGCGGAAATAAACTCTTTGTCGAGCAGGCTTTCCTTCTCGATAACATGCAGCATCCCCAAGGCAAGGGCGCCGTCACTCCCGGGCCGGATAAGGAACATTTCATCGACGGCATCGCAGGTGGGAGTCCGGTAGGTGTCGACCGCCCACAGCCGGGCACCTCCCCGCCGGGCCGACTGGGCATCCCGCATGGCGTGAATGCTGGTTGCTGCGGCATTGATACTCCATAAAATGACCAGGTCACTCTTGGCTACTTCGGCCGGTTCCATGGCAGGGGTATCTCCCATCAATGCCTTCCAGCCGGCATCCTTGGCCGGTGAGCAAATTGTGCGCTCCAGTCGGGAAGCTCCAATCTTGTGAAAAAAAGCATGACCGGCATTACGCTGTACCAGTCCCATTGTGCCGGCGTAGGAGTAGGGGAGGATCGCCTCTGCGCCGTGGGTGGCAACAATCGACTTCCAGCGGGAACAGATAAGTTGGATTGCACACTCCCAGGAAATCGGCATGAATTCTCCTGCTCCCTTGGTCCCAACCCTCCGAAGCGGTGTCGTCAGTCGCCGGGGTGAATGCACCGTATCCTCATAATGTCTCATTTTCGGGCAGAGCAGACCACGCGTCACCGGATGATCCGGATCACCGCTGACGCTGCTGGCACGGCCATTTTCGACAGTCACCAGCAGACCACATGCATCGGGACAGTCGTAGGGACAAACTGAGCGGATTGTTACTGATTGCATAAGGTGGGTCCTCTTACTCTGAAATTGGTCCGGTATTGTAGCCGATTTCAAAAAACATTTGCAGAGGAAATCGTTTTGATGCGATAAACGAACCACTAATTGTCTGAGAGGTCCACCATGACACAACAATCGGAAATCCTGCATTACGCCGTCTCCGTGGTCGGCAAAGACCGTCCCGGCATCGTGGCAGCAATCACTGAAGGGTTATTCAACCTCGGCTGCAATATCGCTGATTCCAGCTGTACAATGCTGGGGGGCGAGTTTGCCATGATTCTGATTGTCTCACTGAAAAAACCGTTCAGCAAATCGCGACTGATCGAAGAGCTGAAACCGGTCTGCGACGGGATAGGGATGACCCTTGGGGTTCGCACCCTTCATCCTGATGAAGTTGTCCGCCAGGAGACCGATGCGGAGATCTGCATGATCTCGGTCTATGGTGCTGATCAGCCGGGCATTGTCTATCGTGTTACCCGCGAGTTGGCCTCCCGCAGTATCAACATTACCGATCTCAACACTAAACTGATCGGGACAGTTGAGGAGCCGGTGTATGTGCTGATGCTGGAGGTGGCTCTTCCGGAGGGAGAAACACCCGAGGGGGTGGAACAGACGCTGGCCGCCCTGAAAAAAGAGCTGAACGTGGAAATCGGCGTTCGGGTCATAACTCCGGTGGCGTTCTAGCGATGCCGGTTCAGCCTATTTTGCGCTATCCTCATCCTGTACTGAAAAAACTCTGCCATCGGGTTGGTCAGATCGACGGGAGCATTCACGGTCTGATTGAGGACCTGGTTGATACCATGCATGAGGGGCCCGGTTCTGTCGGGGTTGCAGCCCCGCAGATCGGCGTTACGCTCCGGGTCTGCGTGGTGGATGTGTCGAAAAACCGCCTTGGAAAAGAGAACAACCATGGTCTGTTGCGCATGATCAATCCGGAGATCACGGCTCGCAGCGGTTCGGCGACCATGCGCGAAGGATGCATGAGCGTACCGGATTACACCGGTGACGTTGATCGGGCCACCGAAATCACGCTGCAGTTCAGCGAGCCGGACGGAACAGTGCGGGAGATTTCTGCCAGCGGCTTTGAGGCGGTTGCCATCCAGCACGAGATGGATCATCTGGACGGGGTTCTGTTCCTGGATCGGGTAACCAGCATCAAAACCGGATTGTTTCGGCGGAAGAACTATTAACCCATTTTATTAATATCTTACGTGATGGAGCGCACAGATGCCGGAACTTTTAACCCGACATGAACAGCTGGAACTGTTGAAAATTGCCAGGGAAACGATTATCAGTGCGGTAACTACCGGAAATGTTCCCGTCGTTGCCGCACCATCAGCGGGGCTGAATCTTCACTCGGGATGTTTTGTCACGGTCAAGCAGAAGGGAGTACTGCGTGGATGTATCGGCAACTTTGTCTCCGATCTGCCTTTGTATCAGCTGGTGCAGGAGATGTCAGTATCGGCGGCGACTCGCGATCCCCGCTTTTATCCGATGAAGACGGATGATCTCTCCGACTTCACACTCGATATATCGGTGCTCTCACCGCTGGAAAAGGCCGCCTCAGTTGAGGAAATCCAGGTCGGTGTTCATGGTATCTACATTGTCAAGGGAAGTTACCGCGGGGTACTGCTGCCGCAGGTGGCGACGGAGTACGGATGGGACCGAGAGCAGTTTCTTCAGCACACCTGTATCAAGGCCGGTCTGCCGCAGGATGCATGGCAGGGAGAATGTGAAATCTACATCTTCACTGCTCAGGTTTTCGGGGAATAATTCAGGATTCAGTCTGCCTTGCCGGTAATTCGCGAACCCGCTCAGCGAACTCGCCATCAAGCGGCGCGTGAACGGTTATTTCCACATGTTTTGAATTCCGGAACGACATTACGGAGCAATGCAGCAGCATCCTTCCCGCCTCTTCTCCCCCATACGTCTTATCGCCGAGTATCGGCAGTCCGCATGAAGCGAGATGTACCCTGATCTGATGAGTACGGCCGGTCAGAGGGCGTGCCTCTATCAGTGAGATAGTGTCGGACGTTGCTATCGTACGAAATTCCGTCACTGCTGATTTGCCCCCTTCGACAACACCGTAGCGCGCCGAAGCTATCTTCCCGATCGGCGCGTCAACCGTCCAGCGATCCTGATCTGGGCCCCCGCATACCAGCGCCAGATATTTCTTATCCACCAGTCCATCCTGAAATTGTTTAGAGATCCACGCTGCAGCGGGGCGGTTCTTGGGAAAAATCATTGTTCCGGACGTACCGCGATCAAGGCGGTGGACGACCCGGGCCGGTTCATTGCTCCCCTGGCTTTTGAAATATTCCGTCACCCAGTATTCGAGTGTCCCCTTCAACTGATAGGGGGTGCGCTGGCTGTTGATCCCGGCCGGCTTGTTAACGGCGATCAACTCCGTGTCTTCGTACAGCAACGCTTCCGGCGGCAGCAGCAGCTCCTGAAAACGCCCGGTTTCCATAAGACCGATCTCGATGACATCACCTGTTTTGACACCCCGCGACGCCACCCGCACCAGAGCAACATTGACCGTGCATCCTCCACGGTCGATAATACGGCGCGCCTCCGATTTGCTGACTCCGCTGCAAAGGGTTGCAATAACATCATCAAGACGGCTGCCATTCTGTTCCTTTTCGACTGTTTTTCGTAGTATCATGCCCCCGTAGTACCCTTTTTGCCATTCGATTACAAACAAATCCTGTATATAAAATCTTTTTCATACAGAGCCACAGAGGTACGGAGAGAGTCAAAAACGGAGATAGCCGAATAGTTTTCTTCGCGCTTCTGCGCACCGGGTGATCCGGAATTTACCGATCTTCCGGCATCAAATCCTTTGTGGTGAAAGTTCTACGATTCTGCTAATCTGCGGTGCCATGACGTGTATCCCTCCCCCCATACCGCCACTGCGTGGTCCGGTCCCGCTTTCGCACCTGTTTTTGAGCAGGTTTGTGCGCGACGGGCATTGTGTCGTCGACGCGACCTGCGGTAACGGTCACGATACCCTGCTTCTGGCAGAACTGGTCGGTGATCGCGGCCATGTCTGGGGATTTGACATTCAGCACCAGGCGATAGCAGAGACCAGACGCAGACTGGATGAGGTGGGGCTGTCGAACCGGGCGACGCTCCTGCACAGGGGGCATGAGGAACTGGCGCACCATGTGGCGGTGCCGCTGCAGGTCGTGCTGTTCAACCTCGGCTATTGTCCGGGCGGCGACCGAACAATCATCACCCTGCCCGGTACGACCGGCAGCGCACTGGAGCAGTCGCTGCGGCTTCTGGCGGCGGGTGGTGTTGTCATGGTCACGGTGTACCCCGGCCATGATGGTGGCAGCGAGGAACAAGCAACCGTCGAGGCGTGGGTGGCCGGACTCAACCAGCGCTATTTTCACAGCTGGCGCATGGGGCAGACCAACGTTGCCCCCGGTGCCCCGTATCTGCTGCTTGTCCAGCGGGCGTCCTGAAATGGTGCCCACCCTGATACCCTTCATAGCTGTGCTCCCTGCGCTGGCCTATTCGCTGATATCTCTCTTCTGTGCAACAAACTATTTCAAAGGGAAGCGACCTTCCACCTCCTCGCAACCTCCCCTCGGGGTTTCCATTCTGAAACCGGTCAAGGGGATGGATGCGGACAGTTATGATAATTTTGCCTCATTCTGCTGTCAGGAGTATGCGGGGGACGTGCAGATCATTTTTGCCGCCGCATCGCCTGATGATCCGGTTATTGCGGTTATCCGGCAGCTGATGGCTGACTTTAGCCACCATGATATCAGCCTGGTGGTCAATCCTGCCCTGCATGGTCCAAACCAGAAGGTTTCCAATCTGATCAATGCGTTTCCCCACTCCAGGAACGAAATACTGATTGTCTGCGACAGCGATATCAGTGTTGAACCACTGTATCTTCAGTCGGTTGCAGCTCACTTTTCTGATCAGCAGGTCGGCCTGGTTACTTCGTTATATCGCACGTCCGAGGTCCACGGCATTGCCACCGCCCTTGAAGCAACCGGCTTCACTGCAGAGATGATCCCGAATGTGCTGGTGGCGCAGCGACTGGAGGGGCTCACCTTCGCACTTGGCGCGTCAATGGCGGTCAGGCGTGAGGCGCTTGCAGCAATCGGCGGTTTTGATGCTCTGTCAGGCTATCTGGCCGATGACTATCAGCTTGGCAACAAGATCCATCATGCCGGATGGCGCATCGCCCTTGACGACTGCTTTGTCGAAAGTGTCATCAAATCCGAGAACCTTATGACGGTACTGTCTCGACAGCTGCGCTGGGCTCGTACCATGCGGGTCAGCAGGCCGGGAGGCTATCTGGCCTCCGGGATTACCCTGCCGTTTCCCGCCGCCCTGTTGGCAACTCTGTTGGCACCAACACCTGCTGTCGGATTGACTGCCGTGGCTCTGCTGTACGCTGTACGCTTGAGCGTCAGCACGGTTTACAGTCGCCGCTTTGTCCGGGACGGCCTCTTTCCCCGCTGGATCTGGCTTCTTCCGCTTCGGGATATGCTGGCCTTTTTTACCTGGGCACTTTCTTTCCTTGGTAATCGTATTGAATGGCGTGGCAGCCGCTTTATACTGAAGCCGGGCGGCACGATAGAGGAGCTGGTGTAATGGCACGCGCTCGAAACAGAAGAATCTTACCGCTGCTGGTACGTTTCCTGCTGATCCAGATGGTTCTTTTTTTCCACCATCTGTCTGCTCTGGCGACCGAGATGGACGTTGCTTCCCGACAAACGGTTGTCGTTGGTGGTGACCGTGATTATCCCCCGTACGAATTTCTGGATAAGAACGGTCAACCGGCCGGGTACAATGTCGATCTCACCAGGGCCATTGCCGACGTCATGGGAATGAAGGTTGAGTTTCGATTCGGCGGTTGGTCGGAGATGCGCAATGCCCTTCTGGAAGGTTCCGTGGGGGTCCTGGAGGGAATCTCCTTCTCGGAAGATCGCACCAAAACCCTCTCCTTTTCTCCCCCCCATACCATTATCAATCATGCTATTTTTGCCCGTAAGGATACCGCTCCGGTCAGTACGATTGAAGAGCTGCGCGGCAAGGAGATCGTTGTCTTCCGGGACGGCATCATGCACGATTATCTTGTCTCCCTCGGGTTTTCACAGAACCTGGTAATGACCGAAACACCGGCCGATGCGCTGCGGCTGCTGGCCTCCGGGAAACATGATTACGCCGTGCTGGCCATGCTTCCCGGCATGTATATCATCCGTGAACACAAGCTCTCCAATCTGACGCCGGTGGCAAAGAGCATCTCGACCCAACGGTACTGCTATGCGGTGAAAAAGGGGAATGAAGAACTGCTGGCCCGTTTTAACGAGGGGTTGGCTATCCTGAAGAAAACCGGCCAGTACCAGGAAATCTACGATCGCTGGCTGGGGGTGCTTGGACCTCCCAAGGTCGCCTGGGAAAAGGTCGTCTGGTACGGGGTGATCGTGCTGGGGCCGCTGCTGCTGATCCTGGCCGGGACCGTGGTCTGGTCCCGCACCCTTCAGAAGCGTGTCGCTCAGCGCACCAATGAACTGGCACAGGAAGTTGTCGAGCGAAAACGGGCCCTTGATGAACTGAAACTCCATCAGGATAAACTGATCCAGGCAGACAAGATGGCTTCACTTGGAATCCTGGTCGCAGGCGTTGCCCATGAAATCAACAATCCGAACGGCCTGATTCTGCTCAATATGCCAATTCTGAGAGAGGTGTATCAGGACGCTGAGGAGATTCTCGAGGCGCACTATCAGCATCAGGGTGATTTCACCCTGGGTGGTCTCCCCTACTCACGAATGCGTGATGAGGTTCCCCATCTGCTGGAAGAGATGCAGGACGGAGCTCATCGCATCAAGCGGATTGTGGAAGAGCTGAAAGACTTTACCCGCCAAGACACCTCGGCTGCGGTTGACCCGGTCGATTTTAACGCTGTGGTAAGGGCCGCTGTCAGGCTGGTTGATTCTTCACTGCGATCATCCACCAACCGTTTTACAGCTCAGTACGCATCTTCTCTCCCTCCTGTTCTGGGCAACTCTCAACGGATTGAGCAGGTCGTCGTCAATCTGATCCTCAACGCCTGTCAGGCGCTGCCGGATCTGGAGCGCGCAATCAATCTCACCACCTTTTACGACGAGGCCGCAGGAACCGTTGTGCTGGTACTTGCCGATGAGGGACTCGGCATTGCGCCCGAGCATCTTGCCCACCTGACCGATCCGTTTTTTACCACCAAGCGCGAAAGCGGCGGAACGGGACTCGGCTTGTCGGTGTCCGCCACTATTGTCAAAGAGCACAACGGCACGCTGGAGTTTGCATCCGCGCCCGGTGTCGGTACAACCGTAACCCTGTCATTGCCTGTCAGTAATACTGAAAACCTTTTGAAACACAGAGCAACAGAGCAACGGAGTAATTGATTGAACGTTGAGTTGGAAAACCAATTTTCGAGTTTTTCTCAGTTGCTCAGTTGCTCCGTGTTATTCCAACTATTGCTTATAGGTTAATTCTATGCACACATCCCTCTATCCGCATTTCGGCGTTCTCCTTGTTGATGATGAACCAGCCTGGCTCCGCTCACTGCGCCTCACCCTGGAACGTTCAGCCGGAATCACCAACATGCTCACCTGTCAGGACAGCGGCCTGGTTATGGAGCTGCTGGAACATAATGAAATCGGCCTTGTTCTGCTCGACCTGAACATGCCGCACCTGAACGGTGAGCAGTTGATCGCCCTGATTGCTGAGCGTCACCCCGAAATAGCGGTTATTGTCATCAGCGGCATGAACCAGATCGAGAGTGCGGTACAGTGCATCAAACAGGGGGCGTTCGACTATTTCGTTAAGACTGTTGAGGAAGACCGGCTGGTCAGCGGCGTTCTGCGGGCAATACGGGTCCTGGAACTGGAGAGGCAGAACCGCGAGATGTCCAGCCGTATGCTGTCGGGAGAGCTGAAGAATCCGGCGGCGTTTGCCGGCATCGTCACAACTGATCGAGCCATGCATGCCATCTTTTCCTATATCGAAGCGGTTGCTCTCAGTACGGAGCCGTTGCTGATCCTGGGGGAAAGTGGCGTCGGCAAAGAATTGATCGCCAAGGCGGCCCATACTCTCAGCGGCTGTCGGGGGCAGCTGGTGTCGGTCAAGGTGGCAGGTCTGGATGACGTCGTCTTCGCTGATACGCTTTTTGGACATACCCGCGGTGCTTTTACCGGCGCCGATCAACCGCGGCGCGGCATGATTGAGGAGGCGGCTGACGGTACACTGTTTCTCGATGAAATTGGCGATCTGAGCATCGCATCCCAGGTCAAGCTGCTGCGCCTGCTCCAGGAGGGGGAATATTTTCCGCTCGGAAGTGACCGCCCGAAACGTCTCAAAGCGCGAGTTGTTGTGGCAACGCACCAGAACCTTTCCCTCAAGCAGGAGAGCGGTTCATTTCGCCGCGATCTCTACTACCGGCTCTGCACTCATCTGGTGCATGTTCCGCCGCTGCGTGAACGCAAGGGAGACCTGCCGCCGTTACTTGATCATTTTCTGGAGGAGGCTTCGCGCACCCTCGGCAAGAAAAAACCAACCCCGCCGAGAGAGCTGCTGCAACTACTCGCCACGTACAGCTTTCCGGGTAACATTCGTGAATTGAAGGCGCTGGTCTACAACGCCGTCAGTGTCCACCGTGACCGGGTCCTTTCCATGGACACGTTCCTGAAAACAGTTATCCGCCCGGAAATGAAGCAGAGTGTGGATGCCGTTACTGCGGCGGAAAAAAATCTGTTTGCCGGCCTGGAGCGGCTGCCGACTTTTGGTGAAGCTGCTGAACTGCTGGTGGAAGAGGCGATGACCAGAGCCAAGGGGAACCAGACCATTGCCGCCCGCCTTCTCGGGATATCCCAGCCTGCCCTCAGTAAGCGCCTCAAGCTCCGGGGCATTGTGTAACCAGATCAGAATCAGCATCGGTATCCGTTTTGCCATCACTCTCCCGTCAAACGGGCATAACCCACGTTATAGTCTATAACATGAGTTATGTTGTCTCAACTCACCGTAATTATTGAAAATAGAATGCTTCGCTCCATGTTCTCCCTTTCTCCGGTTATACCTCTTACTCGGCAAAAATCGGTCAAAAACATAATTTAATATAATAATATCGATAAGTTATTTATGTATACATTTTTGGCACTCCGATTGCTGATATCCAGTCATTACATGCTGCGCAGGCAGAGAAGAGGTCGTGATATGGCAATGGAATGGATTGATACAAACGTGCAGATGCCGAACGAGTGCCAGAGGGTTCTGCTCTACACACCGTACCCGGTGTTTGGAGACGACTATACCTGCGTCGGGAACCGCGAAAGTATTACTGCCTGTACAACAGATATCGGGAAAACCCCGGTACAAATTTTCACACACTGGATGCCGCTGCCGGAAAAACCGCAGATAACAAACCACGTAAAAGGAGCCACACCATGAACGGAAAGAAATTTTATCAGCATCTGTACTTTCAGGTCTTGACCGCAATCAGTATCGGCGTCTGCGTCGGACATTTCTACCCGGAAACCGGTGCCGCCATGAAACCGCTCGGTGATGGCTTCATCAAGCTGATCAAGATGATTATCGCACCGGTTATCTTTTGTACTGTTGTAACCGGAATCGCCGGCATGGAAGACATGAAGAAGGTCGGTCGGGTCGGTGCGAAGGCACTCCTCTATTTTGAAATAGTATCGACACTTGCACTGGCTATCGGCCTGCTGGTCGTCAGCATTATTCAGCCGGGAGCAGGCATGAATGCGGATGTTTCAAAGCTTGATACCAAGGCATTGACGGCTTTCACGTCTAAGGCTCAGGCGCACAGCACCGTTGATTTCCTGATAAATATTATTCCCAACAGCGTGGTTGATGCGTTTGCCAAGGGAGATATTCTCCAGGTGCTGCTTTTTGCCATCCTCTTTGGTTTTGCTCTCTCAATGCTCGGTGATCGCGGCAAGGTGGTTTTCAAGTTTATCGATGAGGTCTCTCACGTACTGTTCGGGATTGTCGGCGTTATCATGAAACTTGCCCCGATCGGTGCGTTTGGCGCCATGGCGTTTACTATCGGCAAATTCGGCCTTGGTTCGCTGACCAAACTCGGCATGCTGATGGGGAGCTTTTACCTGACCTGCCTGCTGTTCATTGTCATCGTACTCGGATCTATCGCCAAACTGTGCGGCTTCAGCATCTTCAAATTCATCAAGTACATCAAGGAAGAACTGCTGATCGTACTGGGCACCTCCTCCTCCGAGTCGGTCCTGCCGCGCATGATGGCCAAGATGGAAAACCTCGGCTGCACCAAATCGGTCGTCGGCCTTGTCATTCCAACCGGCTATTCCTTCAACCTTGACGGAACTTCAATATATCTGACCATGGCGGCCGTTTTCGTGGCCCAGGCTACGAACACTCCATTGACATTGACACAGACGCTTACGATCCTGGGAGTACTGCTGCTTACCTCCAAAGGTGCCGCCGGGGTTACCGGCAGCGGCTTCATCACCCTGGCAGCAACCTTTGCCGCCATCCCCACCATTCCGGTCGCCGGATTGGCATTGATTCTCGGTATTGACAGGTTCATGTCGGAGGCCCGTGCCCTCACCAACCTGATTGGTAATGGCGTCGCGACGGTGGTGGTTTCCCGCTGGGAGAACGAACTTGATATGGGGAGGATGGATCGGATGCTGAATGATGAAACTGATCTTATGGCGGAAGAGCCGGAGATGATTCTCGATGCAGAACCTGTTGCTGCAGAGTAGCCGGAAAGGAAAATAAACATGCCGAACATTCACAAAGAACATCCTCGCTACAACGTACTCTCCATGCGGGTTACCGACGCTGAAAAAGCGGTACTTGATGAGGTCACAAAGCGCACCCGGAAGAGTCTTTCAACAGTGATGCGGGAAGCGATATTGCTGTACTCGCGTGACACAACGTTGTTTTCAGTCTCATCACAGTGTTCAATCTGATGAGGTCTTTCTGAACGGCTTGAAAAAAGTAAAAATGCTGTAATTAAGGGGCTTGCTCTATGCGAGCCCTTTTTTGTCCACGAAATTCTAATTCACCCTACCAATTTGATAATTCTATGGTACACCCTTAACAGTTTTTTACTTTGATCAAAACAGGGGTGCTGACAGTCATGGGAAATCTGAAGATAGGTGTACGTCTGGGGGCGGCTTTTTCGGTCATCATTGTCATCATGCTTGTCATCGGAAGCGTTGCGGTCTCACGGCTGGGTACGCTCGATAATGAAATTTCGACACTTGTAAACGACAAATATCCCAAAGTACTTCTTCTGGAAAAAGTAAAAGACCATCTCAGTGTCATCGCCCGCAGCATACGCAATATGCTGCTTGTTGATACTCCCGAAGAGATGGCAAAAGAAGGGAAGCGGGTCACAGATGCCCGTGATGCAATCAGTAAAATATTTGCTGATCTGGAAAAAATGGTCAAAAGTGACACCGGCAAAGCTCAGCTTAAAGAAGTTATGGATGCCAGGGCACTGTATGTTCAGGCATACATGGTTGCTGTGAAACATATCGAGGCAGGTGAAAAGGAAAAGGCGCGAAATGAATTGCTCACCAATGTGCGAAAAGTCCAAACGGCCTATTTTAACGCCCTCGACAAAATGATAGAGCACCAGTCGAATGAAGTGGAGAAGGTCGGCAAAGAGGCTGATGCCTACGCTGCCCAGAGTAAAACGATTATTATTGTCCTGTCGATTGTTGCCATGATTCTCGCCGGGCTCCTCTCCCTGTTTATCGTCAGAAGCATAACACGGCCGGTGGCAGAGCTTGTCAAAGCTAATGAGCGACTTGCTGACGGAGATCTGACCGTTGTGATCCCGTCATCCGGTAATGACGAAATCGGACAATTGGCCGATTCTTCCCGCAGAATGGTCGAGAGCCTTCGTGACCTGATAGGCAGTGTTGCCGATACATCCGGACAGATTGCCTCAGCATCAAACCAGTTACGCTCAACCGCCGAACAGATTGCAACTGCTGCAGAAGAGGTCGCATCTCAGACGAGCACTGTTGCTACCGCCAGCGAAGAGATGGCCGCTACATCGGGAGACATCGCCCAGAATTGTTCCATGGCTGCGGAAAGTTCCCGTCAGAGCAGTGATTCTGCATCACACGGCGGTGCGGTTGTACAGGAGACAATTTCCGGCATGGTAAAAATAGCCGAGCGTGTCAAGCATAGTGCTCAGACAGTGGAAAGCCTCGGTGCCCGCTCTGAGCAGATCGGCCAGATCATCGGTACCATTGAGGATATCGCCGATCAGACCAACCTGTTGGCGCTTAATGCTGCAATTGAGGCTGCCCGGGCCGGTGAACAGGGACGGGGATTTGCGGTCGTTGCCGATGAAGTGCGGGCACTTGCCGAGCGTACATCCAAAGCGACGCGCGAAATTGGCGAGATGATCAAGGGAATTCAGGCAGAAACCAAGGCAGCTGTTCGCGTTATGGAGGAAGGGGTCGCAGAGGTTGAAAAAGGGGCGATTTCATCAAAACAGTCCGGGGCAGCGCTTGACATGATCCTGCAGCAGATAAGTGAAGTGTCCATGCAGATCAGCCAGATCGCAACCGCCGCCGAGGAACAGACCGCCACCACCAGTGAGATCACCATGAACGTCCAGCAGGTGACGGACGTTGTCCACCAGACAGCCCGGGGGGCCAACGAAACGGCAACTGCGGCTGCCCAGCTTTCATCGAATGCTGAGATGCTCCAGAACCTTGTGCGGAAGTTCAAGCTGTAGTATCCGCAGAAGCAGGTAGTGCCAATCACATGGGGGTGAGCGAAGTACGGCTCACCCCGTCATATTGAAATATTCCGCAAACCCTACAGTTCTTCTCTCCTTACGCTCTGCTGGAATGTCACACAAACGAGGATAATGCCGGCAGGTCACATGAGACGGTAGCCGACCCCCGGTTCAGTAATGATGTGGCGCGGACGGGATGGGTCAATCTCAATCTTGCGGCGAAGATTACTAATGTTGACTCGCAGTACGTGCGGCTGCTCCAGATAGGCGATACCCCAGATCTGCTTGAGGATCTGGGTGTGGGTCATGACCTTGCCGGCGTGGGAGACCAGCAGACGGAGGATGTCGTACTCGGTAGGGGTCAGTGAAATGTCAACACCGTTCACCGTCACCCGCCTGCTTCCGAGATCCACCTGCAGGTTGGTACTGGTGAACACCGGCTCCGGTATTTCCTGAAGTTTACGGCGCAGGGCGGCCCGAATGCGTGCCAGCAACTCGCCGACACCAAACGGCTTGGTCAGGTAGTCATCTGCCCCGGCATCAAGAGCACGTACCTTATCGTCTTCGCGATCGCGCACCGAAAGCACAATGATCGGCACCTGTGACCATTCACGGATCCTCAAAATCAGCTCGATACCGTCAAGGTCAGGCAGGCCAAGATCCAGCAGGATGACATCCGGCCTGAACGATGCTGCAGAGGCTAGCCCGGCATGGCCGTTTTCAGCTTCGTGCAGCAGAAACTCCTCGCTGGATAGTACGGTATGCAGAAAA
This sequence comes from Desulfuromonadaceae bacterium, assembly GCA_028688955.1. Lineage (GTDB taxonomy): Bacteria > Desulfobacterota > Desulfuromonadia > Geobacterales > Pseudopelobacteraceae > JACRCG01. The sequence continues at coordinate 16,418 of JAQTXD010000056.1, forward strand.
CGCCTGATTGACAGTTCGTCATCGATGACCAGGATGCGGGGTAGACTTTCCGTCGTTCGTTCAGCTGTCATAAATTCTGTCCTCTGAGCGGTAACCGTACCACGATACTCAGGCCGCCGCCAGCCCGGTTTTCTGCGGTGATTCTGCCGCTGTGGGCCTCTACTATCCCTTTGCAGATGGAAAGTCCCAGGCCGGTCCCTCCTGCCCCCTCGGGAACCGGAATCCGGTAGAACTTGTCAAAGACCCGTTTCAGGTCATGCTCCGGCACGCCAGGGCCTCTATCGGCCACCTCAATGGTCAGCCAGGATGAATCGGTGGCAGCGATTATCTCTATCGGACTGCCTGGTGGAGAATATTTCAGGCTGTTTTCCAGCAGGTTGACCAGTACCTGGATCATCAGTACCAGATCCATGGGTACCAGCGGCATTACCGGCAGCATTTTGAACGATACCTTACGGGTATCGCTGCGTGATTCCAGGACGGCCAGGACACATCCTACCAGCTCCTGCACATCGCACGGTTCAAGATTCAGCTTGACCGCCCCCGCCTCGATGCGGGTCATATCCAGCAGATTACCGACAAACCGGTTCAGGCGTTCCGCTTCACTGCAGGCGGTATCAAGAAGCTCGCGGCGGGCGGAGTCACCCAGATGGGCGCCCTCCTCTTTCAAGCTTGTGAGGACTCCTGTCACCGTGGAGAGAGGAGAGCGCAGGTCGTGGGAGATGGAGTTGAGCAACGCCCTCTCGAGATTCTCACGCGCCTGCAGTATCTGGGTCTGTTCGGCCTGGTGGGAGAACTGGATCCGTTCCATGGCCATGGCAGCCTGGGTTGAAAAGGCATCCAGCAGGCGGCGGTTTTCCTGGGAGTGGTAATCCTGTTCACTCGTAAGCTTTATTCCCATGACGCCCAGCACACTGGCCGGGGTCTGTAATGGCAGGTAAATCAAATCTGCGGATACGAGAGTGTCGGTAGCACGCCCGGCCGGATGATTGTTGCGGAAGGACCAGTCTGCCACGGCCTGCTCCTTGGTACCCAGCTCAAATCCTTCGCTGGCAGCCATAATGTCAAGCCGCTCACCTTCCGGCAGCAGTATCACCACCCGGGCATTCAGGGCCTCTTCAACATTCCTGACCACTGCCGTCAATACGGCGGTTATGTCGGCAGAGGCAGCAAGATCGCGACTCAGGTAGTAGAGGCTGGCGGTCTGTACCTCACGGGACCGCATCACCTCGGCCCGCTCCTTTGAGCGGGCCACCAGGGTGCTGATTACAGCTCCAACCACGAACAGCCCCAGAAAGGTAAGAAGATACTGGGTGTCTGCTACGGCAAACGTCATGCGCGGGGGAATAAAGAAAAAATCGAAGGCCAGTACGCCGAGGATGGATGTGGCCATGGCCGCTTTGCGGCTTAGTCGCACCGCGGCGACCACCACGGCCAGCAGGTAGAACATGACCATGTTGGTTGGAGCCAGGAAAGGTCGCAATAGTTCGCACAATACCGTGGCAGCTGAAACAAGCACAAGGCTGGCCGCATAACCACGCAATTCACGCGGGGTGCGGAGCCTGTGTACGGTAGCGACATCAGCAGACTTATCCGGCTCGAAGCTGACAATGACGACATCTATGGCCCCGCTTCTGCGGATGATGCGGTCCACAATCGGTGTTTGAAAAATTTTGCGCCAGCGGCGCCTGGTTGGTTTGCCCATTACAATCTTGGTGATATTGTGCTGAGTGGCATATTGCATGACCGCATCAGTGATGTCTGTGGCTGTTACTGATGCAACCTGGCCTCCCAAACTCTCTGCCAGACGTAGGTCGCGCCAGATATGCTCACGGTTTTCCCGCACATGATGGCTGTCTGTTGGCGTCTCGATATAGACCGTAAACCATTGCCCCTTCAACTCTTCAGCCAGACGACACGTAGCACGGATCAGCTTTTCACTGTATGGTGAACCGCTGACACAGACCAGCAGGCGTTCAGCCGTGGGCCATGGTCCGGCGATGGACTGGGTCTCCATGTAGGCGCGCATCTGGTCATCCACCCTGGCGGCGGTACGGCGCAGGGAGAGTTCCCGCAGTGCCATCAGGTTGCCGGGGCGGAAGAATTTATCGATTGCCTTGACGGCCTGATCCGGGATGTAGATTTTTCCTTCATGAAGTCGCTGCAGCAGGTCTTCCGGGGGGATATCGATCAGTTTGATTTCAAAGGCGAGGTCCAGCAAACGATCCGGTACCGTTTCACGCACGACGATGCCGGTGATCTGGGTCACCACATCGTTCAGGCTTTCAAAGTGCTGGATGTTGACGGTGGTATAAACATCGATCCCGTCCTCAAGCAATTCCTCCACATCCTGCCAGCGCTTCTCGTGTCGCGCTCCGGGAGCATTCGTGTGGGCCAGTTCATCCACCAGCACGATCTGGGGTTTCCGCGCCAGGATCGCATCAACGTCCATCTCCGGAAGTGTAACTCCCAGGTACTGGACCTGCCTGCGCGGCAGAACCTCCAATCCTTCCAGCAGAGCATCGGTTTCGGAGCGACCGTGGGATTCAACATAGCCGACCACCACCTCACGGCCATCGGTCTTTCGCTTTCGTGCCGCCTCCAACATCGCGTAGGTCTTGCCGACCCCGGCGGCGTACCCGAGGAAGACCTTCAGTCTGCCCAGTTCTGCTGTAACCTCTTCGGCCTGGGCCAGTTTCAGCAGCGCCTCCGGGGATGGGCGGATATCGTCGTTATCGTTCATGGGTTACAGTCTATCCAATTTCAGATTCAGTACAAGAACATTCACCCGCGGCTCTCCCAAAAAGCCCAACTGCCGGTCTTCGGTAGCCTGTGAGACGGACTTCATCACCAGATCTTCTGAATCACCGCGCGCCCTGGCGACCCGTGCAACCTGAAGCCTTGCTGATTCTGGTGTTATGTGCGGGTCGAGACCGCTGGCCGAGGCCTGCACCAAGTCGGCCGGAATTTTACCGGTCACCCCGCTGTCGCGGATCGTCTTTACCCGGTCACCCACAGCCTTCAGGTAATCGGGGTTGGTGGGGCCTGAATTGGAACCGCCCGAGGCCATCGGGTTGTAGCCAAAGTCGGTGGATGCTGAGGGGCGCGGCCAGAAGTATTTTGCGTCGGAGAAGGGCTGGCCGATCAGGGTAGAACCGATCTCCTTGCCCCCCTTGTCGGTTAAGAAACTCCCTGCTGCCTGTTCAGGGAAAAGCGCAGAGGCTATGCCGGTAACTACTGCCGGATAGATGCCGCCGCAGATGATGGTGAATAGTATGAACAATAGAATTGCCGGTCTCATGTCTTTCATGGGGTATCTCCTTTACATTATCCACCCACGTCCAAATCAGGAGGGGGACGGACGGTGGCGGTTTTTTACACCATCAATCCAACAACCATATCAATGATCTTGATCCCGACAAACGGCGCAATGATCCCGCCAACCCCGTAGATCAACAGGTTATGAATCAGCAGCTTTTCAGCCGGCATCGGGTGGAATTTGGTCCCTTTCAGGGCCAGGGGCACCAGCATCGGTATGATGATGGCATTGAAGATGACCGCCGAGAGGATCGCGCTCATCGGAGTAGCCAGGTGCATGACGTTCAGCACTCCAAGTTGCGGGTAGATGGAGAGCAGCATCGCCGGAATGATGGCAAAATACTTGGCGATATCGTTGGAAATACTGAAAGTGGTCAGGTTGCCACGGGTCATCAGGATCTGTTTGCCGACTTCGACGATATCCAGCAGCTTGGTCGGGTTGCTGTCCAGGTCGATGATGTTTGCCGCCTCTCTGGCCGGCTGGGTGCCGGTGTTCATGGCCACGGCCACATCAGCCTGTGCAAGTGCGGGGGCGTCGTTGGTGCCGTCGCCGGTCATGGCCACCATGAATCCCTGCTCCTGATACTCTTTGATCAGACGCAGCTTCTCCTCCGGTTTGGCCTGGGCCAGAAAATCATCCACCTGTGCCTCAGCAGCGATAGCCGCAGCGGTCAGCGGGTTGTCGCCGGTGATCATCACGGTTTTGATGCCCATGCTGCGCAGTTGCAGGAAACGCTCCTGTATGCCGGCCTTGACGATGTCTTTTAAATTAATAGCCCCCAGAATTTGGCAATCTTTGCAGACAACCAGCGGAGTAGCGCCGCCACGGGCAATCTTGTCCACCACATCACCAAGATCACCCGGAATAGCTGTGCAGCCCAGTTTTTTTACAAACGCGATGGTCGAGTCCGAAGCCCCCTTGCGGAATTGCACGCCATCCAGATTAATTCCCGAGAGCCGCGTACCGGCGCTGAAATCTACAACCTCGGCGTTCCTCGGTGTCTCCCTGGTAAGGCCATGTTTTTCTTTTGCCAAAATCACCACACTGCGCCCTTCCGGGGTTTCGTCGGCGATGGACGACATCAGGGCAGCGTCGGCCAGTTCCTGCTCGGTATGGCCGCCAACCGGGACAAAGGCCACCGCCTGACGGTTGCCGTGGGTGATGGTGCCGGTTTTGTCCAGCAACAGTACGTTGACATCGCCGGCCGCCTCGATGGCACGGCCGGAGAGGGCGATAACATTCTTCTGAAAGAGGCGATCCATGCCGGCGATACCGATTGCCGGCAACAGTGCGGCGATGGTTGTGGGTGCCAGACAGACGAACAGCGCCACCAGGATCGTCAGCGACACAGGGGTGCCGTGGCCGGCCGCGTTAACGCTATAGATCGAGAGCGGGCTGATGTTGGCACAGACCAGCAGGAAGACCACGGTCAAAGCGATCAGCAGCACTTCCAGAGCAATCTCGTTGGGCGTTTTACGCCTCCTGGCTCCCTCGATCAGTCCGATCATTTTGTCCAGGAAGGTTTCACCCGGATTGGCGGTAATTCTGACGATAATGGAGCTGGAAATAACGGTGGTTCCTCCGGTTACGGCGCTGCGGTCGCCGCCTGATTCGCGGATGACCGGAGCCGACTCGCCGGTAACCGCTGATTCGTTGACCAGGGCCGCGCCGGTAACAACATCGCCGTCACCGGCAATCATTTCTCCCGCATCTACCAGAATCAGGTCCCCCTTGCGCAACCGGCTGGCGCCGACAGTGGTGAAAGCGCTTTTGAGTTCAGGCTTGGAAAGGAGTTTTGCTGTCACATCGGTACGGCTCTGGCGCAGTGAAGCGGCGCGGGCCTTGCCGCGTCCCTCGGCCAGCGCCTCGGCAAAAGTGGAGAATATGACTGTCAGCCAGAGCCAGATTGAAACTGCGCCGGTAAACCAGACCGGTTCCTTGTTGGCACCGGTCAACGACATGACGAAAGTGACCATGGTGATGACGCTGGCGATCTCGACGCAGAACATGACCGGGTTGCGCCAGAGCGTACGGGGATCAAGTTTTTTGAGCGAGTCGAGCAGGGCTCCTTTTAAAAGGTCCGTATTAAATACCGATTGCGCTTGTTGTGTATGCTTGGTCATGACTCAGATTCCTCCCCGCATGGTCAGCTGTTCAACGATCGGCCCCAGTGAGAGTGCCGGGAAAAAGGTCAGCGCTCCAACAATCAGGATGACAAGCGTCAGCCAGATGGCAAAAGGGGCCTTGTCGGTCGGCAGGGTGCCAAGGCTCGGCGGGATATACTTCTTTTCCGCCAGCGAACCGGCCATGGCCAGCACAGCAATTGCCGGAATATAGCGCCCAACAGCCATGGCCAGTGAGCCGAACAGGGTATAAAAGTTGACGTTGGCGTTCAGACCGGCAAAGGCGCTGCCGTTGTTGTTGGCCATGGAGGCCAGGGCGTAGAGCACTTCAGTGAGGCCGTGGGCGCCAGGGTTGGACATCGAAGCCGTCGCCTGCGGGGCAATCATGGCAATGCCGGAGAGGACCAGCACCGTAACCCCTGCGATCAGGATGACGAGGATCGACATCCACATCTCTTTTACCTCGATCTTCTTGCCCAGATATTCCGGCGTCCGGCCGATCATCAGCCCGGAGACAAATACGGCGATAATGGCAAAACAGAGCATTGTGTAGAGACCGGAACCGACGCCGCCGAAGATAATCTCACCCAGCAGGATCAGGGAGAGCGGCATCATGCCGCCGATGGGGGTCAGCGAGTCGTGCATGCTGTTGACCGCACCGCAGGAGGTGCCGGTGGTTGCCACGGTAAAGAGGTTGCTCCCGGCCATACCGAAACGGACCTCCTTCCCTTCCATGTTGATACTCTGTACGCCCAGTTTGGCCACCAGTGGATTACCACTGTTCTCGGCCCACTGCAGGACGCCGAAACAACCCGCCAGTATCAACAGCATCACCCCCAGCAGCATCCACCCCTGGCGGGTGTTGCCCACCATGACCCCGAAGGTGTAGGTAAGTGCGCCGGGAATAAGCAGGATCAGCAGGATCTCGATAAAGTTTGACAGCGGTGTCGGGTTTTCAAAGGGATGGGCCGAGTTGGCATTGAAAAAACCTCCGCCGTTGGTGCCCAGCTCCTTGATCGCCTCCTGGGAGGCAACCGGACCCATCGGAATCTGCACTTCCTTGACGATTACGTTCTCGGTGACCGGCTTGTCGGCGGCATCCTTGATCTGGTTGCCCTTATCGTCCAGTTTGGGTTTGTCAAAGCGTGTGGGCTGGACCAGGGGAACCGTCTTATAGGCGCTGAAGTTCTGGATCACACCCTGGGAAACCAGAATAAGTGACAGGATTATGGAGACCGGCATCAGGATATAGAGGGTGCAGCGGGTCATATCGACCCAGAAGTTGCCCAGCAGGGAGGTCTTGCGGCGCACGAAGCCGCGAATCACGGCAATTGCTATGGCTATGCCGGTGGCGGCGGAGACGAAGTTGTGCACCGCAAGTCCAGCCATCTGGGTGAAGTAGCTGGCGGCCTGCTCGCCCACATAGGCCTGCCAGTTGGTGTTGGTCACAAAACTGACCGCCGTGTTGAGCGCCAGCTGCCAGGTGAAAGCCGGGACCTTCTGGGGATTGAGCGGCAGCAGGTGCTGGGTCATCAGCATGACAAAAAGCGATATGAGCATTACCAGGTTGAAGAGCAGAACGGAGCCGGCATAGCGCTGCCATCCCATCTCATCATCCGCTTTCACACCGCATATGCGGTAGATCAGCCGTTCACAGGGGGCCAAAATTGATGACAGAAAGGTCCGCTCCCCGTGGAACACTTTGGCCATGAAGCCGCCCAGCGGCCTGACCAGTGCCAGCAGTACAACGAAAAGGATGATTGTCTGCAGCCATTCGTGAGAGTTCATGATTATTTCTCCGTTTCAGCAGCGTCGAGTCGAAGCAGTTGTTTGGCTATGATAACCGGTATCACAGCCCACTCATTTTTCTGGCGGTCGAAGACCGGCACGTGGCCATGTTCATAATCAGGAGGAGGAACAGCTGTAACTCCCTCTTCATACTGAAGCATATCAGGCTCTTCATATGTTTCACCTTCGTAAAGTCC
>JAQTXD010000134.1 GCA_028688955.1 Desulfuromonadaceae bacterium
ACAACTTGCTGCCGCCGCTGCGGAGCGAAATGATCTCCTTTTCTGGCTGGGTCAGCGCGCCAGTTTCGGGTTTTCCGGAACCAAGACGGATTGCAACCGGCTCTCTCCCGGTTGCCGGCGTTGCGGCGATGGCGGCTGGTCCTGTTTGTTCATCAATGGTCGTTGCAACGGGCGCTGCTTCTACTGCCCTACTGCTCAGGACGATGACGGGCCGCCGGTTACCAACGGGCTGGCTTTCACGACTCCGGATGATTATGCCGCATATGTTGCTGCTATGGGGTTCAGCGGCGTGAGTATCAGCGGTGGTGAACCGTTGATGACTCCGGATCTGACCATTTCCTACCTGGATGCTGTCCGCACGCGCTGCGGTGATGATGTTCACCTCTGGCTTTATACCAACGGCACGCTGTTGACCGCCGATCTCTGCAGCCGCTTGCGGGATGCCGGCCTGAACGAGATGAGATTCGACATTGGCGCCGTCCGCTACAACCTTAAAAAACTGCGCCTTGCGGTGGGGTGTATCCAGACGGTAACGGTGGAAAGTCCCGCGGTGCCGGAGGATGAGGCTCTGCTGAAAGAGAAAATGGTCGAAATGGCCGCAGCGGGGGTTAATCATCTCAATCTACACCAGATGCGTTTAACGCCGTACAACTTCGGTCCACTGACGGAGAGGGGGTATACGTTTATTCATGGCGAAAAGGTGACGGTGCTTGAATCTGAGCTCTGTGCCCTGCGCATGGTTCGTTTCGGGCTCGAACAGGGGCTCAACCTGCCGGTGAATTACTGCTCGTTTCCCTACAAGCGGCGCTTTCAGCACGCCGCCGCCCGGCGCCGCGCCGCACTGAATGTCTGCCGGGCCGGCGAGACCGTCACGGAATCAGGCTATCTGCGTACCCAGTCAGCGGCTGGTGTCCGCTACAGCGACGCAGTCCTCCTGCAGAGCCCCAGCTATCGCTACCCCTTTGAAAAGGTCGTGCTGGAAAGCGGCCGTGCCCTGTATCTTGAACGTCGGGCACTGACGCCGGAGTTGGAGCTTTCGGCTGCCGAGCTGGCCGCCTTGGGGGCGGGGCAGCCGCCGGAGCGTGTTGCCCGCTTTGAACATATCGAGAGCGGCCTGGCGGAGTATTTCTGATACGTCACCTCTGCCGTCGGCCCGCGGCACATTGTCTCAGCTCTGGCGCTTTGTCGTGTGCCGGGGTATACTGTCCTTCAGGGGTCCTGTGCGGTTTTTAAAGGAAGGGCGATATGACAGATCAACGTGGCAAAGATGTCTCTGATATGCGCTGCACCTGCGGGGAAATGCACAAGGGGCACATCTGCTGGTTATCCCGTATGGGATTGATCATGGAAGTACAGCATTTGTGTGACCACCCGACCGTTTCCTGTTCCAACTGCGGTGCAAAAGCAAACCTGCCTCACAATGTATGTTTTCCCGTGTCCCTCGCAGACACCTCCGACAAATTGCGGTGAGGCCTGCGCCCACGTGCTGCGGCGGGTGGGTCAGAGCTTTGGAAAACGTATGCGGCTGATCATTAGTGAACCGGAAAGTGCGAAAAGCAGTGCCAGCGGGTGAAGCGTAAAGCCGGCAAACATGACCTTTCCAAACCAAAGGGATTCATGCACCGCGCCCTGACTGGCAGCCCAGAGCATCAATACGACCAGCAGCAGCGACGTCGGAATTGGAGTCCCTTCGAAGTACTTCACCTTGTTCCCCACCCCCGTCAGCGCTTCGGCCGTCACGTTGTAGCGCGCCAATCTGGACACTCCGCAGGCAACAAAATAGGTCAGAATGATACGGTCGTATAAGCCCTGCATGCCGCACCCGTAGGCGATGACCGCCGGGGCTACCCCGAAGGAGATGATGTCGGCAAGAGAGTCAAGTTCGCGACCCATGCCGGACGTTTTCTGACGCCACCGGGCGATCCGGCCATCCAGCACATCGAAGACTAACGCGGCAACGACCATCCCGCACGCATAGTAGACATGGATGATGGCGCTGGTTTGCAGGTACGTCAGCATCGAAAACAGTGCGCCCGTGCCGCATATTGCGTTTGCCAGCGTGAACCAGTCGGCAAGCTGGAACTCTCGAATCATGGAAAAGGGTTTATGCAGCTTTTGTGTTTTCATGGCGGACAGGATTCCCCCGTATAAAAAAGTGATGGAGCTAACCGGTAAAAAAATCTGTTAAGATGGGAGCCGGCACCAGCGGTGCCGGATAATGACAATACAGTTATCAGGGTTATAACGCCTCTGTCAATCATTGTGAAAAGATCGGCGGTCTCGTTTTCCCGGTAGCGGCAGCAGCTTCAGTTTCACGGTCCCGCTGACGCGAGCCGGTGTCGGCAGTTTTACCCTCTGGACGGTCACGATATGACAGAATGGTTCACACTTATAGGAGCGGCATGTATCCGCTTTTCGCTACTGGCGCTGGCCGGGTGGGGTACGCTTGCCATTTTGTTTTCAAATATGCCCGCCCCCCTGCGCCCGTGGATTGCCGCGATCTTTGCCGCACTCAGTCTCGTTGCCCTTGTCGGCAGGTACAGCAACAGGCGTACACGGACCGGATTTCTGGCCGTGTACGCCGTCCTGCTGCTCTGGTGGCTGCTCATGCCGCCATCCAACAGCAGGAATTGGCAGCCGGATGTGGCGCTTCTTCCCTGGGCAGATATCCGGAGGGAAAGCGTGACGATCCATAACATCCGCAACTGCGACTACCGGAGCGAAACCGACTACACTGTCCGCCACTACGACAGGACCTTTGATCTGGCGGGGCTGAAGAGCATCGACCTCGCCCTGGTCTACTGGGGGCACCCCTCCATCGCCCACACGATGCTCAGCTTCGGTTTCAAAGGAGACGGCGTCGTCACGTTCTCCGTTGAAACCCGCAAGGAGGTCGGCGAAGCGTACTCCAACTTCAAGGGGTTTTTCAGGCAGTACGAGTTGACCTACGTCATTGCCGACGAGCGCGACCTGATCGGGTTGCGGACCAATTACCGGGGTGAGCAGGTCTATCTGTACCGTCTCAACGAGTCGCCCGATCTCGCCCGGAAGATCTTTCTGGATTACCTGCGGGAGGTGAACTCGCTGAAGGAACGACCACAATGGTACAACGCCCTCACCGACAACTGTACGACCAGTTTTCGCATCCATACTTCACCGTATAACCCGGATTCCCGTTTCGACTGGCGGCTTATTGCCAACGGCTACATCGACGAAATGCTGTACGAGAGAGGGGCGCTTGACACAAGCCTGCCTTTCGCGGCACTGAAAAAACGGAGTCTCATCAACGAACGGGCTAAAATAGTGGGTAAATCCCCTGATTTTTCGAAACTGATCCGCGTCGGACTTCCCGGTCAGGAGCGGGAACATTGATGTGGAAATGGGAAAGAGGGTGAAATGTACACATGCGTTACCGCTCAAGGGCCTTCATATATGACCGATATACCGGTTTTTGCGGAACCCGCTTGACATCCCCTCCGCCAGCTGCTCGCGCGTATTAATAAAGTATTGTATAGTCAGTCGGTTGCATGTGTGGCCGATTCTTCCCCTGTCCATAGCTCTTCCTTTTGCTTCTCTGTGAGAGGTGTGAAGACAAATAAATAGGGCCACACCGTGTGTGTGGCCCTATTTATGATGATACGTCAAGCTACTTCGGATCTGAAGCCGCATTATGGCGCCTTAAAACAGGTCGCCGCTATTTCCCCAGGACCTTCTTGACCTGCCCTATTTTTTCCTGAACTTTACCGGCAATTTTTTCGCCGGCGCCTTCGTTCTCCATCTTTTTGTTATCGCTTAAAATTCCGGCGGCCTCTTTGACAGCTCCCTTAGCCTGGTGGCATGCCCCTTCGAGCTGGTCTTTTGTGCTGGATTTCATGGTATTCTCCCGGTATTTTTATTGCTGAAATGATTAGTATCTGAAGCCGAGAACAGCCGTTGCAACAAAGCCGTCCAGCTTTATATGCTGGCCGCCGAATGAAGGCTCTGCCCAGACATATTTCCCCTCGACTCCCACGAACAGATCTTTCTGGATGTTGATGTTCAAGCCGGCTCCCGCATGCAGACCGTATGTGATCTCCGTGGAGCTCTCAACATCGTTGGTGTCATGTACATCAAGGTCGGTGATGTATGCTCCGATGCCGAACAGTCCGTATGGTTCGAACGGCCCGATCGGAAGCAGAACCTTTCCTGTTGCGATCAGCGGTACGACTTTCAGTTTAAGTTCGCCAGGCTGTGCTGCCAGTGAACCTTTGCTCTCAAAGTAGCCGGCACCCAGTTCCAATGCGAGCATCGGAAGGAAATAATGGCCGACTGCGATCTCGCCGGCGAAACCTGTCTTACTGTCAAGATCCGTTGTGCTGCCGCCATTGAATGTATCAATGTCGTGTGACCCGCTTGGTGAATAGACGCCCGCTTTGAGGGCGAGGTAGTCAGCCGGTGTATCGTCTGCGGCTGCCATGGAGGCGATGCTGAGTAATGCTGCGGCGAGAACTGTTACTAGAACCGACGATGTATGTTTGCTTCTCATGATTTCTCCTCGTTATTATAAATGAATTTTTCGTTGCCTGATTGATGAAGCGGTATAGGTAATTTATGCAGATGTTCCACAACTCACCTCCTTTTTATGGTGTCGTCTCTAATTATTCCCTTTTGTTATTCCCCGGACAGGTCGAATTCCGTGATGGCGCGATAGCGTCCACGACTGCAGTCCGGTACAACGACTCAAGGTCGTTGCGGGTATTAACAACTATCTTGCCCGGTATTCCGGGCAGATAGCTGCCGGTATAGAGGGTGTTGGCCCTGCTGAATTTTTCGTGTGCAGCAGCGTTGCCGTCGTTTGACAACAGCCGGAGCCCTTCGAGGACAGTGTCGTAGAATTCGTGGGCATCCACGTGGATACCCTGCCGGTCAATGCTGATCCCTTCAGGCCGAACAACGAGAGGGGTGAACCCCAGTTCCTTGATCAGAAAACTGTTTAGTGGCCGGATAATGGACTCCTCCAGCCGCCGCCTGCAGGTAGGTGTTGCTGTTATGTCCCACAGGGAGCGGCAAATCCGATCCCACGTAAAGTAAAGGTCCAGCGGTGAAAGCAGATAACAGAACAGTGCTTTAACTGTTTCATCCGGCCACTGCTGCGCGACACTCGTGCCATCAACAGTAATGCTGAAGCGCCCGAGTGTCTGAATTTTTATGGTGGTATCAGGTATACACATCAGCCCCCCCCCTGAACATTTCGATAGTGGAAACCTGCTTAATAAAGAAAAAAGCGCGATTCTGCCGAGAAGGTAGGTGGCAACTAGCGTGCCAGAGAAAAAACTGCCGCTGTTGAGGGTGCAAGTGGCTGATTATAAAGGTAAAGTCTGTGCCGTGTGGTGGGGGGTGAAGGGGG
>JAQTXD010000057.1 GCA_028688955.1 Desulfuromonadaceae bacterium
GGTACCGGCCAGCGGGCCGGCCATGGCCACGTAGGCTTCGGTTTCGGCGTTCATCGGCTGTTCCTTAATACCTTCAAAAAACTGGATAGTGCAAAAATGGCCTCATGGGAAGGCGCACACAGCATACTTCTGGACTAAATGAGATTTTCACTTCATGAATGTTATTGTGTAGTACAACAAGGCTGTCCCGTGGTGGACGGCCTTTTTTCATATACCGCATCAAAGAGGGGTTCCCAATATGAGTAACAAGCTGTCCCTATCCTGGCTGGAAAATTTTCTGGAGGAAGCCTGTGAAGCCCTGCGCGGCAACATGGATGCCTCAGAGTTCAAGGAATATGTTATTGCCATGCTCTTTCTCAAGCGTGCAAATGACCGTTTTGATGAAGAGTGGGCTTTGCGGCGTAAAGAGCTGGAGGAGCGAACTCCAAAATTGTCCGAGGAAGCCATTGCCAGTGGTCTGGAGCGTGAAAACGCCTACCGGATCTATGTCCCGGAGCTTGCCCGCTGGGAAAAGGTGAAGCACCAGAAGAAGGAGGTAGGCTCCTATCTCAAGAAAGCCTTTGAGCAGCTGGAAGATAAAAATGCCAAGAAACTTGAGGGTGTGCTAAAGCCGATAAATTTCAACAAGACCTTTGGCAAGAACAACCGCCAGATAACCGACTCCGATCTGATTGATCTGATAGCACACTTCGACAAGATCGTTCTGACCGACAAAAACATGGAGTTCCCTGACCTGCTCGGTTCGGCCTATGAATATCTCATCAAATACTTTGCCGACAGCGCCGGTAAAAAGGGGGGAGAGTTCTACACTCCTCGCCCGGTGGTCCGCCTGCTTATCAATATCCTCGACCCGGCTAAAGACGCCAAAATATGCGACCCGACTGTTGGTTCCGGCGGTATGCTGATTGAATCCCATAACTATGTGGAAAACAAATTCGGTTCCGCCCGTGACATTACCCTCTACGGCCAGGAGAAGAACGGCACGACTTGGAGCCTCTGCAAGATGAACATGTTGTTCCATGACATCATGGATGCCCAGATTGAAAACGGCGATACGATCCTTGATCCCAAGCATACCGAACATGGCGAATTGAAACGCTTTGACATTGTCATCGCCAATCCTCCCTTCTCACAGAATTACTCCACCGACGGCATGAATTTCAAGGATCGCTTCAAATACTGGATGCCGAAAAAGGGAAAAGCCGACTTCATGTTTGTGCAGCACATGGTCAGCGTACTCACTGCAACCGGGCGCATGGCGGTAATCATGCCGCACGGTGTCCTGTTCCGGGGTGGCGAAGAGCGCAAGATGCGCGAATGGATGATCAAGGCGGGCATGCTGGAAGCGATTATCGGCCTGCCTCCGGGTCTCTTCTATGGCACTGGCATTCCGGCGTCGGTCCTGATTATCAACAAATCCGGCGCACGGGACCGTAAAGAAGTCATGTTCATTAACGCCGACCACGAATACAAGGAAGGCAAGAACCAGAACGACCTGCGCCCCGAAGATATAGAGAAGATCAGCTATGTCTACCGCAACAGGCAGGAGCTGGAGAACTACAGCCGGCTTGTGCCAGTGGATGAGTTGAAACGGGAAGAGTACAACTGCAACATCCGGCGCTATGTGGATAACAGCCCACCCGCCAAGCCACACGATGTCCATGCCCACCTGCACGGCGGCATTCCGCTGGCAGAGGTTGATGCTTTGGCATTGTACTGGGATAATTACGCCGGACTGCGAGATAAGCTGTTTGCAACGCACAAGCCGGGTTACCTGCAATATCTCCCGACCATAACGGAAAAAGAGACCATCAAAAGCATCCTCGACGGCAGTACCGAAATTGCGACAAAGCATGAAGCTTTCACCTCTGCCCTTAATTTCTGGTGGAGTGCCCATCTGTCTGATCTGGAGGCGCTGCCGCTTGAGCAAAACGTCTTTGCTCTGTATCACCGTTTTTCCGCTACCATCACCGGCAGCATCGGCGCACTGGGGATACTGGATGATTTCAAGAGCCGTGGGGCCTTTGCCTCTTACTGGGATGCACTCTACACTGACCTGCGCAGTGTTGCTGCCAGCGGCTGGAATGCCGAGCTGATTCCGGATGAAGAGATTCTGCAAAGCCAGTTTCCCGAAGTGCTCAAGGAATTGCGCGATAACGAGGCTCGCCGCGATGAGTTGACGGCCTTGTTCAAAGAGGTGAACGAGCTGGAGGAAGGCGCCTGGAGCGAGGATGATTATGAAGTCTGGCCCAAGGATGAACTGGCTGAGGTGAAGAGCATTATCAAGGAAAAAGGTGGTGTTCTGAAAGAGGTGGTGCGGGAGCTGAAGAACAAGAAAAAACAGTTATTAGCACTAAAGAAGGCCGGAGAGTCAACTATTCAAGTAAACGAAGATGTAATTGAGTTGACAATCCAAAGCCAGGTGCTGGAAGAGGAGATTGCAGCCGAGGAAGCACGATTTTCCCGCCATCAGGAGCTGGAAGCAGAGCTGAAGGTCTGTAAGAAGATCATCAAGGAGATTAAAGAGCGCAAGGCCGAGCTAGTGGAGCAAGCGCGGGCCAAGATTGACGATGCTGAAGCAAAGAGACTGATCCTTGCCCGCTGGCAGCGCACCCTGCATGGCACGGTCGCAGATTACCTCGCCCAGTATGGTCGCAACCTGCGTAGCGCCTTGGATTGGCTCTGGGATAACTATCACCAACCATTGCATAGCATTCTGACTGAGCGGGATGATGCCAGCCGTGAGCTGGCGGGATTTTTGAAGGAGCTGGGGTATGAGTGAACAGGTAGAGCTCTATCCACTTTCTACAATAGCCGAAATAAACCCAAGTGTTTCAATAGCTGGACTGCCAGATAACCATCTAATATCATTTGTAGGGATGGCAGATGTTTCTGAGCGAGGCCAGCTTCGTCAAAAACATGATCGTTTTCTGAAAGAAGTTAAGGCTGGTTTTACTCGGTTTAAAGATGATGACCTTCTGTTCGCAAAAATCACTCCTTGCATGGAAAATGGCAAAGGAGCCCATGCAAAGCGGTTAAAAAGCGGGCTTGGCTTTGGAAGTACTGAGTTCCACGTTCTCCGGGCAAAAGAAGATGCAGAGTCTAGTTTCATTTTTCAAGTCTTACAGTCACGCGAACTTCGATTGAAAGCCGAAACTCGAATGACAGGTTCTGCTGGACAGCAAAGAGTTCCTTCTGATTTTTTTAGTTGGTATAAAACGTATATTCCTTCCATCTCCGAACAGCGCAAAATCGCCCGCATCCTTACCACAGTTGATGCCGTCATAGAAAATAACGAAGCCGCCATTGCCAAATTCAAGGCAATTAAACAGGGGATGATGCACGACCTGTTCACCCGTGGTCTTGATGAAAACGGACGTCTTCGCCCTCGCTATGAAGATGCACCACATCTCTACAAGCAGACTGAACTCGGGTGGGTTCCGGTGGCGTGGGATGTGGTGAGAATAGAGCAAGTTAGTACGCTGGTTACCAATGGATTCGTAGGCACTGCAACACCTTACTACTCGAATAGTGATAGAGGGGTGCTCTACCTGTTTGGAACTAATATCAGGCCCAATGAAATCACATTTGATGACATTCGTTTCGTTACCAGAGAATTTAATGACAAGCAGATAAAGTCGCAGCTAAGAACGGGTGACATGCTAACAGTTCAATCTGGTCATATCGGCACATCTGCCATTGTACCCACTGATTTCATTGAAGCAAATTGTCATGCTCTCATAATTACAAGATTTATAATGTCTGAAATATATCCATGGTTTGTTTCATATTATCTAAATTCTAAGATGGGAATGAAGGATATGGAAAAATTATTTGTTGGATCAACAATTAAACACATCAATACATCTGAGCTAGCTCGACACCTGATACTAAAGCCTCATATTGACGAGCAAAAGTCTATTGCCAATAAAATTGATGGAATGGGAAAAGTAATTCAAAATGCCCATAACAATTTATGCAAAATGAAAAGCATCAAGCAAGGTCTCATGTCTGACCTTCTGACCGGCACCAAGCGGGTAAACACTGACTCTGTTATGTAAAGGCGGGCGCTATGGCTGAATATGTGAATGTGGAACAGCCGTTCTTGAATAAACTGCGGGAGCTAGGCTGGGAGGTTAAGGATCACGGCTGCTTTGGTATTCCGCAAGATCCTACAACCAGCAGGCGTACCTCTTTCCGGGAAGTGGCGCTCAAAGAGGTCTTCTTTGAGGCGGTCAGGAACATCAACCACACCGACGACGGCCGCACCTGGTTGACCGACAAACAGCTTGACGACATTTTTACTCTGGTAACCAATCACCCCGGCGAGCCTCTGCTAGAGGCAAACCGCACGGTCTTCAATCTGTTAACCAACAATACCACCGTCAGCATTAACGAACTGACCTGCGAACAGAACCCGCTTGTCCGGCTGATTGACTTCAGAGAACCGACCAACAACAGCTTCATTGCCATCAACCAGTTCCGTATTGACACGCCAGGCGGGTCACGGCAAGCCATCATTCCAGACATCGTCCTGTTTGTGAACGGCCTCCCCTTTGTGGTTATCGAATGTAAGGATATGAGCGTAGCCGAGCCGTTGAGTGAGGCGTTCATCCAGATCTGCCGCTATTCCAATCGCCGCGATGATGATTACGATCTCAAAGAGGGAGAGGAACGGCTCTTTCACTTCGGGCTGTTCAGTATCCTGACCCACGGCAATGAAGCCCGATTCGGCACGATTACCGGCGAGTTTGATCATTACCTGAATTGGAAGGATATTTTCCCGGAAGAGTACAAGACTATCCCCCTGACGCCGGAAGAGCGCCAGGATGTACTGATTCACGGCATGCTCAATAAAGCAATCCTGCTCGATATACTGAAAAACTTCACTGTTTTCATGGAGGTCAAGCGGGGCGTGATCGCCAAGATTGTCTGCCGTTATCAGCAGTACCGCGCCGTGGGGAAGGTGATGGATAGGCTGCGGGCGGGGCAGAACCCATTTGAGAAGAGCGGTGTCGTCTGGCATACGCAAGGTTCTGGCAAGTCTCTTACCATGGTCTTTCTGGTCAGAAAAATGCGCGAGAGTGACGACCTGAAGGATTTCAAAATCATTATGGTCAATGACCGTACTGATCTGGAAGACCAACTGGGTGAGACGGCAAAGATGACAGGTGAAAAAGTTACCGTTGTCGAGCGTCGCAGCCAACTGGACAAGCTGGAGGGGGATTTCGGCAACCTCAGCATGGTCATGATTCACAAATTTCTGGCGCAAAATCAGGTATCGGCCCAGTCACTGATCGATAGCGGCATGGTCCCCCAGTTTGAGACATTCCAGACGGTCAACGCAAGTGATCGTATCCTACTGCTTATTGATGAGGCGCACCGCACCCAGGGAGGCGACATGGGGGACAACTTGTTTGTTGGTTTTCCAAACGCCGCCAAGTTGGCCTTTACCGGCACGCCACTGCTAACGGATCGTCACAAGCAGAAGACCCATGAACGTTTTGGGACATTTATCGACGTCTATAAGATGAAAGACTCCGTGGCTGATCGTGCCACGGTTGATATTCTCTATATCGGACGCACTAGCAAAGACCAGATTCTGAATAAGGAGATGTTCAAAGAAGAGTTCGAGGATATGTTCCGTAACCGGACTGAGGAAGAAAAGCAGGAGATCCAGCGGCGCTACGGTACGTTGACAGCATATCTGGAGACAACCGACCGGATCAAGAAGATCGCCGAGGACATTATCGAGCATTATACTGCCGAAATTCTCCCCAACGGCTTCAAGGCTCAAGTAGTCGGTACGTCTATTATCGCCGCCTGTCGCTATAAATATGAATTGGAAAAAGCGTTGCAGCAGCGCATAGAGCTTGAACAGGCCAAGCCCGAGGGTGAGCGTGATGAAGAGCTGCTGAAACAGATGGAGTTTGTCAAGGTCGCAGCGGTGGTCTCCATGATGGATAATAATGAACCGGGGTACGTATCAGCAGCCCGCAGGCATGCGATGGAAAGCAATGCCGTGGATAATTTCAAGGCTGACTTTGACTTTGAGAAGCCGGAATCCGGTATGGCTATTCTGTGTGTATGCGACCGCCTGCTGACCGGATTTGATGCTCCGGTGGAGCAGGTGATGTATTTGGATAAAAACCTGCAGGAACATGACCTGATGCAGGCCATTGCCCGTGTCAATCGCACCAAGGTCATGAAGGATGGCTTTGTTAAACAGCACGGTATTGTGGTTGATTATTTTGGCGTCGCCCAACATCTGAAGAAAGCATTGGCCATATACTCCGAGGCCGATGAAAAGGAGTTTGACGACCTGAGCGAATATTTCCGGGGGCTCGACAAAGAGATCCCGGTGCTGGAAGCCCGCTACCGTCGGCTGCTGCAACTGTTCCAGGATTACAAAATTGCCGAGATCGAGTCGTTTGTTTCTCAGAAGTTTGAAGATACGGTTACGGAAATGGAGCTGGTGGAGCAGTGCATCCAGTTGGCTGCAGACCTGAAATTCCGGGCACAGTTTGACACCTACATCAAGGCTTTCTTTGATAGCCTTGACCTGCTCTTTAATGCTTCCCTGGCGCAGGAGTATTACATCCCCGCCAAGCGTTTCGGCTATCTGCTGATGCGGATGCACCACCGTTATCGTGACGAAACCCTGGATCTGAAGTGGGCCGGGGCCAAGATTCGCAAACTGCTGGACAAATATCTGCAATCCCAAGGGATCGACCCGAAGGTTGCGCCGGTGGCGTTGTTATCGGATGACTTTCCCAAGCGGATCGATGCGCTGAACTTAAACGGCAAGGCCAAAGCTTCCGAGATGGAGCATGCCATCCGCTGGCACATCAAGGTAGAAATGGACAAAGATCCGGCGCTCTATACCAAATTCAGTGAACGGGTGCAAAAAATCATGGATTCCCATAAGGATCACTGGGACGTCATTACCCTTGAGTTGTCAAAAGTGCGGGAAGAGATGAAGCAGGGACGTAAAACAGTAGACAGTGGCATGCCAGCTCATATCGCGCCATTTTACGAGCGCATTCTTATGATTGGCGATATTGATATCAGCGACCCGGAAACCGCCAAAGACATCGAGTCTGTGAGCGATGTTGTATATGGAATAGTTAAAGATTACCTCGACATTGCCAATTTCTGGGAAAAACCTTCCGAGCAGGAAAAGCTGGAATGTGCCATCGAAGATGCGCTAGCATTCAGTGGCGTGAAGGATGTTCAGGACAAGGCGAAGCATCTGACCACTGAACTGATCAATCTGGCAAAAAGCCGTGAAAAGGAAATCAAGACTTCCAATGCTGAATGACCTTCGGATAGAGATAAAGAAAAATAAGCGCAAGACCGCGAGCATCTACATCGAGCGGGATGGATCGGTATCGGTGTACGTTCCCGAGCATCTAAGCGATGACGAGGTGAATGGACTGGTGGAGTCGAGGAAGTACCAGATATACAAAAACCTGGCAAAGTGGCAGCTTCTCAATGAAAGCAAGGTCGAGCGGGAAGCGGTCAACGGTGAATCATTCCTGTATCTAGGGCGGACCTATTATCTCCAATTCTCTTCTGAAGTAAAAACCATTGAGTTGCGCGATAACCACTTCCTCGTCACAGAAGGAAAACGGGATCAATTAGCCGAGCTGTTTAAAGAGTTTTACCGCGAAAGGGGCAAGGAGTACCTACCGAAGCGGGTAGCCTATTTCGGTGAAAAGATGGGGCTGAGGCCGGAAGAGGTTTCCGTGCTGGAGCTGAAAAACCGCTGGGCATCTTGCTCTGCCAAGCGACCCAAGCTGAACTTCCACTGGAAAGTGATGATGGCGCCTCTAACGGTTGTAGACTACCTGATCGTCCACGAACTGGCGCATCTGAAATTTGCCAAACACGATGCACCGTTCTGGAACGAAGTGGACAAGGTTATGCCTGATTATGAAAAACAGAAGGAGTGGCTGAAAAGCTTTGGGGCTTCTTTGGCGGTGTAGCTGTAGAAATAGCTTGTTAAATAACACCTGCCGTTATTGCATCATCAAAGACTTTATCCAAAGCAGCGTTTATTCCTCGACATCCATTTACCACCTTGCCTGCCCATTTCAGATATTTTTGTTTTCTATCCTCTTTCCAATCCTTGGGAGGCTTGTTTGCAATATCCCGGATGTTGCTGATCTTGTCGGCGATCTTAATCTGCTTTGCACGGGCAGATGCGTGGGGAGCGTGCTCAACCTGAAGTCGTTTTCTTTCTGGCTTCAGTATTTTTTTATCATCCGTTACTTCTCTTACTACAGCAGTTACTTCAACTCCAAATTTTTCTTCCAACTCCTCAAAGGTGGTCTTGGTATCCTCAACCGTGTCGTGGAGGATTGCTGCAATCAGCAGAATCTCGTCATCCACACCTCCTTCGCTGGCTAATACATTGGCGACGGCAATGGGATGGTTGATGTATGGAGATGCTTCATGATCCTTGCGGCGTTGGTTGCGGTGCTTGTCTGCTGCAAATGAAATTGCTTCCAGCAGTGGTGCGTAGTTCATAGTGTTTTCCTTTCTTATAAGAAGTTTTTGTTCCATCACACTGCCATTGCCGGCAGCATTCCCTGAGCGTCACGATGAATTTCAACCCCAACTGCCTTGCGCCGGCTTCGCTCTTCCCTGGCAGATTCAAGTGTTTCCCTGTCGCCTTTCATGTCAGCGGCAGATATATACCAGCCGAGTTCCCAGTCATTCATATCTGCGGATTCAGGAAACCGGGTCCAGCCCATTTCCAGAAACTCTTTTACAGCAAAGTCTTTGCCCATATCCCGCACGATCTGGGACTTGAGGATGTATTCCGGTGCCGATTCCTCATCCAGACCAATGGCCATGTCGATTGCATGCTTCGCTTCATCCAGGCGTTTCTGCCTCTTGAGCAGCAAGGCCATATTAAACCAAGGGGCGCTTAGTGTGGGGTCGGCAACACTGGCATCAGCATACAGCTTTTCTTCTCGGGCGGTATCACCCATATAACCACAGTACAGAGCCATGCGGTTGATTATGTTTGCGTCCGGTTCATTACGCTGTCGCAGCAACTCCGAAAGCTTTGCGATAGCCTTTTCGTATTGGCGCAGTTCGGCACAGTCATCTGCCAGGTTCATAACAACATTTCTCCGCTCCTGGGGAGTAATTACGCCGCTACGAAGTTGCTCCTCGGTATTTTCGATGCGCAGCTTGACGGCCTGTGGATTGGATACATGAGTCAATGGATGTTCCCGATGCTGCTTGAGGGGTTTTACGTCATCCCGTTCTGCATGATAAGCTCGCACATCTAGTACCTGATTTTCGTCATAGCGGTACTCAAGCCTGATCTTCTCACCGGCGATAACCGGTGCCGGTATTTCCCACAATTCGCTAAGCAAGACATGATTCCCCACTTCTTCACGTGCTACAACTTCTACCCTGACAATGACCGGTTTGTCAGGTGACGATTCCGGCAGCATCAGATCGGTAAGCTCCTCAAAACCTCCTTGAGGCGGCCACGGGAGGCTGGCACCACGTTGAATCAGATCAAAGGGGCCATTGCTGGTTACGAGAGCGATGGTTTCCTGACAGACCGGCCGAATCACCGGACGTTCTTGAATCGCCAGCGAGAGAGCATTAAAGACGGCTCCACGGGCAACTGCGGTTTGCATGTCATCCGGTGTTTCAAAGCTGAGAATATTGGCCTCTTCAAAAGTCGCCTTGATAACGTTACGGACATGTGGGATCAGGCAACTGCCGCCAACCAGTAGGCAAAAGTCGATCTGGTCCGTTTTTAGGCTGCTGCGCACCAGGGCGTCCTGGATAGGTGTAAAGATTGAGAGCGACTGGCAGTATTCATTTTCACGAACAAAGAGCAGGTCTGGGTCGAGAAACGGTGCAAGGATTTCATCGAATGCTTTAAGAGTCAGTGACGGATTCAGAAGTGTCAGTATTGCGCCGTTTGGGAGTTTGCAGGTAAACTTCTTGTGGCAGGTTTCCACGAGTTGACCTGGTTCTTCACCGTTTTCGTTAGCTTGAACGAGCTTTTCGCAGAGATCTATTTTCAACTGTTCAGCGACTCCGATGAAGGCTGGTTCCAGAATATTTTTTTTGGTGTCAAAGTCGAGTGAATGACGATCCAGGCCATTCTGTTCCAGTATCTGCGGTAGTAAATGCTCGTAGAGGATTGCTTGGTCTATGTCTCCGCCACCCAGACGGTTGTAGCGTGATACTGACAGTGAGGCAGTTTCTAGGCTTCCAGCCAGGTCGGTGCTGAGACGAAATACAGCTACATCGCAGGTGCCTCCGCCAAAGTCAAATACCAGCAGGTTCTTTATTTCGCCAATTTCCAGCAACCGTTGATCGGAATGTTCAACAAGATAGCCTATAAAAGCAGCCACTGGCTCATCCAGCAGGTCACCTCCCCGCACTGTCAGCTCTGCGAGTGAAGCAGCCTTCAGAGTGTCATCGCGCTGTGCCGCCTGGAAAGAGGCCGGAACGGTAACAGTTGTCCGAGTAGGTTTCAGAGCTTTATCCTTCATGGCGGCTTCATTCAGGAAAGCCAGAATACGGCCACTGATCTCAGCAGCACTGCGATAGCCGGCTGGAGCCATCGGGTAGGTGCGTTTAAGTCCCATGTGGTTTTTGACGGATGCAAAAATATTACACTCCTCAATTACTCCGGCATCATGGCTGCGCGCCCGCAACAGTCGTGCTCCTTCGCCTACGATCTCTTTACCGTCATGCAACGCAACGACCGACGGAACAAGCGGGTTCCAGTGGCTACGGCTGCCCGTCGGCTGTTCAACTGCCAGGCAACGAATACTTATGTCGCTCTTACTTGTGGGGTCAAAGACAATCTCTGCCACGGTGGAGTTGGTTGTGCCAAGATCAATACCTATGACCCGGACCGGCTTTTTGAATCTCTTGAGGGCCTCTATTGCGGGGGAGATGAGTTCTAGTGCATTCATGGCGAACCTCCTTATGGTTTTGAAGCAGGACGAAAGGCATTAGCTCCACTGGCAGGATGCCAGATTCGCTAATTTGGAAAATGAAGGGGAATAAATGCAGTTGTTTACGTTTTAAAGATTACATCAGAGGTGTGACAGGATACGTCTTTCGGGGGAAACAGAATAAATTTTCCAAAACACTTGTTGCTGAACTTGCACGACGTGGGATTTAATACTGATCAAATGGAAATAATTTGTGGGGGGAACTGCTGACTACGTTCTAACACTACGCTTGCCGATTCGGGTTTGTAAAGATAAATATTGAATCGGTTTGGGGATTATTTAGTGCGGATTTAGTGCAATGAGGACAAAATACAGCAACAAAAGGCAATAGCCTGCACTAAGCAAGTAACTGATATTATTATTGTGTTCAATTGCTATTACTTGTAACTTATTGATTTTGCAAGATTCAGGTTCTTGTGCTCGCAAGGGTGTGCTAGTTCGAGTCTAGTCCCGGGCACCAATGCAAAATCAATAAGAAGTCAAAAGCAACATTTAAACCCGCTACCTGAGCGGGTTTTGTTTTTTTACCATCCAACACAGCCGCATCAATGCCACGTCAGTACCATTGCCCGTAATCTCCCTCCTTCTTCATCGCGGTAGTACACAACCGAGATATTGTCCGCAAGGCGGCCACGCTGCACCTCATAGCCATCTTTCTTTTCTGATGAGTCTATACTTGCAACCGGCTTTACTGCTGACTGTCGTATGACCGCTTTCATAAATGATTCCGGTATTCCGTTCCCACCTCGATCAATTACTTGAATAGCCTTTATTTTCTCGGCTTCGCGTAGAACCTTGAATTCGGTAACCTGCCCTTTGTAACGCTCCCAGCCAGGGTTTGCTGCGCCATATTGTTTGTCAAAACCATAGCGGGGGATATAATCCGGAAGGCTTGTCAGCCGAACTCCTGCTGAAGGCGGAGCAGCGGTTCGGCTCTTCGAACCATGTTTTTCAGCCATGGCGGTCAGCATCGCCTTGTCACTCATCCGCTCCTGGGTGACGGACGGAGCAACACGTGGAGTAACTGGCACTTTAGCCGTATCGACAACCGGCAGAGCTACGGGTGGAGAAGGAGGTGCTGGCTGCGTTACCGACTGTACTGCTGTTGCCGGCGGAGCCTTGGAGACAGCCGGCAGAGGCTTCTCTGACGTTTTCTGCTGCTGAAGATATGTTACGGCTACCACAACAATGACAACCGGCACCAGCCAAAGCAAAAATGTACCCCGCTTCGAACGGACCGGGTTGCTTTCAACCGTATCGATGCTTCCTGCATGCCAGTCATGGGGCAATACCGGAGTTGCCTGTTCGAGTGGCTCAGCGTCAGGCGTGCTGCTGACCGCAGAATCAAAGGAGCTGTTAAATTCGGAATAGACCTTTAAGCGTTGTCGAGGAGAGTAGGTAACCCCCAGCTCTTCAAGCGTTGGTTCAGGAGCGGGCGGTGTCACGACAGGGAACTGCGGATCAGTACCGGCAATGGCAACCGGTTCCGGGTTACGGGCAGGGTCCGTTACTTCGATCTGCTCCGGTGCAGGTGGTTCGTGCTTCTTCGGCCTGCTCAGCAGGGTTTGGAGAAGCCGCTGCAACTCTGACAGCAATGGGCCGTCTTCTGCTGAAGTGTCGAGCCAGCCATGATACGGTTTAAGGATGGCCGTACTTGTCTGGGGAGGAGTTGCCAGGAGCACAAAACGTGTGCGCTTGCGCCCCAACTGCTTTTTCAGGTGCATGAGCAAAATGTCGGCGGAGAGGCCGGAGAGATGAGTCTGGACAAAAACAACATCCGGTTTCTCAATGGCAATCTCTTCGCCGCCCTTCTCGAGATTGTTAACGACACGGAGACGAATATTCTTGTCTTCAGTCAGTCGACCAAAAATCTTTCTCAGCCGTGCAACATCGGTGATTAGCAGCAAATTGCTCACAAAGAACCCCTCCACCAAAAAGTAAGTCATTGTACGGGATGGATATGCGTTTATCAACATCTTATGCTGATAAAGTACCGGCTTCCTCTGCTTTTAGTTTGACAAAACAGTGCACTGAAAATTATTATCAGAAGATTCATATTAAGATGTCGACTTTTGGGGGAATTATGGGAAAAACGTACAAAATTGCTGTTCTGTCCGGTGACGGAATCGGCCCGGAAGTTATGGCCGAAGCGTTGGCGGTACTCGATGCGGTAGAGAAAAAATTTGACATAACCATCACACGCACCCCGGCTAATGTCGGCGGTGCCGGTATCGACAACGAAGGCAAGGCGCTCCCGCAGAGTACCGTTGACATCTGTAAGGCATCAGATGCCATTCTGTTCGGTTCAGTCGGCGGGCCAAAATGGGAGTCGCTCCCCCCGGATGAGCAACCTGAACGCGGGGCACTGTTGCCGCTTCGCAAAATATTCGGCCTGTACGCAAATCTGCGCCCTGCAATCATTTTTCCTTCATTGACCGGTGCATCATCTCTCAAAGAGGAGGTTATCGGCGGTGGTTTCAATATACTTGTCATTCGTGAACTGACCGGCGGAATATACTTCTCTCAGCCAAAAGGGATTGAAGGGGTAGGACGGGATCGGGTTGGTGTCGATACCATGCGCTACAGTGTCCCGGAGATTGAGAGAATTACTCATGTCGCCTTTCAGGCTGCCCGGAAGCGCGGCAAAAAAGTCTGCTCCATAGACAAGGCCAACGTACTGTCAACATCTGTACTCTGGCGCGAAATCGTTATCGGCATAGCCAAAGAATATCCCGATGTTGAACTGTCCCATATGTATGTTGACAATGCTGCCATGCAGCTCGTCAAGTGGCCGAAACAGTTCGACGTCATCCTCTGTGAAAATATGTTCGGCGATATTCTTTCCGATGAGGCCGCCATGCTGACCGGGTCACTCGGCATGCTCCCCTCCGCCTCGCTGGCAGAGGGAACCTTCGGCATGTACGAGCCGTCAGGTGGTTCGGCGCCGGACATTGCCGGTCAGGGAATTGCCAATCCGATCGCCCAGATTCTTTCAGCTGCGATGATGCTCAAGTTTTCTTTCGGCATGCTCGAAGCTGCTGATGCAATTGACAATGCCGTTGCAAAGGTGCTTGATCAAGGGTACCGCACGGCAGATATCTATCAGAAACTGGCCGGTGAAAAACTTGTGAACACGAAGGAAATGGGTGCGGCGATAATAGCAAATCTGTAAACTTACTACTAAATCAGGGAAAGGAATTATACTCATGAAAGTTGGAATTGTTGGTTGGCGCGGCATGGTTGGTTCGGTTCTAATGCAGCGGATGCAGGAAGAAAACGATTTTGCACTTGGATTTGAACCGGTATTTTTTACTACTTCTCAGGCAGGACAGCCGGCTCCGATGAATGCCGGTACCCTAAAGGATGCCTCAGATATCGCTGAACTCAAAAAACTGGATGTGATCCTTACCTGTCAGGGGGGAGATTACACTAAAGCCGTCCACACGGACCTGCGCAAGCAGGGGTGGAACGGCTACTGGATCGATGCCGCCAGTACCCTGCGAATGGAGAACAACGCAGTTATTATCCTTGATCCGGTCAACCGTGGTGTGATTGATGCCGCGCTGGCAAAAGGGGAGAAGGATTTCATCGGCGGCAACTGCACCGTCAGCCTGATGCTGATGGCTCTGGGCGGGTTGTTCCGTGCCGGCCTGGTGGAATGGATCAGCTCAATGACCTATCAGGCAGCAAGTGGCGCCGGTGCCCCGAATATGCGTGAGCTGCTGTCGCAGATGGGCGTTTTGCAGGGAGTGGTTGCCGAAGAATTGAAAAACCCAGGATCTGCCATCCTTGAAATAGATAAAAAAGTAACGGCAACTCTTCGCGACGGTTCCATGCCGACTACAGAGTTTGGTTTTCCACTGGCCGGCAACGTGCTCCCCTGGATTGACCGGGAAGTAGAGGATGGTCAGAGTCGCGAAGAATGGAAAGGGTTTGCAGAAACCAATAAAATCCTTGGCACTGCCGCCCCGATCCCGGTTGACGGTATCTGTGTACGGGTGGGCGCGATGCGCTGCCACAGTCAGGCTCTGACAATCAAACTGAACAAAGACCTGCCGATTGCCGAAATTGAAAATCTGATCAAGAATGATAACCAATGGGTAAAACTGATCCCCAATACCAAAGCGGAATCTCTTGCCGGACTCACTCCGGCAGCAGTTTCAGGAACTCTGACGGTACCGATCGGTCGCGTACGCAAAATGAAAATGGGCCCTCAGTACCTGTCCGCTTTTACCTGCGGCGATCAGCTCCTCTGGGGAGCAGCGGAACCGCTTCGCCGGATGCTGCGTATTCTGTTGGAAAAATAGCCCATTGGCTTTTAATTTTTATGCATGGAGTTAGCGCCCCGTTTGGGGCGCTTTCTGTTTGAGGTACTTATGACTATCCCGCACGGCACGCCTGAACTTCTGGCACCCGCCGGCTCACTTGAATCATTTTTTGCTGCACTCGAAAAGGGTGCCGACGCCGTGTATGCCGGATTACAGGATTTTTCCGCCCGGGCACGGGCAAAAAATTTTACTCTGGCTCAGATGGAGCGGATGCTCGCCTATGCTCACGGCCAGAACAAGCGGATCTACATCACCCTAAACACTCTGGTGAAGGAAAAAGAGCTGCCGCAGCTGGTTGATACATTGGCAGCATTGGCGGAGATGCAGGTGGACGGCGTGATACTGCAGGATCTTGCCGTTGCGCGAATTATTCGTAATTATTTTCCTTCCATCCCCCTGCATGCGTCAACCCAGATGACTATCCACAATACCCCCGGTGTCAAGATGCTGGAGGAACTCGGCTTCCAGCGTGCGGTACTGGCACGGGAACTGGCTGTAGACGAAATTGCTGCTATTGCAGCATCATCTCCGGTCGAAATAGAATGTTTTGTCCATGGTGCACTCTGTTTTTCCATATCCGGGCAATGCTTCTTTTCCTCCCTGCTGGGTGGTCACAGCGGCAATCGTGGTCGTTGCGCACAACCATGCCGGCGGCTCTACAACCATCGCGGTAAAGAGGGACACTATTTTTCCACGAGCGACCTGTCAGCGATTGATATGATTCCTGATCTTGTCAAGGCCGGAGTAACGTCGCTTAAAATCGAGGGGCGCATGAAATCGGCGGAATACGTCGCCTCTGTGGTCGAAGCATACCGCACTGTACTCGATGCGCCGGAAAAAGCTCACAAGGAAGCAGTGGCTGTTGCCAAAGGAATACTGAAATATTCCTTTGGCCGCACACCGACCAAAGGTTTTCTTGCCTCACAACAGCCGGATGACATCGCCAATCCCTGGCAGAAGGGTGGCACCGGCCGGTTTATCGGCCAGATAAAAAGTATCAAGAGTAAAAGTCTGACCTTTGAAACAAGGGATACACTGTACGTAGGTGATCGCCTGCGGGTTCAGCCAAAAAGTGATATGGCAGGTCAGGCCTGGACCGTGCGTGAAATGGTTCTCAACCGCAAGAAGGTCATGGAGGCACCTGCGGGAAGTCTGGTTGAAGTAGAAACGCCGTTCAGTTTTTCTGTTGGCGACTCAGTCTACAAGGTTTCATCCCGGGAGGCATACACATTAAGTGACAACGCCTGCCTCCGCAGGTTGGAAGGAGCTCGGGGGGAGAAGCTACCCTGTCGTTTGATCCTTACGATGATAAATGAAAACATGCATATTTCTGCAGATGTTTCCGGTCAGCGACATGAACTGATCTTTCCACTCGGCCCGCTGGAGACGGCCCGAAGTAGTGATATGAGGGGAGTTCTGTTCAACCAGTTTTCAAAATGTGGAGACACGCCATTTGCTCTGGAATCTCTCGAAGCACCTGGTTTCCCGCCGGTGTTGATTCCATCAGCACAGTTCAAGGATCTGCGACGACGTTTCTACGCGCAGCTCGCTGATGTATCCTCGTCATCTCTCCGGGAACAACTTACGGCACAACGGAAGGAAGCATTACTAGAACTGAAACGTGTCCAGAGTGCCCCGCGTCGAGCTGCAGCACGAGAAATGATTACCGTAGTTGTTGACGAGCCAAAAGAATGGCGGTTCCCGCTCCAGAACGGAGCCGACGCAACGCTGATTCAGCTTTCAAAAGCCGCCATCCATCAGATAGTTTCCTGCGTTCCACGTATGCATGGTTTAGAGGAACAGGTTATATGGCAACTCCCATTTATTCTTTTTGATCGGGATATACCACTGTACCGTGATACACTGCACACCTTGTATAAAGCCGGATTCCGTCGTTTTGAGGCGGCTAATCTGTCTCATTTTTATCTTTTGCGCGGTCTTGACGGCCTTCATACTTCAACCTGGCACCGCTGTTTTTCACTAAACAGTCAGGCGCTTGCTGCCTGGCGGGACCTTGGTGCTGAAGCAGTGACACACTATCTGGAAGATGACAGCGCCAATAGCGTTGAACTGCTTGCGTCCGGAATCAATATTGAGCAACGTATGCTCGTGTATTCTCCGCTACCGGTGATGACCACAAAAATCAGAATTAAGGACGTGCACACCAATACGCCACTTCGTTCGGATCGTGGTGAATCCTACCGTGTCACAACCCATGACGGTCTACAGACGATCAGTTCCACCATGCCATTTTCACTGACCGGACGGCACAGCGAGTTGCGCCAAAAGGGATGCAGTTCATTTGTTATTGACCTGAGTGAGGAACCGCGTGAACGATGGGGCGAAATAATATCAGCTTTCAAGTCAGGGCGTGATCTTCCCGGTACAACCGAGTTCAATTATTCCGCGGAGCTGATATAAATGAGAGTCTTTATTGTCATAATTCTGTTGGTCCTGCTGCCGGCAGGTATCGCCATTGCGGGGAGAAAAATAGACGGCATGGTTAAGGCGGTTTACGACGGTGATACCATCCTGTTGACAACCCGTGAAGAGAGTCGTCTTAAAGTACGGTTATACGGTGTCGACGCTCCGGAAACAAAAAAGCCTGACAGCCCCGGGCAAGCGTATGGTGATATGTCGAAACGAACACTGATGTACAAGATCATGGGGCGTCAGGTCACAGCAGAGATTGTTGATATCGACCAGTATAAACGGGCTGTGGCCGTTATCCGATACGGTGGCAGGGACATCAATCGCGAGATGGTTGCTGATGGCATGGCGTGGGCCTATCGCCAGTATCTGCAGAGTCCCTATGAATCTGAATATATCAGCCGAGAGAATCAGGCCCGTTCACATCGCATCGGGCTCTGGCGGGAGTCGAATCCGCAGCCTCCGTGGGAATTCAGAAAAAGACATCCGGGGAAACGTAATTATTC
Organism: Desulfuromonadaceae bacterium; assembly: GCA_028688955.1. Taxonomy (GTDB): domain Bacteria; phylum Desulfobacterota; class Desulfuromonadia; order Geobacterales; family Pseudopelobacteraceae; genus JACRCG01. Next base: position 18,271 of record JAQTXD010000057.1, read on the forward strand.
AAAGCGGTGGTGAAACACAGGACTAGCGGCGGTATTTCTTTGTCATTTCAAGAATATGCCTGACTCGCAGGACAACCCGTAGCGGTTGGACAGGCTTGGGTATAAAATCGCTGAAGCCGGATTCCAGCGCTTTTTGTTCTTCTTCGGACGAAGCTTTGGAAGTCAGCATAATGACGGGAGTTTCGCAGATCATCGGGTTCGCCTTGATTGCCCGTATCAGTCCATAGCCATCCATACGCGGCATTTCTGAATCAGTGATAATCAGTCTGGGGCGTTCCGAAAGCGCAATCTTCAACCCTTCAAGTCCATCTACCGCAAGCAAGACCTTGTACCCGTACTTGACAAGCGCCATCTTGATAACGGATGCAATCGGTATCGAGTTCTCCACCACGAGGATCGCGTCACTACCATCAATGCTGCTTTTCAAATAATGCACCGATATTGCAGCCAGAATCTCTTTTCGAGTAGACAACACCGGAATAATCTGAAGCCCGGTAAAGCGACTCAGCATTTCCATTGTTTCCAGATCAAAGGGATCGGTGATGGCAACAGCAAGCTGGCTCTCCTTTTGTCGTAATGGGAAAACCAGTTTTTTGATGGCGAAATCGGACGGCAGCAGATCCAGTAAATCCTGGGGATAGGTTCGCCCGACAAAGTTTTTGATAGTCTTGAAATTAAATTGTTTTGACAGCGCTTCTACAAGCTCATCTTCAGTAATGACTCCCATCTCTTCCAGCACGGCACCCAGTCGTTTTTTATCAGATTTCTGCCGCTCCAGCGCCCGTTCAAGTGTTTTATTACTGATAATTTCAGCTTCGACCAGTAAATCTCCCAGATGCTTCATCAAAACCTACCTTGATTGATACATTATATTCTGTGAACGACGTGTACCACTACGTTAGGAAGTCACACTAACGGAGCGTTCCTATTGCTGAGGTGCCAGATAACCGATACGAATTCCCCCCCAATGCCTGTTGTTGATAACCAATGGTTTGGACATGTCGTTAAGAATTTCACCCGTGTCACGGCGGTACGTCTGCAGCAGAAAGCCATTTGTGTTACGGGCGCAGCGGATGCCCGTATGATCATTAAACATTCGTTTTGTTCGGTTATTGTTTTTATCGATTTCTGGATCGCCAGTCAGCGGCTTGGTAAAGCGCAGGTTATGACAGGGGACGTAGCCGTTATTATCTACGCAGATAGCGTACAGCACTTTACTGTCACGATTGACGATCGCTTCCTGAAAGGGAGAAATTATCTTATCAAAGAACGCATCAAATCGAGTGGTAAACTTTTGTGGAGAGGTATTCGGTATCGCGACATAGTTCCTGTCGAAAAGATTTTCAATCGTGACGCTCCGGTCACGAAGCGCCTTCTCAATTGCTTCCAGCACATTACCTTCTACCTCATTAATGTATGCTTTTACCGAGTCGTGGTAATTGCCGACCGAGAATTTACCGACTGACCCGTAAATCTGCTCAACAACATCAGCAAACGTTGCAAAACCCTCGCTGGTTCGTTTCATCATCGTGTTTGTTTCTTCTGCACTGCGGGAAACGAGATGAATCATTTCAGATATATGACTTGTTGTTGCATTCTGTTCTTCAGAAGCGGTTGCAATCTGCTCGATCATAATACGAGTTTCGTTTGCGTGGATCTTGATATTTTCAAGACTCGTACGAGCCTCTTCCGCTTTTGAAAGTCCTTCCCGTACCAGAACACTCTCCGTCCCGATCATTTCAGCAGCACTGCGGCTGGTTTTCTGGATATTTGCGACAACTTTTTTTATTTCGCGGGTTGAGGCAGTCGTTTTTTCTGCCAAACCCTTGACCTCACTTGCCACAACAGCGAATCCCTTGCCCGCATCACCTGCACGTGCTGCCTCTATGGAAGCGTTGAGCGCCAGAAGATTGGTCTGATCGGCAATATCTTCGATCAATACGACCATTTCACCAATATGGGTGGAAGAGGTCTCCAGTTCGCGGATAATCATCAGAGTCTCATTCACGCTGCTGCTGATTTTCTGCATACAGTTCCATGTTTCTTCAACGACAGTCATGCCGCTGCAGGCGGCTACGTCAACCGCGCTGGAGAGCGCCGCCGCACGGTGCGTGTTTTCAGAGACGTCATGAATCGTTTGAGCCATTTCCTCAGAAGAAGCCGCTACTGTAAAGGCCTGATCCTTCTGATCCTGAGTCATTTTCAGCGTACGTTCCGTTCCGGAGGACAACTCGCAGACATTAGTTCCAATCAGGCACGTTTGCGCATAGAGATCAGAAAAAGTGCTGCGCATCTTTTCCGTCAGCTTGTTGACTTCAACTCCAACCTGGCCGATTTCACATGATGTATGAATGTTGAGGACTTTGTTCAAATCACCTTCGCTGCCAGCAAGATCACTCAACTGCCGATACAGTTCGGTAACCTGGTGAACAATTGTTCGGCTGAAAAAAACATAGAGCGCACCAAGCATTGCAAAAAAGAAAAACACCCCAACCGCTGACATGACAAGCGTCAGTCGGAGTGCTGCGTTAAATCCTTCATCAAGAGACGTTGTAAGGATAACAGCACCTCGATACTTTTCATCACCTTTGTGACACCCCTTACAGCGCTCCTCATTTGCCAATGGAACAGTCAGGTTAAGAAAACGTTTACCTTCCGAGTTTGATGACAACTCCTTTGGAGCACCTGCAGTTATGGCTGCACGTACATCTTCGCTGACGACCCCGCTTTCCCATTCTTTTCCTTCCGCATTAAAAAGCCTGATCCCGGCGATGCCCCCTTTTGCCTTTATTTCAGCAACATACGCACCAAAACCCTTCATGTCTCCCTTCGTCATCTGATTCAGGATGTCGTGGGTGACAGTAGATGCCAACTGGCGCGCGTTGTTTTTCTGGAGGTTAATAGTGGCGGTATATTCCAGGTAGATGGAGAGAATTCCGAGACCGGCAAATCCTGTGAAGAGCGTGGCTCCAATGATGAGGATTATCTTACGAGCCAGACGTGATTTGAACATTGTGGCCGCCCTTGTGGCAATGTATTCGTAACAATTCAAAGTCTGTAGTGTACACTATATTAGACCGTTTGCACAATCGGAATGCCTATTATTATAAAACCATGTTCTTTGGTTGCTGCCCCTTGCTTTCAGCATTTCATTGTCTCGGTTCCTCAGCCCTGATACGAAATACTGAGACGCTCATGTGCCGGAAATAGAAAAGGCCCGAAAGAGATCTTCCGGGCCTTAATATAAAGCAGTGCAATTAAAAGATGATGCTAGTTTGGATAGACCGAAACCTTTTTACGGTCCTTGCCAAGACGTTCGAAAGCAACAACACCTTCAACCAGAGCAAAGAGAGTATAATCCTTGCCGCAACCGACATTATTGCCGGGATGGATCTGGGTGCCGCGCTGGCGATAAATGATGTTACCGGCCTTAACGCTTTCTCCGCCGAATTTCTTACAGCCAAGTCGCTGTCCGCCGGAATCTCTACCGTTTCTTGAACTACCACCAGCTTTCTTATGTGCCATTTCCGTATCTCCTAGGAAAAATATTTAATGTTCTAAACTTCCGTTACGCTGTAATTTTTTCAATCTTCAGCACGGTCAGGTGCTGGCGATGGCCACGCAGCTTGCGAGAGTCTTTACGGCGTTTCGATTTGAATACGAGTACTTTTTTGCCTTTACCCTGTACCGCAATTTTAGCTGTCACAGATGCCCCGGCAACAAGCGGTGCGCCCACAACCGTCTTTTCTCCACCCACCATGAGAATCTCGGCAAATTCAATGCTGTCCCCGATTTCTCCCTCAAGCTTTTCCACCTTGAGAAATTCGCCTTCAGTAACCTTGTATTGCTTTCCACCTGTCTTGATTACTGCGTACATATGCCATCTCCATCCGCTTCTGATTTTTAAAGAGTTTTGGAATATAGATATCTGAGCGGAACAAGTCAAGCAGAAAATAGCATACACATGTGATTGTGTACTTTATACTGCAAAACGTATCGACTTATTTCTCGGGTGCGTCACCAAAGAGCTCATCAAAGATTGCCTTTACTGTCGTAATGCGGTCAGCCTTCCAGGCGTTGGTGCCACAGAATACCAGACCGGTATCAACATCCCCACGCTGAGCGCGGTCAAGGGCCGTCACGATACAGAAGCGCTCACCCGACTCCTTGTAAGAACATTTTTTCAGGCAGCCCATCCGGCAGGGTGTGTGATGGTCCAGATCATACTGACGAATATTGTCCTTATTGTTTAAAATTGCCCGTCCCGGCAATCCGGCAGGGCTCATAATCAGTCCGATATCCTCCTGGCTGCATTCAATGTAGCGCTGTTTGAACTCGTCGCTGGCATCGCACTCCTCGGTACAGACAAAGCGACTGGCCATCTGAACACCATCAGCCCCCTCGGCAAGAGCATGCTCCAGGTCTTTCCGGTCCCACACACCGCCGGCGGCAATCACCGGTATGTCAACGCCGCACTCCTCCCGGAAAAACGCCTTGACTTCCCGAACCGTCGCATACTGGTCATACTCTCCGGTACCAATATTTTCCATTTTTTCGCCCAAGTGCCCACCGGCTGTATCCGGGTCTTCCACAACAACCGCATCCGGAAGCCGATGATATGCTTTACGCCATTTACGTACGATCAGTTGTGCGGCACGTAGTGAGGAAACTATCGGCACCAGCGCAACATCAGGATGGTCTGCCGTCAGCTCCGGCAGGCCCATTGGCAGACCGGCTCCACAGACGATCACTTTGGCTCCGCCCTCAACAGCCGCCTTGACAAGCGGCTCAAAATCTGAGAGCGCGACCATGACGTTAACGCCGATGACACCATCAGGGGCTATTTCATATGCCTTCCGCAACTCCGCCTTAAAGGCTTCTGCCTCGGCCTGAAAAAAGTTTCTACCATCATAGAGCCCGCTATTAAGGGCTATGCCGGCAGCCGCAACCAGTCCGACGCCACCATTTTTTGCAATATGGCCGGCTAATCGTCCGGCAGATATCCGGACACCCATTCCGCCTTGAATAAGAGGGTACCGCACCGTATGCTTCCCAATTGTCAGTGGTTGTGTCATAATGCCCCCGTATTTTAATTGTCGTATCATAGCAAGTCATCAGGCGCATTAAGTGTAATAGTTTTGTAAAATGAACCT
>JAQTXD010000004.1 GCA_028688955.1 Desulfuromonadaceae bacterium
GGTGCAGCCGTTGCAAAATGCCTTTGAGTCCAGCGGTGATCGTCCCCTGGAAGTTGCCGCCACACTGGGTGCTTCTCCATTGGATGCCTTTTTCACCGTAGTGCTGCCGCTGGCTCGTCCCGGTTTTCTGACCGCTTCGATTCTGACATTTGCCCATACGGTGGGTGAATTTGGCGTCGTGCTGATGATCGGCGGCAATATCCCCGGCGTATCCCGGGTCGCTTCGGTACAGATATACGATCATGTGGAGGCGATGGAATACGCCCAGGCCCATAATATGGCCGCCGTCATGCTGCTTTTCTCGTTCATCGTGCTGCTGGCCCTCTACGCGTGGCGCCCGAGCGCTCTGAAAATGGAACGGAGGCTCTGATGCAGCTTTCCATGAATGTACGCAAGTGTTTCGGAAATTTTTCACTCACCGCTGATATTACTGTTTCAGGAGAGCAGATCGGCATTTTCGGTGCCTCCGGCAGCGGTAAGTCAACTCTGGTGAGTATGCTGGCTGGCCTTGTCAAGCCGGACAGCGGCGAAATCATACTGGATGGGACCTGCCTGTTCAGTAGCGGCAAAGGGATCAACATCCGCCCCGAAAAGCGGCGGGTTGCGATGGTCTTCCAACAGCACGGCCTGTTTCCGCATCTCAACGTAAAAAATAATCTGCTGTATGGTTACAGGCGTTGTCCGGCGGAATTTCGCACCGTTGATTTTGATCAGCTGGCAGATGTACTGAAGCTTGCCGGTCTGCTTGACCGGGGTGTCACCAATCTGTCCGGCGGCGAAAAGCAGCGCGTTGCCCTGGGGCGCGCCATCCTGGCCAATCCCCGCCTTTTGCTGATGGACGAACCGCTCTCGGCGCTTGATGATACTCTCCGCTTTCAGATTATTCCGTATCTGAAGAGCGTCAGTGAACAGTTCGGCATACCGTACCTGTTCATCTCCCATTCATTGGTGGAGATGCGCCTCATGACGGATTCGGTCTTTGCCTTTGAAAATGGCATCATGACCGGGAAGACCACCAGCGAGCAGTTGGCACGTAATCGAATGGGACAGAGTTCCGTTGGATACATCAACCTTCTGGAGTTGGGCAGTCCGACACCACACTCCGGGCTTTTTGCGTATCCGTGGGGCGCGTCACAGCTTTTACTTTCTGCATGCTCAGTTCGTGCGGTGTCAATGGCGGAGCTATCTTCCAAGGATATTATTCTCTTCAAGCAGCACCCGGAAGCTATCAGCGCCCGCAACCTTCTCGAGTGCCGTGTCCGCAGCCTGTTCAGTTCAGGAAGAAAGATGGGTGTGGAGCTGGATTGCTCCGGGAATACACTGATTGCAGAGGTTGTTCAGGACGCAATCAATGAACTGCAGATTACTCCGGGCGTCACCATTTATGCGGCCGTAAAGGCATCGGCGTTCCGCATGCTGCCCGATTGATTAATTTTTCGGCACCTGCCTCCGTTACTCGCGAAGTCTCGCTCAAAAGCCCCGCCTTGCGGCATCTGCCACAATACGTCGATTTTAATAAATATCTGAAATTAAATATAAAAGTAGTTTTGGCACGCCCTATGCTTTAGTAACAATCAAGCAATGCGCAGAATCGGTTTTTAAAACTATATCGTTTGTCCAGGCAAAGGCGCCTCCATTAACAGCAATGGGGCGCCTTTTTTAGTTGCCCCGAACACAAACCCCACAGGCTCACGGATTGGTGAGCAAAAGGAGAACCAACATGAGACAGATCGCAATTTACGGCAAAGGCGGCATCGGCAAATCAACCACAACCCAGAACACGGTGGCCGGACTGGCCTCTCTCGGCAAGAAGGTCATGATCGTAGGCTGTGACCCTAAAGCCGACTCAACCCGTTTGATCCTGCACGCCAAGGCGCAGAGCACCGTTATGGACCTGGTCCGTGAACTGGGAACTGTTGAGGATTTGGAACTGGAAGATGTCATGAAGATCGGCTTCAAGGATATCAAATGCGTCGAGTCCGGCGGACCTGAGCCGGGTGTCGGCTGTGCAGGCCGTGGTGTTATCACTGCCATCAACTTCCTTGAAGAGAACGGCGCATACACCCCTGATCTTGACTTTGTTTTCTACGACGTCCTCGGCGACGTTGTCTGCGGCGGCTTCGCCATGCCGATCCGTGAAGGTAAAGCGGAAGAGATTTACATCGTAACTTCCGGCGAGATGATGGCCATGTACGCTGCCAACAACATTTCCAAAGGTATCCTCAAGTACGCTTCTTCCGGCAAGGTTCGTCTGGCCGGCCTGATCTGCAACGCCAGAAAGACCGATATGGAATTCGAGCTGATTTCCGAACTGGCACGCCGTCTCGGCACCCAGATGATCCACTTCGTACCACGTGACAATCAGGTTCAGAGAGCGGAACTGCGCAGAATGACCGTTATCGAATACTCCCCTGATCACCCGCAGGCCAAAGAGTATCTGGCGCTCGCACAGAAAATTGCCGATAACAAGATGCTGGTTGTTCCGACACCGCTTGAGATGGAAGAGTTGGAAGAGCTTCTGATGAAGTTCGGCATCATGGAAGAAGAAGATGAGTCAATCGTCGGAGTTGCCGAGCAGGCTGCAGCATAACGTCAAAAAGGTCCAGGCAGAGGCTAGATTGAGCCTCTCACCAACTGAGGAGTCTATTATGTCAGATAAAATACGCAAAGTTGAAGGTATTACCAAAGAATCCACTCAGGAAATGATCGATGAAGTCCTGTCGGTGTATCCTGATAAGGCCAAAAAGAAACGTACCCCGCACCTGGCGCCGAACGATGCCACCTCCGGCTGTGCCAGCGTCAAGTCCAATAAAAAGACCGTACCCGGCGTCATGAGTGCCCGCGGTTGTGCGTACGCAGGAGCCAAGGGTGTTGTCTGGGGTCCGATCCGCGATATGGTCCATGTTTCCCATGGCCCGGTCGGCTGCGGCTGGTACTCCTGGGGCACGCGCCGAAACCTGATGACCGGTATCAACGGCGTCACCCAGTTCGGCATGCAGTTCACCTCTGATTTTCAGGAAAAGGACATTGTTTACGGCGGCGACAAGAAGCTGGACACTCTGCTTCATGAAGCGCGCGACCTCTTCCCGCTCGCGAAAGGTATATCGGTACTGTCAGAATGTCCGGTCGGTCTTATCGGCGATGACATCAACTCAGTTACCAAGCGGGTATCAAAAGAGATGGATATCCCGATCATCCCCTGTAACTGCGAGGGATTCCGCGGTGTGTCCCAGTCCCTTGGTCACCACATCTCCAATGACTCGATCCGCGACTATATTATCGAAACCCGCGAGTTTTCTGAGCCAAGCAGCCCGTATGACATCGCCCTTATTGGCGATTACAATATCGGCGGCGACGTCTGGTCAGCAAAATCACTGTTGGAAGAGATCGGCCTCAATGTCAAATCTGTCTGGACCGGCGATGGTGAGCTCGAGAAAATTGCGGCAACCCATACCGTCAAACTGAACCTGATCCACTGCTACCGCTCCATGAACTACATGTGCAAAGTTATGGAAGAGAAATACGGCATCCCGTGGCTGGAGTTCAACTTCTTCGGACCGACCAAAATCAAAGAAAGCCTCCGTGCAATTGCCGAGCGTTTCGATGACGTCATCAAGGAGAAGGTTGAGCTTACCATTGCCAAGTATGAGCCGATCATGCAGGCGATAATTGACGAATACAAACCGCGCCTGGACAAGAAGAAGGTCATGCTGCTGGTTGGCGGTCTCCGTCCCCGTCACACAATCGGTGCCTATGAAGATCTCGGCATGGACTGCGTCGGCTCCGGCTACGAATTTGCCCATGGCGATGACTATGACCGTACCGCCCCGGAAATGCCGGACGCCACGGTTGTGTATGATGATCCATCGGAATATGAGTTTGAGAAATTTGCCCACACCCTGAAACCAGACCTTATCGGTTCCGGCATCAAGGAAAAATATGTGTTCCAGAAAATGGGGATTCCGTTCCGCCAGATGCACAGCTGGGATTACTCCGGTCCCTACCATGGATATCAGGGATTTGAAATATTTGCCCGCGACGTTGATATGGCGGTTAACAGCCCGACCTGGAAACTGGTGAAGTCACCGTTCTAAAATAACCACCCCGATTCCTTCTGATCAGGGAGGGACCGGGGTGTCAGAAGATTTACAACTATTCGGTGGTGTAACGGATTAGTTTCCCACCAAAGGAGATACATCATGGCAAACTTACTCGGACTTGAAGTGAAGAAGGTTACTGAAACCGCACCAGAAGACATTGAGCGGGTTCAGAACTGGATCAATAGTGAAGAATATAAAGAGAAAAACTTTGCCCGTCAGGCACTTGTCATTAACCCTGCTCATGCCTGCCAGCCGCTCGGTGCCCAGTTGTGTGCCCACGGCTTTGAAGGGACACTGCCGTTCGTACATGGTTCGCAGGGATGCGCTTCCTACTACCGTTCAACTCTCAACCGCCATTTCCGTGAGCCGGCTCCTGCCGTTTCCGACGCCATGACTGAAGACGGTGCGGTATTCGGTGGCCAGAACAACCTGCATGAAGGCCTTGAAAATGCCCACGCACTCTATAAGCCGAAGATGATTGCCGTGTTTACATCCTGTATGCCGGAAGTTATTGGTGACGACCTGACCGCTTTCATCAAAAACGCCAAGCAGAAGGCTTTCATTCCCAAGGATCTGCCGGTGCCGTACGCCAATACCCCCAGCTTCAACGGCACTCACATCCACGGCTACGACTCCATGCTCTTCTCCATCCTGAATACTCTGACGGAAGGGAAGCAGATTGAAGGGCGCTGCACAGGCAAACTTAACCTTATCGCCGGGTGTGACTTCAACACCGGTGACTATCGTGAGTACAAGCGTATTTTGAAAGAGTTCGGCATTCCGTACACGTTTCTGGCGGACATCGGCGATACGTTTGAATCTCCCTGCGACGGTACCTACCACATCTACGCCGGTGGCACCAAGCTGGAGGACGCCGCCGATTCGATCAACGGTAAGGCCACCATCGCGATTGGTCCCTATGCAACACCAAAGACATTCGGCTGGATAAAGGACAACTATTCCGGTAAGCACGTCACCATGCCGATGCCGATGGGTATTGAAAAAACGGATGCATTTATCATGAAGGTTGCTGAACTGTTCGGCAAAGAGGTACCGGTTTCACTTAAGAATGAGCGTGGCCGCGCAGTTGACGCCATGACCGATTCACAGCAGTACATGCACGGCAAGAAGTTTGCCGTCTACGGTGACCCGGATTACCTGATGGGCTATGTATCGTTCCTCTTGGAAATGGGTGCCCGCCCGCACCACATCCTCTGCAGTCGCGGCAGCAAGAAGGCCGAGAAAGAGCTGCAGGGCCTGCTGGATGGTTCCATGTACGGCAACGGCTGCAAAATCTACATGAACAAAGACCTCTGGCATCTCCGCAGCCTGGTCATGACTGATCCGGTTGATGCCATCATCGGTGATACCCATGGCAAATTTGCCGCACGCGACGCCAAAGTACCGCTGTTCCGCTTCGGTTTTCCGATCTTCGACCGGGTCAACAAGCATCGCTACCCGCTGATCGGCTATCAGGGAGTAATCAACATGGTAACCGAAATATGCAACAAGTTCATCGATATCAAGGATGAAACCTGTGAAGATCGCTTCTTCGAGATGATGCGCTAAGTTTGGAATCGAAGCAGGGCTGTGTAAAGCGTAAAGGAAGTACACTGAAACCACAAGGGAGGCTCTTTCGAGCCTCCCTTGTGGTTTCAGTCGTTTGTGTGCAGAATGGCCCGCAGGAATAGGCCGGTCGTGGCGGGCCTCAAAAAATTACCCCAACAGGAAGTCGAAGTCCTCTCTCGTCAGTCCGGCTCCGCCGCTCCCCTCGCCATCTTCCAGAATCGCCTTATAGAGCTGGGTTTTCTGCTCTTTCAGGGCCATCATTTTTTCCTCAATGGTATGCTTCATGATCAGGCGGGTGATGGTTACCTGTTCTGTCTGACCGATGCGGTGTGCGCGGTCGGATGCCTGGTTTTCAACTGCCGGATTCCACCAGGGGTCCATATGGTAGACATAGGTGGCGCGGGTAAGGTTGAGTCCTTTGCCGCCGGCTTTCAGGCTGATAAGAAAGATGGATGGTTCTGTTGCATTCTGGAACCGCTGCACAAGGCTTTTTCGCTGGGGAACCGGTGTTGAGCCATCCAGGCGCAGGCAGGTGAATCCCTGGTTCCGCAATCCGCTCTCTATCAGGTCAAGGTAGCCGGTAAACTGTGAGAAGACCAATGCGCTGTGCCCCTCATCGCGGAGTTCGGCCAGCTGTTCGGCAAGAAACTCGAGTTTTGGCGATGCATCGCTGGCACCGGGCGCTGCCAGCGCAGGAGCGAGGCAGATCTGCCGCAGGCGGAGGATGGCGGTCAGGGCAATAATGCGTGCCTGACCCGGCGCATGGCTTTCATACGCCTCTTTGACCTTGCCGCGCACCTCTTCAACGGTTCGCTGGTAAAACACCCGCTGCCTGGTCGTCAACTCCAGTGGAATATCCATTTCGATCTTCGGCGGCAGTTCACTGGCGATCAGCTGTTTCGTCCGACGCAGGACAAAAGGTTTCGTACGTCCTACCAGTCGTGCCGTGCCGGCGGCTCCCTCCTTACTGAGTTTACGGCTGAACTCTTCACGGGTTCCCAATAACCCGGGAAGACAGAGATCCATAATGGCAAAATATTCACCGAGGTGGTTTTCCACCGGGGTGCCGGTCAGTGCCAGTGCAAAGGTGCTCTTCAGTTTGCGGACAGCGTTGGAGGTGGCGGCCTGGAGATTTTTGACGGTCTGGGTTTCGTCGAAAATAACAACATTGAATGGTAGCTCCGCCAGCAGATCGCAGTCCCGCTGGACAATGCCGTAGCTGGTGATAATAACATCGTGATTGGCAAATTCAGCGCTGCTGCGGCCACTGCCGCTGTAGAGCATGACCCGTGCCGAGGGAAGGAACCGGGCCAGTTCCGCTTCCCAGTTGAACAGCAGCGACGGCGGTGCGACCACCAGGTGCGGTGTTCCTGCGGGGGCAAACGATGTCAGTTCTCCGGACAGTAATCCGGCCAGCAGGGTGATCCCCTGTATGGTCTTGCCCAACCCCATATCATCGGCCAGGCAGGCACCGAAATGGTGCTCGTAGAGGAATGCCAGCCAGTGCCAGGCATCGACCTGATAATGCCGCAGAGTCGCGGTGAGAGCCTGTGGCAGCGGTCGTGACGGAATTGATGAAAAATTAATCAGGCTCTCAAGCACCCGGCTGTCTTCCGGGGAGAGCAGGACTGTGACACCGCGACTGCGAAGCTGCAGCCAGTCAAGAATCTGCAGGCGGGGGACGCGGACCAGATCCTTCTCCCCCTTTTTCTTTTTCCTCCCGACCGGCATGGTTCCGGCAAACATGGTCAGCACCTGTGCGCTGATATCATCCAGTAGCATCAGCTTGCCGTCACGCCGCAGCATCCCGCTGCCGTCCATCAGCCCGCGCAGCTCTTCTTCCGTCAGAATTTCTCCGTTGCAGCGAATCTCCGGTTTTAATTCAAACCAATCCAGGCTGCTCCTGGTGGCATCGAGTGAAAACTCCCACGTTGCGTCTGCCAGCGGCTCACTGCCGATGCGGAGGGTAAACCCTTCAGCCCGGAGGCGCTCCGTCAGCTGCGGCAACTCCTTCAAAAACCTGGGTGCATCCCGCTCAACCTGTACCGGTCTAATGCCGCCAACAAAGGCATCAAGTCCGAACAATTCGTAGAGAATACGCAGCATGCGTGCCTGGGCACGGTGGTCGTCCTTCAGGAAATGCCAGCCATCCGCAGTTGCCATGGCGATAACCAGTGACCGGTCCCATGCCTCTCCCAGAAACGTAAGAAGTTTTTTGGCTTCTCGCTTGACATCACGCTTCAAAAAATCACAAGAGCCGGTTACGGAACGTATAATGCTGTTGCGTGCTGTCGGTCTGGTTTCATCCAACAGGGCAAAAGCCCCTTCGACGACCGCCCGCACCCGCTTCTTTGTTTTCATTTGGGCCGAGAGATGGGAGCGCAGCAGTGGATTGAACAGCCAGAAGATTGACGGTGAAAAGGTGAATGTCTCCTGACCGTACAGACTGACCGGTTCAAGTGTGACGGATGCTTCATTCAGAACACCAGGAATATCGAGAAGATAGGTCTGGGAGTCTATGGGCTGTTCTGTTACCGGGACACCGTTCAGCCGGAAGCGGTACGGTGTCCCGGGCCTGGTAATCCACTCCGTCGGAAAACGGACAATTGTACGGTTAAAAAGCTCCCGGGGAGCGATGATACAGTGGCGCTGAGTGCGGAGTTCCATGGATAGGTCCAGAGGTTTCGCATCATTTTCGTCCTGCCATTCGTCATCATCCCATTCATCGATGTCAGATCCATCCAATGTTTCGTCCAGTTCTTCGAAGACCGTTTCCCATTTTTTCCAGGCAACATTATCTGAAACCGGCATAACAACCCCGGAAGCAGCATCGAACAGCATCTCTCCATGTATGACCGTTGTCGCCGGAAGCGGTGTCCCGTCCGCAAAGGATCGGGAAATATGGACATCTGCGCCGCGGATATCAAAGATTATTCCGGCAGAGCACGGCGAGTCATTGCAATACGTAAGGGTCGTTTCGACACCATCACCGGTGCGAAACACGATCGGGTAAAGTCCGTTGCTCATCTGGTGGAACACCCTGAAATAGCGTTCAGTCGACTCATAAAAATAATGTGACGCCAGAAAACGCGCAAGTTCCGTTGGCAGACCGTGGGATGTCCAGCCGTATACCGTTTCATCTCCACGTCTAATACTGCCGCGAACGCTGTTGCCCTGTCCGCTCTGCTCAATCAGAAGTCGATATTTGGGGAGTTTTGTCCTGGCTGGAGCGGGCAGATTCACCGCCGCTTTTATAAGAGAAAGCGGTGTCCCCGCTGTTGTGTGAGCGGGGGGTGTCTGGGTGCCAGGCCCCTGTTCAATGAAGCGTCGCATATCCTGAAGCATTTGCTGGTTAAAGCGGATCTGTGTCAGGCTTTCCGGTGAGATCACCCGCTTGAGCGTTGCCCAGGCAATTACCACGTGGGGACAATTCCGGGCCGGTTGCCACAGATAGCAGGTGCAGGTGGTTAAAAGCCGGCTACCGTCGAGAAGAAGTGTCGTCCGGGCGCCACCGGAAAATCGGACAACCAGCGCTGATTTATCCTGATTGAAGAGCGCTGTTACGAGGGTGTTCCCTTTGCACGCTTCAAAGCCGGAGATCAGATGACTTTTGGCAGCGACCGAGTAAATGTCATTGGAACTATAACCCTTTATTTTTTCCAGAAGCGGCGAAGTGGTGGACGGTTGATCCATGGTCTAGTCCTGTATGCTCAGGTTGTGCCAGTGTGTATTGTTCAGCTTTTTGGGGGATCGATAGTACTATGATTTACCGGTGAGATACAGACAAAGAATATGCACCAATTTATTTTCCTGTTTCTGCCGCTGCTGTTGGCCACTCACCCGCTCCACATAAGTGCCGCCCACCATGCAGCTACGACTGTGATTCCGGAGAAAGCCGCCAGGAGGAGATTGAGAATGGTCCCGGGGCGCCCGTATTTCCCCACCAGGAATTCCACTTCTACCCCCAGAAATATGCCGGTAAAAAAACCGAACAGGTGCGCGCCGAGGTCGGTATTTTCCCCTTCGGTACCAAGAATAGCCAGCAGCGCCAATCCGGCTGCAACCGGGATGAACCAGCGTCTCCGCATATGCTGGCGATCGCGCACAATGCTGATCGCCGCCAGAATTCCCACCGCACCGAACACCGCGGTAGAGGCGCCGACCGAGCGGTGATCAGGTGACTGAACCCAGGCATTGATCGCATTGCCGATGGTTCCGGAGGCCAGCAGCAGGCTCCAGGCCAGTCCGGAGCCGAGATCCCGGCAGAGCAGCAGAATAAAGGTCCCGCCGATTGCCAGATTGCTGATCAGGTGTACCGGGCCTGCGTGCAGGGTCAGGGCCGTTACGCACTGCCACCACTGGCCGGCCCTGATGCTTGACGCGTGGGCAGTGCCCAGTTCCTGCAGGTCGAGTATGCCATGTCCGGGAAGTGAAAGGCCGATAAGAGTCAGGTTATGGAAGG
This sequence comes from Desulfuromonadaceae bacterium, assembly GCA_028688955.1. Classification (GTDB taxonomy): domain Bacteria; phylum Desulfobacterota; class Desulfuromonadia; order Geobacterales; family Pseudopelobacteraceae; genus JACRCG01. Next base: position 10,132 of record JAQTXD010000004.1, read on the forward strand.
TTGCCAGCAGGATCAATATCGATACCGTTGGCAGGGTGTTTTCGACCAGTCGACGTGCCGTCGGGGCCGGAGGCGGCCAGTTCCGGTTCGCTTCTTCATACAGACGCAGTTCACGGCGGGCACTTTCCAGATGGTATTCCGGCACCAGCAGTCGCCAGGCGGTTCCGTCGGATTCAATGCTGCAGGGTATGGCGCGGGAATCCAGCACGAGCGCCCAGGAGTGCGCCTGCTGTCTGGTCAGAACGACGCTGCCGTTCGACAAAGACACCGGATGCCAGGCGATTTTGACCTCTTCACTCTCTGTTGCGAAAAAATCCATACAGCGACTATAAGCACGGGATTCAATAAATGCCACGTCTCCGTAAAAAAAGTAATGTGACAGAATAAATCGGGCTCACACAGGGCGAACCTCAAATATTGTGAGCACGTATTGAACAAGCGCTGATATAAGGTATAGTCACGTCTTACCGTATTCATTTTGCCGGCACAAGGATTCGAGTTATGCGCTCTCAGTCACCCCTCTCCAGGATCCTTCTCTTTACCTGTCTCGTGTTGCTCTGTGCCTGCAACAAACAGGAACCGGTACGTCTCGGCTTCATCGGAGGGCTTACCGGCAAGGTTGCAGATCTCGGCGTGGCCGGTCGCAACGGTGTCCAGCTGGCCATTGAACAGCGTAACGCGGCCGGGGGAATTAATGGACATCCTGTTGAGCTGATCGTCAGAGATGACGAGCAGAACCCGGATACCGCCAGGCGCGTAGCGGGAGAGCTGATTCGTGAGAATATAGAGCTGATTATCGGCCCGATGACAAGCAGTATTGCCATGGCTGTCCTTCCGCAAATCAACGCTTCCAAAAGTATCCTGCTGAGTCCGACCGTGACGACGACGGAGCTCTCCGGTAAGGACGATAATTTTCTCCGGGTCATCGGCGCGACCACCAGCTACGCCGCCAAGAACGCCCGTTTTCTGTTCGAGAAGCGTGGTGTCCGCACGGTTGCCGTCATTTATGACATCAACAACGCATCATATACCGAAAGCTGGCTTACTAATTTTCGCGCTGCATTCACATCCCTCGGTGGAAAAATTGTCCTGATTAAAAAGTATCCGTCGAACAAAGACACCGTTTTTCAGCCACTGGTCGTGGATCTGCTGGCCGCAAAAGCTGACTCCGTACTGATAATCAGCAATGCTGTTGATTCCGCCATGATCTGCCAGCAGATTCACAAGATTGCGCCGGGCCAGCGCATTGCCATGTCGGAATGGGCATCCACGGAGCGTTTTATTGAACTGGCCGGGACGGCGGCTGAAGGAGTCGTGGTGTCCCAGTTTCTTGACAGGAACGACACATCGCAGCGGTTTCGGGATTTTATCACGGCGTATCGCAGCCGTTTCAACCAGGACCCCGGTTTTGCCGGTGTTGCCGGTTATGACGCGGCACTGGTTGCGCTTGACGCCATAACCCTGTGCAGTAAAGGTGCGAGTCTCAAGGATACTATCATTACAAAAAAGAGCTTTCCCGGACTTCAGCAGCCGCAGAACTTTGACCGCTTCGGTGATGCAAGCCGTAAGACCTTTGTCAGTGTCATCAAAGGAAATCAGTACAGTACTGCGGAGTAACAATGTCTATTCAGCCGTTACGCCGAATTCTCGTGTTCCAGTCTGCCGCGGCAATTATTCTGCCGTTTGCGGTAGTGCTTTTTTTCGGTCTTCTCTGGGCAGTACCCCAGGTCAGAAAAGATGCCGGGACACGCCAGGTTCAACTTGCCAATATTGTCGGCATGCAGGTGGAGAGATACCTTGAAACCGGTGCGGCTATTGTCAGAGCTGCCGGTGCAATGCCGCGCGGTGATCAGCAGTACCTTACGTCCCTCCTCGATTCGACCGATTCGTTGAGCAGTCTGTACGAAATATCTGCTGATGGTACGGTAACCCTGGCCGCACTTCACAAAAATCATCGTGCTCATCTGAACGATCAGATCGGCCTCAATCTCTCTCGCAACCCTCTATTCCTTGACGTAATGAAGTATAATAAACCGCGCTGGTCAAAAATATTTCTTTCGGTGGTCGGTGGGGGGCTGGTCGCTGCGTACGGCGTCCCGGGGGATGGTGTAACAGTCATTGGTGAAATTGACCTGGCACATCTTATTACGTTTCTCAAGCTTATCAGCACAGAAAACGAACTGCTTATTCTTATCGTTGACCATAACGGTCAGGTCATTGCCGATAACAGTGGGCGCTTCACGGCGCAACAACTGAACATTGGAAATCACCCGCTGGTTCGTGACGGGATATCGACAGATGCTCCGACTACCGGACGGTTTGACTTCTCCGGAACAGCCATGACCGGGAGCATGATTCAAATCCAGAGTGTGGACTGGCATGTCATTGTTGCTAAGGCGAATTCATCTCTCTATCGTACTCCGCTGTCGGTCACGCTGATTGTGTTGTCCGGAATACTGATCGCTGTCTGCTGCGGTATTTTCGCTTCTGTTTATCTGGCTCGCAAGCTGTCAAGGCGCTTTAACGACCTTGCACATCTTGCTCAGGATATTGCTCAAGGGGGCAATCCTGACAATTGGCCCACCTCGGCAATTTCAGAATTTAATCAGCTGTCTGAAAATCTGCAGGTGATGGCAACTGAACTGCGCAGGCAGGACATGATAATGCGGGAGAGCGAGGAGCGCTATCGTACACTGGTTGATAACATCCCGCTTGGAATTGCTCTCATTGATTGTGACTATAAAATAATCATGGTGAATACAACTCAGGCGGCACTGTTTGCCCACTCCAGAGAGTGGTTCATTGGTCGTAATTGTTATGACACGTTCGAAAAGCGAGATGAAACCTGTCCGCATTGCCCGCGATCACATTCACTTGCTACCGGTAGTGTTGCCCAGACTGAGACGGAAGTAACAAAGGCAGACGGTCGCACAATTGCGGTTCGGATCAGTTCCGTACCGCTTTTCGGGCCATCCGGGGAGTCAACCGGCTTTATCGAGGTGCTTGAAGATATTACGGACACAAAGCGCGCCGAAGAAGAAAAACTGACGCTGGAAAAACAGCTCCTCCATGCCCAGAAACTGGAAAGTCTCGGGGTACTGGCAGGAGGCATCGCTCACGATTTCAACAATATCCTTACCGCCATCATCGGCAATGCCGACCTGGCTCTGATGCGGCTCAACAGGGAATCTCCGGCAGTTGACAACCTGCATCGTATTGAACAGGCGGCATCCCGGGCTGCCGATCTTGCCAGGCAGATGCTCGCATATTCGGGAAAGGGGAAGTTTGTCGTTGAGAACATCAACCTGAATATCCTCCTCGAAGAGATGCTGCATATGCTGGAAGTTTCGATTTCAAAAAAGGCGGTGCTGCGACTCAACACACATCAGCAACTTCCACTGGTGGAGGCAGATGCCACCCAGATGCGCCAGATCATTATGAACCTGGTGATCAATGCCTCGGAAGCGATCGGCGACAAAAGCGGTGTCATTGCCATTACCACCGGCTGCATGGAGTGCGACCGGAGTTATTTGAAAGATGTCTGGCTTGATGAAAATCTTATCAATGGCCTGTATGTCTACCTTGAAATAGTCGATAACGGTTGCGGTATGAATCGTGAAACACTGGCAAAGCTGTTCGATCCCTTCTACACAACCAAATTTACCGGCAGAGGTCTGGGAATGGCGGCGGTACTCGGCATCGTGCGGGGGCATAAGGGAGCGATCAAGGTCTACAGCGAGGTGGGCAAAGGAACCTCTTTCAAAATTCTGCTGCCTGCATCAGGTAAACCGGCGGAGATTTTTAACGGAGCCTCACCCCCTGATAATTGGCATGGGACCGGTACGGTGCTGCTGGTTGACGATGAGGAAACCATTCGCGCCATCGGAGCCGAAATGCTGAGGGTACTCGGGTTTACGACGATAACGGCAGAGGATGGACGAGCGGGACTGAACGCCTATACGGAGAATCCGGGTATTAGTTTTGTTATCCTCGACCTGACCATGCCGCATATGGATGGTGAACAGTGTTACAGTGAGTTGCGGCGGCTGAATCCTGACGTCAAAGTAATCATATCCAGCGGCTACAACGAGCAGGAGGTTACACAGAAATTTATCGGTAAGGGACTGGCCGGATTTGTCCAGAAACCGTACAAGCTGAGTGTCCTCAAAGAGGTAATCAGGAATATCTCTCCATCGTGCACGCTCACTACACAGGAGGATTGCGATGACCGTACATAGCGCAGATCGTGCTCTGGAAGCCTATCTGAAGGCACTTTTCGATACTGATAAACCAACTGCACTGAGGATTGTCCAGAACGCGCTTGACGGTGGGATGACTCCCGAGAAGGTCGTTTTCGACATCATTATCCCGGGCATGGAGCGGATGGTTGGCGGGATGATTTCCGACAATCTGGTTACGCTGTCCCAACATTTTCTGGCGGCGCAGATCGCTGAGGAGGTTGTTGACCGGCTGATTCCCCTGTTTGCATCTGTCCCCAAAATTCGCGGCCACGTCGTCATCGGCACCAGTCACGGCGATTTTCACGGACTTGGCAAGAAGATCGTCATCGGCTGCCTGCGGGCCAGTATGTTTGAAATTACCGATCTGGGAATTAATGTCAACCCGGAGCGTTTTGTTGATGAGGCGGTTGCCGCTGGCGCAGAGGTTATCGCCATATCCTCCATGATGGTTCACACCGCTACCGGGGAGTTCGGAGCGAAGCAGGTGCGCCGGATTCTTAAGAGCCGCGGGCTGGAGGGGAGGCTACGCATCATTGTCGGCGGTGCACCATACCGTTTTCATGACAACCTGTTTCGTGAGGTCGGGGCTGATGCCTGGGCTGACAGTGCAGCGGAGGCGCCTGCCGTTGTGGCACGTCTGGTGCGAGAGGTGCGATCATGAGCATCGGTATGGAGCGTTTCGGGGCACTGATGAGCGGTCAGATACCGGACCGGGTACCGATAATCTGCAACCTGCTCGATCAAGGCGCACAGGAATTAGGAATTTCGCTGCGTGAGTATTATTCCCGGGGTGACTTTGTTGCTGAGGGGCAGCTGCGCATGCGTGAAAAATACGGGTATGATACCCTGTTGGGGATGTTCTACTCAGCCCTGGAGGCGGAGATACTCGGCTGCAAGAGCATAGTCTATGCTGCTGATGGGCCTCCCAATGTCGGCCACCTGGTTATCCGCACGCCGGAAGATATCAAAAAGCTGCAACTGCCGGAGGAGTTGAATGAACATCCGCGTTTCCGTGAACTTGCAGCCTGTATCGGGATCATGAAGCGGGAATCGGCCGGGCGTTGGCCGGTGCTTGGTGTCGTGACGGCGTCGTTCTCATTGCCGGCCATGCTGATGGGTATCGGCCAATGGCTGGATCTTTTTCTGAGTGGCGACCCGCGGTTGCGTGACCAGCTTCTGGAACTCTGCTCTCATTTTTGTTCCCGCCAGATCGCCGCACTGCGCGAGGCGGGTGCCGATCTCATTGTCTATGTGAATCCGGTGGCATCGGCGACCTTCATTCCGCCGCACAAATCCCGGGAGCTGGCGCTTCCCTGGGTGATTAAGGACCTGGAGCAGCAGGGTCCTGCCGGCGTGGTGTTCTTCAACGGCGGAGGCCGGATTAATCCGATCCTGGCCGACCTGCAGACGGATACCGGAATCGGTGCCTATTATCTTAATCCGTTTGATGATATCATCGAAGCACGGCGCATTCTGGGGCCCCAGGCGCTGATTGCCGGAGCAATCAACGATATCAGGCTCATAGACTGGACTCCGGACGAAATCGATCAGGAAGTGGAGCGGATCATGGGGGCCGGAAAGCAGGGGGGCGGCTTTCTTTTCGGTACGTTGTTGATGCCATACCGGATTCCCGAAGACAACATAAGGGCGCTGGTGGACGCGGCCATCAAACATGGCAGCTATGCATAGGGATGGCGTATGAGTGAGGTGGAACGATTAATCGGCTGCGGTATTCTTGGCAAGGAGATTCGTTATCTGGCCGAAAAAAACGGCTGGAATCTGGCGATGACGTTTCTCCCCTCCGGCCTGCACGTAGACTTTGGAAAACTTCGCATTTCTCTGGAAAAAACGTTACAATTTCATGCCGGTGAGGCTGCCGTTGTATTTTACGGTGCCTGTCATCCCTGCATGGAGCATATTCTGGATGCTGCCCATGTTATCCGCACCGCGGGCCAGAATTGCGTTGATATCTACCTGGGACACGAGATGTTCTGTCGCGAGCTGGAGCAGGGCGCGTTTTTTTTGTTTGAAGATTGGGCGCTGCACTGGGACACTATTGTCGGTGCTGTTATCCCGGGCAGCCCGGAAATAATGCGGAGCATTTTCCGCGGTGCCCATACCTATATACTGGCGATTCGCACCCCCTGCTCGGCTGATTTCAGTGCTGAGGCGGAGGCCGTGAGCGCCATGACGACACTTGACCTGCGCTGGGTAGACGTAGGGCTTGAACATCTCGAAGCAAATCTTGTGGAGACGCTTTTCCGCGCTAAGGCAGGAGCACAATGATACCTGACGGACAACTCACCCATGAAAAAATTGCTGAACTCGAACAGCGCATTTCTGAATTGGCGCAAAGCAAGGCGCGGCTTGAACTGCTTAACCGTCTGCTGACCAGTCTCAGTGAAGTTGCCGGACTTGATAACATGGTGCAGCATATTCTCAACGTCCTGATGCAGACCATTGGTGCGGCCAATATATCGATAATTTTCCGGGTGGGCGACAATTGGCGGTACCGGGATGTCTTCGGGGCGAGCGGACTGTTTCAGGAATCCGACAACCCGGATGTCGTCACCGCGCTGGCCGACGGCAAACCGGTGCGGATCAGCCAGGGCGTACTGCAGGACGTATCCGCCGGTGAAGCCGATTTGATACAGGTAGAGGAGTGGATATATCCGCTGGTGTCTCAGGAACGAAAAATTGGTGCCATCTGCATGGACGGTATGCAGTTCTCCGATACCGGTATCTTCAAGGAACTCATCCCCTTTTTCGTGTATGCCGGTCTGATGCTGGACAACGAAATTTCAAATTATTCCCTTCTGTCGGAAGCGCACCAGCGTCTGCAGGATTCGGAAACCCTCTACCGGACCCTGTTTGACGAGTCGCCGGCAGGAGTAGTGCTCTGGAGCGTTCCCGATCTCAGGCCGCTGCAGTTCAATACTGCAGCCCATGCACAGCTTGACTATACCCGGGAAGAGTTTGCCGGCCTGACCGTCTCGGATTTTGAAGCGGCCAAGAGTGCAGCTGATATGGAAGATACCTCTGTAATCCTGCGGCGGGACGGGATTGTCAATTTTGAGACGATACATCGAACCAAGGGGGGTGATATCCGCTCGATGGCTATTACCCTGCGGATGATCGAATTGAGTGGAGAGCCGTGTGTCATCGCACTGCACCGGGATATTACGGAAATGAACCGGACACGGGCCTCTTTGGAGGAGAATCGCCGGTTTCTGGCCGATATTATCGAATACAGCGGCATGCTGATAGCGGTTAAGGATCGGGAGGGGCACTATGAGATAGTCAACCGGAAATGGGAGGAAGTTACCGGACTGTCTCGCAGTGAAGCCATTGGCAAAACTGATGAAGAGCTGTTTCCCGGATCGAGTGGCAAACTGTTCCGGGCAAACGATCTGGAAGTTATTGAGGGGGATTGCTGCATCGAGAGGGAGGAATACTTTGATGATGCCGTGAAAGGCCGCCAGTATGGAATTTCGACAAAGTTTCCCCTGAAAGCCGCAGACGGCACGATCAGTGGGCTCTGTCTCATGAGTACGGATATTACAGACCGGAAGCGTTCGGAGGAAGAGCGGCTGAATCTTGAAAAACAGCTCCTCCATTCACAGAAACTTAAAAGCCTGGGCGTGTTGGCCGGCGGCATTGCCCATGACTTCAACAACATCCTCACCGCCATCATCGGCAATGCCGATCTGGCCCTGATGCGCATCAACAAGGAATCACCGGCGGTGGACAACCTGCATCGCATTGAACATGCCGCCGCCCGTGCGGCCGACCTCGCCAAACAGATGCTTGCCTATTCCGGAAAGGGCAAGTTCGTGGTCGAGAATATAAACCTGAACGTCCTGCTGGAAGATATGCTGCACATGCTGGAAGTCTCCATTTCAAAAAAAGCGGTGCTGCGGCTCAACCCCCATCAGCAACTCCCGGTGGTAGAGGCAGATGCGACCCAGATCCGCCAGATCGTCATGAATCTGGTGATCAACGCTTCGGAAGCGATTGGTGACAAAAGCGGCGTTATTGCCATTACAACCGGATGTATCGACTGTAACCGGAATTATCTGGAAGATGTCTGGCTGGATGAGAATCTGAACGATGGTCTGTATGTGTATCTGGAAATTGCTGATACCGGATGCGGCATGGATAAGGAGACTCTGTCCAAGCTGTTTGATCCTTTTTTTACGACGAAATTTACCGGTAGAGGTCTTGGTATGGCTGCTGTACTCGGTATCGTACGAGGGCACAAGGGTGCTATCAAGGTTTACAGCGAGCAGAATAAAGGCACCACCTTCAAGATTCTGCTTCCTTCATCTGGCAAACCGCCCGAAGTTTTCAACGGTACCTCTCCCGGCAACGCATGGCACGGCAACGGGGTTGTACTGCTGGTCGATGACGAAGAAACCATTCGTGGCCTCGGCATTCAGATGTTGAAAGAGATCGGCTTTAGCGCCATCACCGCCGATGACGGCAGAGAGGCGCTGGAGATTTTCAAATCCAGGGATGACATTGCTTTTGTTATCCTTGATCTTACCATGCCGCATATGGATGGCGAGCAATGTTTCCGTGAGTTACGGCAGCTGAATCCGGACGTCAAGGTAATCATGTCCAGCGGTTTTAACGAGCAGGAAGTGACGCAGAAGTTCATCGGCAAGGGGTTGGCCGGCTTCCTGCAGAAACCGTATAAGCTGTCGACACTCCAGTCTACGATTCAAAAAGTATTAAAACAGTAACGACTATTTCAAACGTTTGTCCCACGTGGCACGGCTCATGCTATCTCCCGGTACAGGGGGATACATTTATGAGTAGATCAATACTGATTTGTGATGACGAACCGCTCATCAGAACGAACCTGAAGAGTATGTTGGTTGATCTCGGTTTTGATGAGATCCTGGAATGCGGAGACGGCGCAAAAGCCGTTGAGCTGGCGTTGGCAAGCTTTCCCGATATTGCGATTCTTGATGTTTCCATGCCCGGAATGGATGGCATAAGCGCTGCGATCGAGATCAGAAAAAAACTGAAAATCCCCATCATGCTGCTGACCAGCGCCTGTGACGGCGCGACTGTAAAACGGGCATCTGCAAGCGGGATTGCCGCTTATTTAACCAAACCCCTCCGCCAGCAGGACCTGTTGCCTGCCATAGAGATAGCCCTGCAGCACACAGAAGCGATTGAAGAGTTGAAAGAAAAAATCGATGATCTGCACGAGCTGATTGAGAATCGTAAGGTCATTGAAAAAGCCAAGGGTTTGATAATGGAAAAGAACCACTTGTCTGAGGCGGAGGCGTATCGCGCCATGCAGAAAACGGCAATGGACAAGCGGAAAACTCTGCTGCAGGTTGCAGGGGGCATTTTGAAGGAAGGGTAGCCATTCACACAGAGACGCAGGCGGTAGCAGGCGCCTCTGTGTGATCAATTTAGAACAGTTACATCATTAAAATCTTCTCCCCGCCGGGCTCTCCGCAATCAGACGTTCTGCCACGATCTCAATTTCAGCAATCACTTTTGCATCCATTTTCTTTATCCAGCGTTTCGGTATTCCCTCCATGCCGTAATAGGCACCTGCCAGCATCCCGCAGATGGCACCGGTCGTATCGGCATCGGCACCTTGATTGACGGTTCCAACCAGGCACTCTTCAAAGCTCTTCCCCCGGAAAAACCAGTGAAACACCGTCTGCATGGTATCAACTACATAACCGGTCGCAAGGCCGCGGTACGGTTCAAAGTTGAACGTTGGAAATCTGAGCAGCAGTCCGTCAACATGGCGGCGCAGACGGCTTTTTTCCGCTCCGCAGAGCGCCATGTGCAGAAGTTGCCCCAGGCAGAGGCAGGCGGCATCGGATACCGGGTTGTTATGGGTGATGTGGGCCTGCTCGATGACATACTGTTTGAGCAGCTCACCATCAGGGAGAGAAAAGAGGACTGCGGGAAGGAGGCGCATGGCAGCGCCGTTGCCGGCATCCCACTCGTTTTGCGGTGCTTCCAGTCGTCCGTGGAGAAGATAGGCGCGGATGCCCTTGCGGCAGGTATCGCCGCAGTCAACCGGACGTGACTTGAGCCAGGCGGCAAAGTTGTCAGCGACCGCCGTCAGTGACCATCCCTGACTTTTAATAATAGCCCGGGCGATACAAAGCGCCATTTCGGTATCATCAGTGACCTGTCCCGGCTTTAAACGCAGCCAGCCACCGCCGATAATGTCACGGAATGTGCCGTATTTTGAAGCAATCTCAGAGGCGGTCATGAATTCGACCGTGGCACCCAGAGCATCACCGATCGCCATACCGATAAAGGCGGCCCGTGCACGGTCGTGAATTTCTTCAAGGTTGTACTGGATAAACATGGGTACCCCATACATTAAAAACAGTGAGTAGTTGAGTAACGGAGAAAATCTCCCTGCAAGGAATACTCCGACACCAATATGCTTAAATTGTGTGCACTTTGTGTACGGGAAGGAGACGGTACGCTGTTTACACTGACAAACAATTGCGCTCAGTGTTTCTGCCAGGTTTTGTCTGATGCTCAGTTGCCCTGTGTTTTAAAGGGTTTGATGTGTTGTCCTGGCAAGATGGCACACTCTATGCTCTATCAACTTCAGCAATGGCAACGACGCCCGCGGGATTTTTCCTGTGGGCGTTTTTTATTTTGGAAGGAGCATAAATTATGGCAACTGCATGTGAAATGAAGGACAAAATCCAGGGACATCCCTGCTTCGGCGGTAACCATCACAAAAACGGCCGTATGCATCTGGCCGTGGCGCCCAAGTGCAATATCAAATGCGGCTATTGCTCACGCAAGCACGACTGCGCCAACGAATCACGCCCCGGCGTTACCAGCCGTATTCTTACTCCTCAGGAAGCGATTGAAAAAGTGCGGGAAGTCATGGCCAGCCCGATCGCCGGTCCGATTATCAAGGTTGTCGGTATCGCCGGTCCCGGAGATCCGCTTGCCAACGAAGAGACCTTTGAGACCTTTGAGATGGTTAAAAAAGAATTTCCCCACCTGATGCTCTGCCTCAGCACCAATGGGCTGCTGCTGCCGGAATCAATAGACCGTCTGTATGAAATGGGGTTGCACAGTCTGACTGTTACCATTAACGCAGTCGACCCGGAAATCGGTGCCCAGATTTACCGCCATGTTATCTATCACGGTACGCATTACACTGGTGTTGAAGGGGCAGAAATACTTATCGCCAACCAGTTTGCGGGGCTCAAGCGGGCGGGTGGACTTGGTCTCACCATAAAGGTTAATTCGGTCCTCATACCGGGAGTCAACGACGATCAGCTGCCGTTGATAGCCAAACGGGTCAAGGAGTTGGGGGCTTTCGTCATGAATATCATGCCGATTATTCCCCAGGCTGAACTGGCACACATTGTACCACCAACCGAGGAGCGTGTCGCGGCACTCCGTTCAGCGAACGAGAACATTATCGGTCAATTTGCCCATTGCAAGCAGTGCCGTGCCGATGCGATCGGCCTAATCGGTCAGGACCTCAACGTAACAATAGCCGAGGCGGCTTGTCCGACGCCATGACAATTGAACCGTTCTGCACAGAGGAGATACCGGCATTCCTGGCTTTGGCGGAAGCTGAACAGTGGGTGGCAGAATCATGGGAATTTGAATTTCTTCTCTCTGCGTTCCCCCAGGGGTGCTTTACCGCACGTGGGAGTGATGGAGAAGCGGTTGGATTTGTAACCTCTCTGCATCATCGGCTGAGCGGATGGATCGGCAATCTGATCGTTGCGGGGGAACAGCGGGGGAAGAGGATCGGGCAACGGCTGTTTGGTGCCGCTCTTGAGGCACTTCGCGGGGCCGGTGCTGAAACGTACTGGCTGACCGCCTCTAAATCAGGTCAACCGCTCTATGAAAAGTATGGATTTACCCGTACTGATACCATCATCCGCTGGATCGGTAAAGGACGCCAGAAGCATGGTGGGCTCAATGATTTCGGATCAGGCACTCTGAATGCCCCGGCCATCGATCTCGACCGCCTCTCCTGGGGCGATCAGCGAGACATGCTGCTGGCAGCGACAGTGGGGCGGGGGAACGTATTACAGGATGAATCAGGTTTTATTTCACTGCAGCCGTGTGGCGATTCGGTACAGATCGGGCCGTTTGCCGCAGGCAGCGTGAAATGTGCGGAGCATCTTTTTGAGGACGCCATCAGAACCGTTGCATTGGGCACAAAGATTGTACTGGATGCGCCCGTTTCAAACCGGGCGGCGCTCCGAATTTTCAACCATGGGAAAATGAGGATAGCAGGAAGTACCGAACTGATGTATGCGGGCAGGAAACCTGACTATCGACCGGAGTTGGTTTACGGGCTGGCAACGATGGGGAGCTGCGGGTAGCTGCGGTACCTCAAGGGGGAGGAAATCATGAACGGACGACATGACATTATAATTGACGACACGACCCTTCGCGACGGAGAACAGACCGCCGGAGTGGTTTTTTCAAAGCGCGAAAAAATAGCGATTGCCCGCATGCTCGACTCCATTGGAGTTGGTGAGATTGAGTGCGGAATCCCGGCAATGGGGAAAGAAGAACAGGACAGTATTCGTACGCTCGTTGATCTGGGCTTGAATGCCCGTCTGATTACCTGGAACCGGGCGCTGGTGCCTGAAATACAGGCGAGCATCGCCTGCGGTGTGCAGGCGGTAGACATTTCGCTTTCCGTATCAGACCAGATGATCGTTCACAAACTGCGTAAAGACCGCGAGGCGGTCAGAGAACAGTTGAAGGTCGCCCTCGGTTTTGCAAAACAGCATAATCTCTATGTGTCCGTCGGCGGTGAAGATGCCAGCCGTGCAGACATGGCTTTCCTGGTTGAACTGATGGAAATTACCCGCACCCTGGGCGGTGATCGTTTCCGTTTCTGTGACACCCTGGGTATACTGGATCCGTTTACCATGTTTGACAAAGTATCGTTTCTGCGAGCGGCGGTACCTGATGTCGATATCGAAGTGCACACCCACAACGACCTGGGGATGGCAACAGCCAACGCCATTGCCGGTATCCGTGCCGGTGCGAAGTTTGTCAACACGACGATTAACGGCCTGGGTGAGCGGGCGGGAAACGCAGCGCTTGAAGAGGTCGTAATGGGATTGAAGCATGCCTGCGGTATTGAAACCGGCATAGACACCCACCGTTTTCGTGAAATGTCACTGTTTGTTGCCAAAGCGTCCGATCGGCCGCTCTCCGCTTCCAAGCCGGTGGTCGGGTCACGGGTCTTTGCGCATGAATCGGGACTTCATGCCGATGGTATCATCAAAGACCCACGCAATTATGAAGGGTTTGACCCGGCGGATGTCGGCTCGTCCCGCAGTATTCTGGTTGGCAAACATTCCGGCACCGGTGGCCTGATCGAACGTTATCGCAGTATGGGTATTACGATTGGCCGTAAACAGGCGGATGTGCTCCTGGAACGTACGCGAAGCATGTCATGCACCCGCAAACGTGACCTGACAAATTGTGAATTGATGGCCATTTATTTTGGCGAAGAAGGGCTGCCGAAGGCAGCATAAGGGGAGAGACCATGTGTGAAGCGGGAACTAATTTTGTTGCGATTGCCGATGCGGCGCAACTGTTGGAAACAACCGAGGTGCGGGTGCTGATGATGCTCAAGAAAGATGAGCTGCAGGGGAAGCAGGTGGATGGCGCATGGTATGTCGACAGGTCATCGCTGAAACTCTGTGAAAAACCGAAAGCTGCTGATATTGTCAGACCGGGCGGTTGCGGCGGCGGCTGCGGCAGCGGCTGCGGCGGGCACTAAACAGCGGAGGGCCTATGCCACTCATTGTCAAAGCATCTGATTTTAAATTTAAATATCCACGGGACATTGAAAATCGCGAACAGCCCAAGTTCATCGGTCTGCCTGACCCTGCTCCGTTCAACCGCGATGACCTCTATGATATTCTGCCGATGATGACCGCTGTCATGGAAGAACTGGGGAGCGAGGATGGCGAGGTTCTGAACCTCCTGGAAGACCTGCTGAACCAGATGCCGCGATTTGTTTCCACCCGTGGCGAGGTGTTCGATTACCTGCAGGGATCGGCGAGGGAATGCTTGAGACCGTAGGCGATATCTGGGAATACATATCTGCAGGCATAATTGCGATCACAACCAACGGGTCGCTCACCGGGAATGGGCGGGCGATCTTTGGCCGTGGGGTGGCGAGACAGGCGTCACGTAGATATCCGCAGCTGGCTGAAAAATTAGGCACATTGCTGGCAGAACAGGGCAGCCACGTGTTTGACCTTGGTTGCGGTATTGTTACTTTTCCGGTTGAGGAAACGCCCTGGTCGCTCCCGGACCTGCGCATCATCGCACGCTCAGCCCAGGAATTACGGGCATTGGCTGATATATGCGGATGGCAGCATATTATTGTTCCCCGACCGGGTTGCGGTGGCGGGGGTCTTGCATGGAGAGATGTACGGCCGCTGCTTGAGCCATGGTTTGACGAACGTTTTATCGTTATCAGCCAGCAGGAATAAATTAATACCTGCTGACTATTCTGAACAGGTATGTATATTTAGACTGAAATTTATGAACAAAAGGAGTGCGCCATGTCCAACGCCGGTCTTCAGGGGAACAAACCCCGCACCCCCTATCACGAGTTTTACGCTGATGATTTCACGCCTCGTGACCACTACCGGCTGTTGTGGGATAATATCAGGGCCACCGGTAACAGTGCCCTTGAGGCAAAAGCCCACGAGTCGCAGCTGGCGCTGCAGGCTGAGGGTGTAACCTTCACGGTATATGGGGAGAGTGAGGAAGGGATCGAACGCATCTGGCCCTTCGACCTGATCCCGCGCATCATTACCGCCCAGGAGTGGGTCAAGATCGAACTGGGTCTTAAACAGCGGGTGCGGGCTCTGAACCACTTCCTCGGGGATCTCTACGGCGAACAGCGCATAATCAAGGACGGGGTCATACCCCCGGAGCTTATCTATCAGGGGCGGGACTTCCGTCGTGAGATCGTCGGCATCGTGCCGCAGCGGGGGATCTATACCCATGTCAGCGGTATTGATATTATCCGTGATGAAAAAGGTGAGTTCCTGATTCTTGAAGATAATCTGCGTACACCATCCGGTGTCTCCTATATGATCGAGAACCGGGTCATAGAGCGGCGGATCATGCCGGAATTTTTCAATAAATACCGCGTACGCCGTGTTGAACACTACCCGTCCCTGCTGCTCGCCGCCCTGCGCGGGCTCTCACCGCGCGGTAAGGACAACGCCGAGATCGTGCTGCTGACCCCCGGTATCTACAACTCGGCCTATTTCGAGCACACCTTCCTTGCCAAGGAAATGGGTATTGAACTGGCCGAGGGGCGTGACATGGTCGTGGTCAACGATATTGTCTACCTGAAAACCACTACCGGTCTGCAACGGGTGGACGTGATCTACCGCCGTATCGACGATGATTTTCTTGATCCACTGGTGTTCCGCTCTGACTCCTCCCTGGGCATCGCCGGGGTAATTAATGCCTGGAGGGCGGGGAACGTTGCGATTGTCAATGCACCCGGCAGCGGCATTGCCGATGATAAGGCGGTGTACCCGTACGTGCCGGACATTATCCGCTACTACCTCGGCCAGGAACCGATCCTCAATAATGTGCATACCTACCAGATGACCAACAAGTCAGATCGTGAGTATGTTTTCGACAACATGGAGCGGATGGTGATCAAGGCGGTCAGCGAATCCGGTGGCTACGGCATGCTCATGGGACCTTCATCGACCCCCGCTTCGCGGAAAGAGTTCATGGATCTGGTGCTGGAGAATCCGCGCAACTATATCGCCCAGCAGGTTGTCTATCTCTCCCGTCACGTCTGCTATATGGATGGTGAGCTGGAAGCCAGGCATCTGGATCTGCGTCCGTACGTGATTTATGGCGACGATATTGAGGTCGTTCCTGGTGGGCTGACCAGGGTGGCACTTCGCAAGGGTTCGCTGGTTGTTAACTCATCTCAGGGTGGCGGCAGCAAAGATACGTGGGTATTGGCTGAGTAAGGAGGAGGAATATCATGTTAAGTCGTATAGCCGATTCTATGTATTGGATGGCCCGTTATCTGGAGCGGGCCGGGGAAACCGCCCGTCTGATGGAGATCAACCTGCTCTATCTGGTTGAGGCGGAAGAGGATATGGGCGAAGAGGACAAATGGCGGCCGATCCTGCAGATAAACTCATCGGAGCCGCTCTATGACGAACAGTTCGGCGGCGGCATCAGTACGCCGCGCGTGTTGCAGTTTATCAGTGCCGGACGTTCAAATCCCAGCTCCATCCGCACCTGCCTGCGTCTTTTCCGGGAGAATGCCCGGGTTGCGCGCGATCGCATTTCCAAAGAGATGTGGGAGGCGGTCAATGAAATCTGGATGAACTTTGACGAACGGCTGAAGGGATCATTGACTCCTGAACGGGCCGGAGCCATTTTTGTTGAGTTACGCAACCAGGTGGCGCGCTTTAACGGATTGGTTGCCTCCACCATGATGCGTGGCGAGGCGTATGCGTTCTACCAGCTGGGGGGATGTCTCGAACGTGCCGACATGACCGCCCGTACACTTGATATCAAGTATCATATTATTCTGCCTGATCTCTCCATGGTTGGATCTGCGCTAGACTATTACCAGTGGGCTGCCCTGCTCAAATCATTGTCCGGATTCGAAGCGTTCCGGCGCAATTACCATTCTGCCTTCATGCCGGCAGACGTCGCCGAATTTGTTGTTCTTAACCGTGAATTCCCCCGGTCGATCGTTTTTTCCGTGAAGCATATGGGCGGGGCCCTGCAGGCGATTGGCCTGGAGAACAAGGCGGCGACCGAGGCGGCGTTTCAGAGTCTGAGTGAATCGGTAGAGGTGACCGTGAAGCAGATATTCGATAACGGTCTGCACGAATACCTGGATGAATTGCTGCGACGACTGTCACTGCTCCACGGTGCTCTGGCGGAAGAATTTTTTCAATAGGGGGGACACCGCGCGTGCCCTCGATGCAACATCCCGGTGTCGGTAACTCCGGGGCGGTGTGCTGCTGTTGCCGTACCTGAAACCAGAGGAGAAGTACATGCGGTATCTTATAGAACACGAAACGATCCTTGAGTATCCTCAGATGGTCCGTGAACATCATGTTGAGCTGCGTCTGGCACCACGCGCGGACGGGCATCAAAAGGTTCTTTCCTGCGCCATGGAAACGGAACCGGACGCAGAAATGGCGTCCTATTTCGATTATTTTGGTAATCGGGTGGATTATTTCTGCGTGATCCAGCCACACACCCGTCTCGTGACGCGTTTGAAGAGCGAAGTGGAAACCCTGCAGCAGAACCCGTTCAATTTTGAGGCGATAGCAGCAGTCGACGAACAGGAATGGTTGCAAAAAACAATTCGGCGCACCCCTCCGATGAACGATTATGTTCTTCATCGCAGTCTGTTGACACCGTCAGCTATGAAGCTGGCCGAAGCGGTCGCGTGTGCTTTCCCAAGACGTGATAGCGAGCAACCGGTGCTGGATTCGCTTATGGCGTTGCTGGAGTGGGTACCATCGGTGCTGGAGTATCGATCCGGCAGTACTGAGGTCCACGGCTCATTAACCGCTGCTGTGCGTCAGGGGGGCGGAGTCTGCCAGGATTTTGCCCATCTTTTCATCACTGTGGCACGCTCATGGGGAGTTCCCGCTCGCTATGTCATGGGGTATCTTGATCCCGGCATCAGTCAGGTTGGTGAACCGCTGGCAACCCACGCCTGGGCAGAGGTTCTGGTACCGGGTGCCGGATGGATCGGCTTTGACGCAACCCATAACCTGTTGGCGAATGATCACTATGTAGCGGTTGCGGTCGGTCGGGACTCCTACGATGCTGCACCCCAACGTGGCAGCTTTAAAGGGGAGCCATCAGGTGAACTGCCGACAGTAACAGTAACGATGCAGGGACAGGGCCAGGAACAGTAGGACGGATTCCTGACAGTACTTTTTTCTCCACGTTTCCTGCTTCACCGTGGTATTTTCTGCCCAATATGAACTAACCTGAAATCCTGAAAGAGACAACGATGTCCGCACCACAATCCATGAAAATAGAAACATTCTTTACCATAGAGATGCCATACCGTGAGCGGATGGATATCCGTCGCACCGTATTTACGGGCGGCGATGGCCCCCGGGTTGCCGTTACTGCCGGAATTCACGGTGATGAGCTCGAGGGTCTCTATGTCTGTCACCGGTTGGCCGTCTGGCTGGACGAGCTGCAGCGGACTTCTCCCGGAGCCCTGCGCGGAAGCGTTGAGCTGTACCCGGCGATAAACACTCTGGGGCTTGATACCTTGACCCGTGGTCTGCCGGTTTTCGACACCGACCTCAACCGCGCATTTCCCGGTTCTCCGGGAGGACCGCTTCCTGAGCGGCTGGCGGCAGCACTGATGACGGAGCTTTCAGGGGCAGCACTGGTGGTTGATATCCATGCCAGCAATATTTATCTGCGTGAAATTCCCCAGGTGCGTATCAACCAGGAGTTTGACGACCTGCTGGTTCCGATTGCCCAACGCATGAACCTGGATCTGATCTGGCTGCACGGTGCGGCGACGGTGCTGGAAACCACCGTCGCCCACAGTCTCAACAGTTGTGGCACCCCCTGTCTTGTTGCGGAAATGGGGGTCGGCATGCGTATTACTCCGGAATACTGCGATCAACTGGTTGCGGGGATCCTGACGGTCTGGAAGGATTTGGGTGCTTTTGCTCCTGATGTGGTCGTTCCTGTGGTGGATCATGCTCCGCTGATCGCCGACGACAGCAATGTCCATTATCTCAATGCCCAGACATCCGGCATGTTCATTCCGGCTGCGGCTCACTGGACTGATGTGCGCTGCGGAGAAATCCTCGGTACGATTGTCTCGCCGTTTCGGAGTGAAATCCTTTCCGAAGTACGTTCGCCGGTGGACGGCGTTCTTTTTACGCTGCGGGAATATCCGCTGGTATACGAAGGATCGCTTATGGCACGGGTTATGGCACGGAAAGGGGGGAGATCATGATTCGCAATCTGCTCTGCATGACCGCTCCGGTACGGGAAGGGTTTGACATCCCGTATCATGAAATTGGCCCCAAATCTTCAAACCCCGCTGTTGCCCTGGTTGCCGGACTGCATGGTGATGAGCTCAACGGCATCTTCATCCTGTCTCGCCTGGCCGATTTTTTAAATTGCGTTGAAGCCGGGAAGTATCCGGAGTTGAAACTGGTTAAGCGGGTGTTGATCATCCCCGCTGTCAACGTGCTGGGTGTCAATCTGCGTACGCGTACCTGGCCCTTCGATAAATCGGATATCAACCGCATGTTTCCCGGCAGCACCACCGGTGAAACGACCCAGCGCATCGCGTATGCGGTGCTGGAGGCGACGAAACGTGCCGAGTACCGCATCGATATTCACACCGCCAGCAACGATTTCGAGGAAATCCCGCAGGTGCGTCTCCACGGGCCGACTGATGCAGAACGTGCAACGGCACGGCAGTTCGGACTTCCGGCGGTGATGGAACGTTCACTTTCACCGGTTTTTACCACAACCATGATGCATTCGTGGAAGGTATGGCCTGGTCAGAGCTTTGTCATGCGGGTGGGGCGCGGCAGTGCCGTCCAGTTGGACCACTGCCAGAGAGTCTTTCGGGCAATGGTCTCGTTTCTGGGCAGGATAGGTGTGCTGGAAGGGGTCGAGATTGCAATCGAAGATGAGGAGGTCTGCTGTTTTGACAAGGCAAGCGCCTTCCGTGTCTACGCAGAAAAAGCCGGTACCTTCGTTTCCGACAGCCAGGTTGGTCGCTGGGTACGGGCGGGCCAGGAGCTGGGGTATATCTACGACAGCTTTGCCGGCAATGTGATTGAAAAGGTTGTTGCCCCTGTAGCCGGTCTGCTGACCGGCATCCGCCGCCATCCGCTGCTGTTTGAGGGAGACCTGATTCTGCGGGTTAACAGAAAGGCTTGAAACCAGATGCTGCATATTATTCAGAATGATCCGGACGTTCCGCCGGGGAATATACTGCATGATTGTACCATCCCGTATAGTGTCCATCACCCTTACCGAGGCGAACGTCTCCCGGAAGTTGGTGAAATATCGGCATTAATCGTAATGGGGGGGGCAATGGGAGCAAATGACGACAGTCGCCACCCGTTCCTCGCAGATCTCAAGAGCCTTATTCGAACAGTCGTAACAGACAAAATTCCCTATCTGGGCATCTGCCTTGGCGGGCAGTTGCTGGCGGCAGCATTGGGGGGATCGGTTGTTTCAAGGCGGTGGGAGGAGTTGGGCTTTTTGAGCGTTTCACTGACACGGGATGGTGCGGCGGATCCTCTTTTCGATGGAATATCTACGGAATTCACCACCTTTCAGTGGCATCACGACAGCTTTGATATTCCCGCCGGCGGTGTGCTGCTGGCAACGTCGCCGGACTGTCCTCACCAGGCGTTTCGTTTCGGTGATTCTGCGTGGGGATTACAGTTTCACCCGGAGGTGACCGGACAGATTATCCGTGAGTGGTGCGGGTGGGATGCGGCAACGCGGTTAAAAGCTGATGAACTTGTGTGCATGTTCGAAAAACATAGTGACAACTACTGCACAATCTCCCGGCACCTCATGGGAAATTTTCTCCTGAAAGCCGGTATGAGTTCACTGTCCTGATACCGCAGGGTAGTGTGTCCCTGCCCTTTCCGGATCAGCAGCTCTCCGCCTCGATCTGTTCCAGTAATGCCAGTGCCGGCTGATCGTCATATTGTTCAAATAACTCACTGATATTGTTTATGTATGCATGGATCAGGAACAGCTCGTCAAGACATCTCCCGTTGTTTTCATCCGGTTTTCCAACCCGCTCCAGCTTGTCTTTGAACATCTCCCAGAAGCGGTTGCTCTTGAGCGGGTCATCAATATGGTATCGCAGCATTTCAATCAGCCTCCGCGAGTTATTATCTCCGTCAATGCCGACAAATGACACATATCGGTTCGGCTTAGCTCTCAGCTGCATCTGACCTCCCCGCTTTTGACCCGCAACCGCAGGCACCACAGGTGCAGATACGTTCGCCGCACTCCCGGCAGCCCGGATTCTGCGGGTCGCGTCCGTCAACGGTGAGGCCGCAGAAAGGACAGATATAGCGGTAAAATGAAAATCTGCAGTCACGACAGTACAGCATCTTATCGTTGTCAGGCTTGGGAATGATATGGATAGAACCGCAGATCAGACAGATCTGTGCCGCTTCAGGTACGTTCCTGATGCCGTCACGGTGAGTACGGTATTTTTCAAACAGTTTTTTTGCACGCTCTCTCTCAAGTGGTTCCATAGGCATCCTCCCAAAATCAGCCATGCACCATTCGGGCCATATTCGGCGATGCTCAGACAATCACAACTGCGCATCAGACAGTCTGCATTGTCTCAAAAATATGTTGACATCCATAGTGGAAAAAGGTACTCGGAATGAACGTTCATTCCGAGTATTGTGGGGTTGATGTATGGCAAAGCTGGACAAGCGAGATGAAATAGTTCGTGCCGCCCTGGAACTTATTGCCGAGCACGGCTTTCACGGTGCTCCAATGGCAATGATTGCCGAACGGGCAAGTGTTGGCGCCGGGACAATCTACCGTTATTTTGAAAACAAGGATGTCATGATAACGGAGCTTTTCCGGGAAATAGAAGAACGGAACTATCCGATTCTCAAGGCGGGATATGCTCCTGACCAGCCGCTTCGCGAGCGGTTTTTTCACCTGTGCACCGCACTTATGCACTATTTTATTGAAAATCCGCTTGATTTCCGGTTCATCGAGCAGTTTTTCAACTCACCCTACGGAGTGGCACATCGACGGGACAAGCTATTGGGGACAAAAGAAGGGTGCGATGTATTTAAGGAACTCTTTGAAGATGGACTCAGTCGGCAGGTTATGAAGGATCTTCCGCTTGTCATCCTCTTTGATCTGGCTTTCGGGCCGATTTTAGCGGTGGCGCGTGACCATATACTCAGCTTCATTGTTCTGGATGATGTTTTGATCGCCAGGACGGTTGAAGCGTGCTGGGATGCCATAAAGCGGTAGTTCAAATGATAGAGCAATGTTACTTGAAAAATAATTCCAACGTGTCGAGGTACAGCATGCATCACTCATTCAGCAGGATATCTGTTTACATTGCGGGCACACTTGTTGCCGCTCTTTCTCTCGCCGGCTGCAGTAAGCCAAAGCCGGCTGCTCCTCCGTCAGGACCACCGGAAGTCGGCATTATCACGATCAAACCGGAAAAAGTAGTACTTACCACGGAACTCTCCGGGCGAACAATTCCCCGGCAGATTGCCGAGGTACGTCCCCAGGTGAGCGGCATTATCCTGAAGCGACTGTTTACCGAGGGAAGTGATGTGAGCGCGGGACAGCCGCTCTATCAGATTGATTCTGCAACCTTTGAGGCGGCATATGCCAGTGCTAAAGCCGCTCAGGCACGGGTGGAGGCAAATCTCGTTTCGCTCCGGCTCACCGAGGGTCGCTATCGTGATCTGGTGAAAATAAAGGCTGTCAGCCGGCAGGATTACGACAATGCATCCGCACAGCTGAAGCAGGCAGAAGCAGAACTCGCAGCTGCAAAAGCAGCGGTAGAGACCGCCCGGATCAATGTGGCCTACAGCAAGGTGACTGCTCCGATTTCCGGGAGGATAGGCCGGTCAAACGTGACCAACGGGGCTCTGGTGACCGCCAGCCAGCCGACGGCCCTGGCAACGATCCAGCAGCTTGACTCGATGTATGTGGATATGACTCAATCGACAGCAGACCTTCTCAAACTTCGCCAGAACCTTGCCAGCGGCGTTTTGAAAAAAAGCAGTTCGGCGCAGGTCAAGCTGCTCCTGGAGGACGGTTCTGCCTATCCAGTACCGGGAACGCTTAAATTTTCTGAGGTTACGGTAGATCCGAGCACCGGCTCCGTTACACTGCGTGCGGTATTCCCCAACCCCAAACAATTTCTTCTTCCGGGCATGTTTGTTCGCGCGATTCTGGTAGACGGAGTGCAGGAAAACGCCATTCTTGTCCCGCAACGGGGGGTGACGCGGAATCCGAAGGGTGATGCTGTCGTCATGCTTGTCGGGGCCGAGGAAAAGGCAGAACCTCGTCCGATCAAGGTTGTCAGAACGGTGGGTAACAGCTGGCTGGTCAGTGATGGGCTGAAGGCGGGAGATCGTGTCATTCTGGAAGGGTTGCAGAAGGCGCGACCGGGAACACCGGTAAAAGCGGTCCCGTTTGGCAGCGCACCGGCGGTAGCCCCTGCCGGTTCACCGCAACCACCAGCAGCAAAAAAATAAAGGAGCCGTTCCATGCCTAAATTTTTCATTAATCGCCCGATTTTTGCCTGGGTGATCGCCATCATGGTTATGCTGGTCGGGCTTCTCTCAATCAAGAAACTGCCGGTTTCCCAGTATCCGCAGATTGCTCCGCCGCAAATAGCCATCAATGCCGTGTATCCGGGGGCATCAGCCCAGACCGTGCAGGATACGGTTACCCAGGTTATCGAACAGAAGCTGAATGGAATCGACAACCTGATCTATATGTCCTCTACCAGCGACTCGGCCGGGGCGGTAAGCATCACCCTGACTTTCAAGGCAGGTACCGACCCCAATATTGCCCAGGTTCAGGTGCAGAACAAACTGCAGCTTGCCGTGCCGCTCCTCCCCCAGATTGTCCAGCGTTCGGGGATTCAGGTTGTTAAGTCCACCAGGAACTTCCTGCTGATCGTCGGTCTCGTCTCAGAAGACGGCACCATGGACCGCAACTCCCTGACTGACTACATGGTTTCCAACCTTCAGGAAATCATCAGCCGACTGGAAGGGGTGGGTGAGTTACAGGTGTTTGGTACTCAGAATGCCATGCGGATCTGGGTAAACCCTGCCAAGCTGAACAACTTCCACATGACTACCAACGATGTTATTGCAGCGCTGCAGTCACAAAACGCCCAGGTATCGGCAGGACAGTTCGGTGGCATACCGGCTAACCAGGGACAGCAGCTCAATGCAACCGTCAATGCCCGATCGCTCCTCCAAACCACGGAGCAGTTTGATGCCATCATCCTGCGCACGAACAGTGACGGCTCTACTGTCAGGCTCAGGGATGTGGCTGAAAGTAAAATCGGCACGGAGAACTATGAGATTCAGTCGTACTACAACGGGAAACCGCTGGGGGGGATGGCGATCCGTCTGGCCTCCGGTGCCAATGCACTGGAAACCGGTAACCGGATCAAAGCCAAGATGGAAGAGCTTTCAAAATATTTCCCTGCCGGTATGAAGGTCGTCTATCCCTACGATTCTACCCCCTTCGTCAAGATATCCATAGAAGAGGTTGTGCAGACCTTGATCGAGGCGGTCTTCCTTGTTTTTATCATCATGTTCCTTTTTCTGCAGAACATTCGCGCTACGCTGATCCCGACGATCGCGGTGCCGGTGGTTCTCCTCGGTACCATGGGGGTGCTGGCTGCAAGCGGCTACTCGATCAACACCCTGACCATGTTTGCTCTGGTTATCGTCATCGGACTGCTGGTTGACGACGCCATCGTTGTTGTCGAAAACGTGGAACGTATCATGAGCGAGGAAGGACTTTCACCCAAAGAGGCAACAATCAAGTCCATGGGGCAGATTACCAGCGCCCTCTGGGGTATTGCCACCGTACTGACGGCGGTTTTCCTCCCCATGGCCTTCTTTCCGGGATCTACCGGCGTTATCTACCGGCAGTTTTCCGTCACAATCATCTCTGCCATGATCCTCTCGGTGATGGTAGCCATGATCCTGACCCCTGCTCTCTGCGCCACCCTGCTCAAGCCGGTTGCAAAGGGGCACCATGCCGGCGAGACAGGCTGGTTTGCCTGGTTCTTCCGCTACTTCAACCGGGCATTTGAATTCTGCCGGCACAATTACGAAGGGATTGTCGGTCGCTCATTCAATAAGCCGGTGCGCTATCTGGTGATCTACGGAGGTATTGTTGCCGTCATGGCGTATGTCTTTCTGCATCTTCCCACATCATTTCTACCGGATGAGGACCAGGGGTTCATAATCTGTCAGGTTCAGTTGCCGGCAGGTGCAACACAGGAGCGCACCATTCAGGTCATACGTCAGCTGGAAAAGCATTTCCTCGAAAAAGAATCCAAAACCGTGCAAGGTGTCATAACCGTGGCCGGGTTCAGTTTTGCCGGTCGGGGGCAGAATATGGGGCTTGCATTTGTCAGACTCAAGGATTGGAAGGTGCGACAAACCCCTGATCTGAAAGCCGCTGCGATTGCCGGCCGGGCTATGGGAGCGTTTTCGAAATTCAGGGACGGCCTTGCTTTTGCCTTCTCGCCACCGGCAGTACTTGAACTGGGGGTGGCAAACGGTTTTGACTTCCAGTTGCAGGATCGTGGCGGGTTGGGGCATGAAAAACTGATGGAGGCGCGCAACATGCTTCTTGGTATGGCCATGAAAAACCCTAAACTGATGGCAGTGCGCCCCAACGGTCAGGATGACTCTCCCCAGTTCAAGCTCGACATTGACGATGTGCGGGCCGGCGCCCAGGGAGTATCTCAGGCGGATATCAACAACGTTCTTTCAACCGCGTGGGGGAGTTCATACGTTAACGACTTCATACAGAACGGCCGGGTCAAGAAGGTCTACCTCCAGTCGGATGCCCGTTACCGTATGGTACCGGAAGATATTAACAGCTGGTATGTCAGCAACAAGAGCGGTCAGATGGTGCCGTTCTCGGCATTTGCCACTGCCCGTTGGCAGTACGGTTCTCCGCGCCTGGAACGCTACAACGGCATTCCATCCGTTGAGGTTCTTGGACAGGCCGCACCGGGGATAAGCACCGGGGAAGCGATGGTCGAGGTGGAAAAGATGGCCGCCCAGCTGCCGCCGGGAGTCGGCTACGAATGGACCGGTCTTTCCTACGAGGAGCGGAACGCCGGTGCCCAGGCGCCGGCGCTTTATGCGATCTCGCTTCTTGTCGTGTTCCTCTCCGTTGCGGCGCTGTACGAGAGCTGGACGATTCCTTTCGTCAACCTGCTGATGCTGCCGCTTGGATTGGTGGGGGCGGTCGTTGCGGTTAAACTGCGGATGTTCCCGAATGATGTCTATCTGCAGATCGGCCTGCTCACAACGGTCGGTCTCTCAACCAAGAACGCAATCCTGATCATCCAGTTCATCAAGGAGCAGATGCATCAAGGGCACGAGCTGGTCGAGGCGACCCTGACGGCGGTGAGAATTCGGCTTCGTCCGGTCATTATGACCTCGCTGGCGTTCTTTTTCGGTACCCTTCCGCTGGCGCTTACCAAGGGGGCCGGTGCCGCAGCCCAGAACGCTATCGGCAGCGCCGTTACCGGCGGGTTGCTCTCGGCAACGTTCATCGACCTGATATTCATCCCGTTTTTCTTTGTTCTGGTCTCGCGACTGTTCGGCCGGAAGAAGTACGTACCTCATGTCGAAGAGCCCGCACCAGTTACTGCTTCGGAGGTACACTGATATGAAACTGACACGATGCATACTGACCACCCGGTTCCTCGTTATGGGACTCGCATTCTCTCTTGGCGGCTGTGCCACCATGGCACCCACGTATACCCCGCCGGTAGCTCCGGTTCCCGCCGCCCTGCCGGGTATACCGGAGAACAGGAGTGAGGCGGCACAAGTAGTGGAGAAGCCGTTTGCCGAAATTCCCTGGAGTGAGTTTTTTGGTGACCAGAGGCTGCGTAGCCTGATTACGCTGGCGTTGAAGAATAACCGCGACCTTCGCGTCGCCGCTCTCAATATTGAGCGGTTTCGGGCGTTATATCAGATACGGAGTGCGGATCAGCTGCCGAAGGTGGATGCCTCCGCGGGTGCCGCTTATCAGCGGATTCCTGCCGGTCTGACCGGGCGCGGGAGTGCCATGACGACACATCAATACACGGTCAGCGCCGGGCTTGTCTCATACGAACTGGATCTGTTCGGGCGCGTACAGAGTCTCAAGGACCAGGCCCTTGAACAGTTTCTTGCCACTGAACAGGCGCAGCGCAGCGTCCAGATCAGTCTGGTTTCCCAGGTTGCCTCAACGTGGCTGAACCTTGCCGCCGACCGTGAACGCTTACAGCTTGCGCAAGAAACATTAACCAGCCAGCAGGAATCATACAATTTGACCAGGAGCCGTTTTGAAGCCGGAGTTTCAAATTCACTCGCCCTGAATCAGGCCCAGACCACTGTTGACGCTGCTCGGGTTGACATTGCCCGGTACACCACCCTGACAATGCAGGACGAAAATGCCCTCAACTTCCTGGTAGGCTCTCAGGTCCCGGCAGAGCTGTTGCCGAATGCGCTTACCGAAACGGTGACCACGATGAAATACCCGGCTCCGGGACTTTCATCGGACGTACTGCTGCGGCGTCCGGATATCCTTCAGGCTGAAGGGCAGCTTAAGGGATTAAATGCAAATATCGGCGCTGCACGGGCAGCGTTTTTCCCAAGGATCACATTGGTATCGTCAGTCGGTTTCGGTAGTAGCGAGCTTTCCGGTCTGTTTAAAGGTGATGCCTTTGCCTGGAGCTTCCTGCCGCGAATATCACTTCCCCTGTTTGATGGTGGCAGCAACAAAGCCAACCTGAAGGTTGCAGAGGTCGATCGCGATATTGCCGTGGCGCAGTACGAAAAGACCATCCAATCGGCCTTTCGGGAGGTGGCAGATGCATTCGCCCAAATGGGGACGATCAATGATCTCGTTGCCGCCCAGAAATCGCTCGTCGCTGCCACGGATGAAAGCTATCGACTCTCCCAGGCGCGATTTGACAAAGGGGTTGACAGCTACCTGCAGGTTCTCGACGCTCAGCGTGCACTCTACGGTGCTCAGCAGAACCTGATTACGACACGACTTACGCGAATATCCAATCTGGTGACACTGTATAAGGTACTTGGGGGCGGGGGGAGAGACTGAGTTGTTTTTCGGTCCTCCAGCAGTCAAGTTCCCCTTTGCATTTCAAGTCCATTACTGTATATATTTATATCACTTATTGTCGCACCAAAGGAATTTACGTGGTTCAGGCACTTGGACATACAACAATTGGAATTATTCGTGATCTTGGGCGGGTAGGCTGGTTTTTACTCTATTCGCTGTACATGATCTTTCGGCGGCCGGGCGGTGTTGTGCACGTTCTGAAACAGGTACGTTTCATAGGTACGAAATCGCTGTTTGTCATTGTCCTCACCGCCGCATTTACCGGAATGGTCCTCGGTTTACAGGGATATTACACCCTGACCAAGTTTGGTTCCGAGGGGATGCTGGGAACGGCGGTGGCGCTTTCTCTCATCCGGGAGCTTGGCCCGGTACTCGCCGCCCTGATGGTGACCGGTCGGGCAGGTAGCGCAATTACTGCAGAAATCGGCATCATGCGTATTACCGAACAGATCGACGCCTTGGAAACCATGGCACTTGACCCCTTCAAGTATCTGGTCACACCGAAGTTTATTGCCGCCATGATATCTCTGCCATTGTTATGTGCAATTTTTGATGTGATCGGTATCTACGGGGGGTGGCTGGTAGGTGTCAAACTGCTGGGAGTAAACCCCGGTGCCTATTTTTATGAGATGGAGAAATCGGTTGTCTGGCGCGACGTCTACTCCGGTTTCGTGAAGTCATTTTCCTTCGGTCTGATAATCGCCTGGATTGGCTGTTACAAAGGCTATTATGCCGGTCACGGTGCGGAAGGAGTTTCCAAGGCGACAACCGAGTCGGTTGTTCTGACATCCGTTATAATTCTGGTGTGGGACTATTTCCTCACTTC
Source organism: Desulfuromonadaceae bacterium (assembly GCA_028688955.1). Taxonomy (GTDB): domain Bacteria; phylum Desulfobacterota; class Desulfuromonadia; order Geobacterales; family Pseudopelobacteraceae; genus JACRCG01. The sequence goes on from JAQTXD010000004.1 coordinate 39,136, forward strand.
GGTGCTGCTCTGATATGATTACACTACGCAATATACACAAGTCGTTTGGCGCGCAAAAAGTGCTTGATGGTCTTGACCTTGATATACCGGATGGAAAAATTACCGCTATTATCGGGCCCAGTGGCGAAGGCAAGAGTGTCCTGCTGAAGCATCTGATCGGGCTGCTGCAGCCTGACAGCGGCACAGTCGAGGTTGATGGCGAAAATATTGTCGCTGTGCGCCGTTCGGAATTGAACCGGATTCGTGAAAAATTCGGCATGCTGTTCCAGAACGTGGCCCTGTTTGATTCAATGACCGTTTTTGAAAATGTTGCCTTTCCTTTAGAAGAAAAAACATCATTTTCAAAAGAGGAGATCAGGGGCAAGGTTCTCGCGGCCCTTGAGGATGTCGGTCTGAAGAACATCGAAAAAAAGTTCCCCGATGAACTTTCCGGCGGCATGAAAAAACGTGTCGGACTGGCGCGGGCGGTGGTACTCAATCCGAAGATCATCCTCTTTGATGAACCGACTACCGGGCTTGACCCGATCATAAAGCGGGCAATTCATCAGCTTATTAAGGACACTCACGCCAAGTTCGGCTTTACGGCGGTGATCGTGTCACACGAAATACCGGAGATATTTGATGTTGCCCAAAATGTTGCCATGCTGTTTCGGGGTAAAATATTGCAGCACGGGACTTCGGACGATATAAAGAACTCGACTCATCCTGCAATCAGGCAGTTCATCAGTGGCAGTCTTGACGGCCCGATTCAGATGGTTTAGCGCAGAGGGGTGCTCTATGAATATGGTAAAACTGGAAATGATGGTAGGCACGTTTATGTTGATCGGCATTCTTTGTCTTGGGTATGTATCGATCAAGCTGGGCAAATTGGAATTTGGCGGCGGTGATTTTTATTCTGTCTCTGCAGGTTTTGATTCGGTTTCCGGGTTGAAGCCGGGGGCACGGGTTGAAGTTGCTGGGGTTGAGGTCGGCAAGGTCGACCGGATAACCCTTGACGCTAAAACCGGCGATCGGGCAGTGGCCTATCTTAAAATCAAGACCGGTGTGAAACTCACGGATGATGTAATTGCTTCAGTGCGCACAAGTGGAATTATTGGCGACAAATTTATCAAACTTCGTCCCGGTGGTTCTGACGTTATGCTGAAGAATAATGATAAGATTCGTGAAACCGAATCAGCCATTGATATTGAAGAGTTGGTCAGCAAGTTTATTCACGGCAAAGTATAGGGCCCATCCTTACTAACAGGAATTAAACAATGAAATCTTTTGTATGTACCTGCATAGTTTCTTTGACGCTGCTGACCGGCGCAGGAACCGGTTTTGCAGGCGATGCTCCGAAACCCCAAACGGTCATGACTCTGGATGAATGCATCCGCCTGGCACTGAAAGCCGCGCCTGAACTGGGCGAAGCACAGAGTGACATTGCCCTGGCAACCAGCAAACTGGATGAGGCAAAGTCATACCGCTATCCGCAGCTGCAGCTGACAACACTTGTCGGACCGGCACCGACGGCCTATCGATCGGATCTTTCTCCAAGTGTCCAGACCGACAGGGCATTCAGCTTCAAGGAACTCACCTGGTTTACCAGTGCCGATGCGACGATTATACAGCCGCTCTATACCTTTGGGAAAATCTCTGAAAACATGAAGGCCGCCACTCACGGCATCGAAGTTGATCGATCCCGCAAGGAGCAGCGGGCTAACGAGATCATCCAGAAAGTTCATGAATATTACAGTGGCCTGCTGCTTGCTCGCGAGATGAAGGAACTGGTACTTGAAATTGAGGAAATTCTCATCAAATCCCGTGAAAAAGCCCGCAAGCTATTGGAACAGGGGTCTGACTCGGTCGATGAAGTTGATCTCTATAAACTTGATGCCTTCTCCGGTATAGCGACAAAATACCTTGAAGAGGCAAAGAAGGGCGAGGCACTTGCCCTTGCGGCACTGAAGGCACGTATGGGGATGCCGGCCGATACCGAATTGGTTACCGGGACAGAGCGCCTTGTAATAATGGAGTCCGATAATACTCCTACACTGGAAAGCTTTCTTGAAAAGGCAGCTGCCAGACGTCACGAACACCACCAGATTTCAGAGGGACTCAAAGCACGTACGGCTCTTGTCGAGGCGGCAAAAGCAAACTACTATCCCGACATTTTTCTGGGTGCTCTTGCCTCGTGGGCCTACGCAGATGAACGTGATCGGATTGACAACCCGTATATCACCGACCCGTTCAAGCATGTTATAGGTGGAGTTGCCCTAGGTGTGCGCTGGAAGCTTGATTTTGGCATAACCGGAGCGAAGGTAGCAGCAGAACGCGCACAGTACAACCGGCTTCTCAGCACGAAGGAGTACGCCGACATAAACATTCCGCTTCAGGTCAAGAAGTACTACCTTGATCTGATCGAAGCCAGAAACAGTGCCTATGCAACGAGGGGTGCCTATCTGAATGCGAAAAAATGGACCGTTACGGCTGTTGCAAACTTTGATTTCGGCATGGGGCCTGCCAAGGATATTTTTGAAGCGCTACAGGCGTATTCAACCATGCGAGCCGACTATTTCAGATCAATCTACAACTATCAAATTGCCATGGCCAATCTGGACTATGCTACAAGCGAGCCTTTACCCATTCATGAAAAATAATCCGGAGGATTCAAAATGCTGAAACGAATTTTAGTGGTGCTGGCGGCAGTAACCTTTTTAGCTTCAGCCGCCTATGCAGGCCCGACGGAAGATGTGAAAAAAACGGTTGATGAAGTTGTACGTATTGTGTCTGACAAGGATCTGAAAAGAAATGAAACAAAGCATCGCCAGGCTCTGAAAAAGTCTATAAGCGTCATTTTCGACTATTCTGAAATGGCAAAGCGCTCGCTTGGTAAACACTGGAACGTACGTAGCGCTGCTGAAAAAAAACAGTTTGCCGACCTTTTTGCGACGCTGCTTGAAAATTCATACGCCAGCAAAATCGAGTCATACAATAATGAAAAGATCGTCTACCTCAAAGAAAGCCTGGACGGTGATTACGCAGAAGTTAAATCCAAGGTTGTCACAGCGGCTCGAGATGAGTTTACGCTTGATTACCGTTTGTTCAAGCATGACGGCAAATGGAAGGTGTACGACGTTGTTATCGAAGGGGTAAGCCTTGTTTCAAACTATCGCAGCCAATTCAATAAAATAATCACCGCAAATGGTTATGATAAACTTGTAACAAAACTGCAGAGCAAAAATGAGGAATTGAAGGCACCCTGAGTGGTGTGAATTGTCTTGACACCCGCTTTATTGCTGTGTTAAACGACTCGGGCACGCAGTTTCGGAACTTTTTGCAGAACGTTGCAAGTTGCACGTTTGACCAGGCTTTGCGCTTTTCCTGCATCAGACTCCAGAAACTTTAGCGGTAACTAAGGGCTCCGGCACCAAGCCGGACAGAAAAGGAGGCAGGAAATGGCACAGGGTAAAGTAAAATGGTTTAACGACACAAAAGGATTTGGTTTCATTGAGCAGGAGGGTGGCGAAGACGTTTTCGTTCACTTCTCCGCAATTGGCGGTGAAGGTTTTAAATCGCTTGCAGAGGGTGATTCGGTAACGTTTGAAATCACTCAGGGTCCGAAAGGCCTACAGGCGGCTAATGTTATTAAGAAGTAGATGTAACCGGTATTCGTAAGTATTTTCTCGAGCCCGCTGATTTCAGCGGGCTTTTTTTACGCTGATTTTTCTCCGCTGTGGCGGCACAGGGCCCTTTGTGCTTCTTGTCTCTGCTCCACCGAGCAGTCCGATCTCGTTTTCGCGCCCCAACTCCTTCAATGCTTCCAAAACCTTGCCCCGTTCTGCAGGTATGTGCCACAACAGAAGAGATTTCTGCAATCCCTTCTCACGATCGCTTGTTGCCGTATAAACCCGCTTTCCGGTCATCGGATCAAGTCCGCTGTAGAACATGCAGGTGGCAATCGTACCTGGAGTAGGGGTGAAATCCTGCACCTGCTCCACCTGCATCCCCATTTTTTTGAGCACCAGTGTTAATTCCAGCATATCGGCCAGCGTGCAGCCCGGATGTCCGGAAATAAGGTACGGTACAATATATTGACGCTTGTTGATCCTGTCGCATTCTGCCCGGAATTTTGCAAAAAACGTTTCAAACGATTTTCTGCCGGGTTTGCGCATGATATCCGTGACACGATCAACCAGATGCTCAGGCGCAATTTTCAGCAGACCACTGACATGGTGACCGGTCAGTTCACTGAAATAGGAGGGCTGCCGTTCAAGCAGGTCATAACGCACTCCTGATGAAACTGCAGTATGCCGCACTCCCGCAAGAGCCCGTGCCGCCTGCAAGAGTGACGTCGCTGGTTTGTCACCGGTACGGAGATTGGCGCAGATATTCGGGAAAATACAGCTTTCCCGCTGGCATTTTTGCATCGCCTCCGGGTTGCTGCAGCCAAGACCGTACATGTTGGCGGTTGGCCCGCCAATGTCACTGACGGTCCCGCGAAACCATGATTTTCGAACCATAGCCGAGATTTCTGTGAGAACGGACTCTTTGCTGCGTGACTGGATCGTTTTGCCCTGGTGCATGGTGATGGCACAGAACGCACAGCCTCCAAAACATCCGCGATGGCTGGTGACGGAGGTTTTGATCTGTTCCCAGGCGGGAATTGTTTCGGTATACGACGGGTGCGGAGACTTTTCAAACGGCAGGGCGTAGACTGCATCCATTTCATGTTCTGAAAGCGGCATCGCCGGTGGATTACAGATCAGCGACCGGTTGCCGTGCCGTTGAAGAACTATCCCGGCCGACCAGGGATTCTGCTGGAGGTACGCAAGTCGGAATGCCTCGGCAAATTTCTCTTTGGAGGCAGCAATTTCCTCATAGGACGGGATTGTCAGATGGGTGCTGTCTTCAGGGATACCGCTGATATACGCACTTCCCCGTACATCACGGATACTTCCCAGCTTCTCACCATCACGCATTCGCGTGGCGACTTCCAGAACAGCCCGTTCGGCCATGCCGTAGATCAGTAGATCAGCTTTTGCATCAAACAGAATTGAGCGGCGTACCTTATTTTCCCAAAAGTCATAATGTGCAAAACGACGCAGTGAGGCTTCTATGCCGCCAATCACAACAGGTATGTCTTTAAAAGCCTCCTTCAGGCGGGAGGTATAAATCATGGTGGCGCGGTTTGGACGGGATCCATGGCGATTGCCGGGTGTGTAGGCGTCGTCGTGACGCAGTTTGCGGGCGGGGGTGTAATGGGCTACCATCGAGTCCATAGCCCCGGCTGACACTGCAAAGAACAGTCGCGGACGGCCGAGGATCAGAAATGATGTTTTTGAGCGCCAGTCCGGTTGTGCGATGATGCCTACCCGAAACCCGTGGGATTCCAGCCATCGAGCCAGCAGCGGTACGCCGAAGGAGGGGTGGTCGATATACGCGTCGCCGTTAACAAAGATAATATCGAGTTCGTTCCAGCCTCGAGCACGCATTTCTTCCTGAGTTGTTGGTATGAATGGCATAGGTCAGGGGAACAACGCTAATCCATCAAGCCCCATTGTTTCGGGAAATCCGCAGACCAGATTCATATTCTGAACCGCCTGACCTGAAGCACCTTTTACAAGATTATCTATCGCGGAAACGACAATTATCCGCCCGGTACGGACATCAACCAGTGGAGCAATGTCGCAGAAATTTGAGCCGCGAACGAATGCCGTTGATGGAAGTGCACCGTTTCCGAGGATTCGCACAAACGGTTCGCTGGCGTAGAAATCCTGGTAGAGTTGACAAATCGTCTCGCTGCTGATTGACTTCAGCGAAGAGGCATAGATTGTAGAAAGAATACCTCTGTCCATAGGTACGAGGTGCGGGGTAAAGGTTATTTTTAGCGGTTCCCCGGCGAGCAGGGACAGCTCCTGCTCGATTTCTGGCGTGTGTCGATGTACGCCGCCGACACCGTAGGCTTTATATCCCTCGTTGACTTCACAGTAGAGACTGTCGACTTTGGCAGACCGTCCGGCACCGGTGACGCCGGAGGCAGAATCGGCAATGATGCTGGAAAGGTCGATCAGCCCCTTTTTCAGTAGCGGAGCCAGGCCGAGAATGATGCTTGTCGGGTAGCATCCGGGGTTGGCAACAAGCTTCGCACTTTTGATCCTGTTTCGTCTCAGTTCAGGCAATCCATACACCGCCTTTTTCAGATTGGCGGGATTGAGATGCTGTTCATACCATTCGCCGTAAACAGCGGGATCGGATAGACGGTAGTCTGCCGACAGGTCAATTACTTTCCTGCCGAGCTTGAGGAAGGTCGGCACAACCTCCATAGCGGCTTTATGTGGCAGTGCGGTAAAGATAATATCCGCCTTTTCAGCAATCCGTACCGGCTCAAGATTCTCAAGTACAATGTCGCACCGCCCACGCAGGGTCGGGAAAACATCGGAAATACGCCTGCCGGCACTCTGCTCGGAAGTCAGGCAGGTTACCGCAACCTCCGGATGACAATGAAGGATCCGGATTAATTCAAGCCCGGTGTAGCCGCTGGCCCCGACGATAGCAATTTTCAGCATGTTCGTAACTCCTTTCACCTATAAAAAAAGGGAAACCCTTGCGGATTTCCCTTTGTAACATACCAGTGTAGTCTAATCCAGCGATTAACGCTTGGAGAACTGGAAACGGGCGCGGGCTGCTTTCCTGCCGTATTTCTTACGCTCTTTAATACGTGAGTCGCGGGTGATAAAACCGGCTTTCTTGAGAACGCCACGCAGTTCAGGCTCATGCAGCAGCAGTGCTTTGGTGATGCCGTGCTTGATAGCGCCGGCCTGGCCAGTATCGCCACCCCCTGAAACAGTTACGAAGACATCAAAAATACCGACTTTTTCAACCAGTTCAAACGGCTGACGAACAACCATTTTAGAGGTTTCACGGCCGAAGTATTCGTCAAGAGTTTTGTGGTTGACGGTAAACGTACCTACACCGGGCTTAAGCCAAACACGAGCAATTGAGGTCTTGCGCTTGCCTGTTCCATAATAACTAACTGCTGCCATATCGTTTTCTCCTTAGTGAATATTAAAGTGCCAGATTTTTTGGCATCTGAGCTGCGTGTGGGTGGTTTGGTCCCGCGTAGATTTTAAGCTTGCTGAGCATGGCCCGGGCAAGTTTATTCTTGGGAAGCATCCCTTTGACAGCTTTTTTGATGAGCTCTTCCGGTTTTTTCTCAAGCAGCTTACCGGCTGTAGTTTCCTTCAGTCCACCAACGTATCCGGAGTGACTGTAATACATTTTGTCGGCTAACTTGCGGCCAGTCAGGGCGATCTTCTCTGCGTTCACAACAATGACAAAGTCACCGGTATCAACGCTGGGAGTGTAGAGAGCCTTGTTTTTGCCGCGAAGAACATTCGCAATCTGGGTTGAAATACGTCCCAACACAGCATCCTGTGCATCAACAATATACCAGTCACGCTTTACATCTACCGCTTTCGCTACTTCTGTTTTCATAAATTCCCCGCCCGTCGGTGCAACCTGTAGAGACTACAGGCCATGATTTTTTTGAAGAGGCATAACTTACTGAAAGAGCGTGATCGTGTCAAGGGAAAAATTTTCAGGATAACGAAATGGTTTCATCAATGTTGTATCAACACAGATTTCGTGATACAAACGCGCGGCAATTATCATTTATTTCGGAGTTTGTATTCATATGCAGATGACAACAGCAGACGTAGAGCATGTCGCCCGCCTGGCCAGGCTGGAGTTCACTTCCGGTGAAAAGGAGTTGTTCGCCGGGCAGATGGCGGCAATTCTCGGGTATGTGGAAAAATTGAAGGAGCTGAACACTGACGGCATTGTGCCGACTTCCCACGCCGTGCCGATGGAAAACGCGTTCCGTGAGGATGTGGTCCGCCCTTCAATCGGCCAGGAAAACGCGTTGCGTAATGCACCTGACCGCGACGGCTCCTTTTTCGCCGTACCAAAAGTTATAGAATAACGCGGGGATATCTACAATTATGACTATTTCTGATTTGACCATTCATGCACTTCACTCCGCATTGAAGAATAAGCAGATTTCATCTGTGGAAGCCACGACCGCAATGCTGGAGCGGATCAACTCCGTTGAACCCCAGGTCTGCTCATTCATTACGGTGACATCTGAGCAGGCTCTGGCCGACGCCCGTGCTGCAGACAAGCGGATCGCATCCGGCGATTGCCAGCCACTGACCGGGATACCGCTTGCCATTAAGGACATCTTTCTGACGGAAGGAATCCGTACCACCTGCGGTTCCCGTATTCTTGAGAGCTTCATCCCGCCCTACAGCGCCAGCTCCTGGGAAAAACTGAAGGCCCAGGGTACGGTTCTGCTTGGAAAGTTGAATCAGGATGAATTCGCCATGGGATCCTCCAACGAATCCAGCGCCTATGGCATAACCAGAAACCCCTGGGACATCTCCTGCATCCCGGGGGGGTCATCGGGAGGATCAGCTGCGGCGGTGGCGGCCCGGGAAGCGGTCGCAACGCTCGGCACTGACACCGGGGGGTCGATTCGCCAGCCGGCCTCCCACTGCGGTTGTGTCGGATTGAAACCGACGTATGGCCGGGTTTCCCGTTACGGTGTTATTGCGTACGCCTCTTCGCTGGATCAGGTCGGACCGTTGACCCGGGACGTGGCCGATTGTGCCCTTATGCTTGAAGCAATTGCCGGTCATGATCCCAAGGACTCTACCAGTGTTGATACTTCGGTGCCGAAATATAGCGCCGGTCTGGCGAGTGGCGTAAAGGGGCTCAAAATCGGTCTTCCGAAAGAATATTTTATCGACGGTCTTGATCCGGACGTACAGCACGCGATGACGGCCGCCATAGAAACCTATCGCCGCCTCGGTGCGGAATTTGTGGATATTTCCCTGCCGCATACCGATTATGCGGTTGCAACCTACTATCTCATTGCGACGGCTGAAGCCAGCTCAAATCTTGCCCGCTATGACGGCGTTCGTTTCGGACATCGTGCCGAGGCCGCCGGCCTGCTGGACATGTATACCAAAAGTCGCAGTGAAGGCTTTGGTACCGAGGTCAAGCGCCGCATCATGCTTGGCACCTATGCACTGTCATCCGGTTATTATGATGCGTATTACGTCAAGGCCCAGAAAGTGCGAACCCTGATCATGAACGATTTCATGAGTGCATTTTCGCATGTTGATGTCATGCTGACACCGGTCGCACCAACCCCGGCATTCAAGATCGGCGAAAAAATAAATGATCCATTGCAGATGTATCTTTCCGATATTTTCACTATTCCGGTCAACCTTGCCGGTACCTGTGCCATGTCGCTTCCGGCCGGTTTTTCCGCACACGGCCTTCCGATTGGGCTGCAGCTGATCGGCAAGCCGTTTGCTGAAGAAACTATTCTGCGGGCTGGCTATGCATTCGAGCAGGCCACCGAGTGGCACACCAGAAAAGCATCGATTTAACTTCCGGAGCATACTATGAAATACCAGCCAGTCATCGGCCTTGAAGTCCATGTCCAGCTTCTGACCGACACCAAAATATTCTGCGGCTGCTCGACAACATTCGGCGCCAATCCTAACTCTCAGACCTGCCCGGTCTGCCTGGGAATGCCGGGGGCGTTACCGGTGCTCAATAAAAAAGTGGTGGAATTTGCCATCAAGGCCGGCCTCTCCACGAACTGCTCGATCACCCCGCGGAGTATTTTTGCCCGTAAAAATTACTTTTACCCTGATCTTCCCAAAGGGTATCAGATCAGCCAGTTTGAAGATCCAATCTGCCAGCATGGGTGGCTGGATATCAAAATTACGGGAGATGAGCTGAAACGGATCGGCATAACCCGCATCCACATGGAAGAAGATGCGGGAAAACTGGTGCATGGCGAGCTGTCCGGTTCGAGTGACGGTTCGGGAGTGGATCTCAACCGTGCCTGTACCCCGCTTCTGGAAGTCGTGTCCGAACCGGATCTCCGTTCCTCTGATGAAGCTGTTACCTATCTGAAACAGCTGCACCAGATTGTCACCTGGCTCGGCATCTGCGACGGCAATATGGAAGAGGGGAGTTTCCGGTGTGACGCCAACGTATCCGTTATGCCGGTAGGGTCAGATACCCTCGGTACGCGGGCTGAAATCAAGAATGTCAATTCCTTCAAATTCGTCAAGCAGGCTATCGAATATGAAATACAACGGCAGATTGACCTGATAGAAGATGGCGGTACGGTCGTCCAGGAAACGCGGCTTTTTGATCCGAACAGCGGCAAAACCCGCTCAATGCGCAGTAAAGAAGAGGACCACGATTACCGCTATTTTCCCGATCCGGATCTGGTGCCGCTGGTGATCAGCGACGACTGGGTGGCCCGCTCGCGGAGTGAACTGCCGGAATTGCCGGAACAGCGCCAGCAGCGCTTCATGAACGAGTTGGGGCTGCCCGCCTATGACGCAGAAGTACTGACGGCGAGCCGTGCACTTGCTGATTACTTTGAAGCCGGCGTTGCTGCAGGCAGCAATGCCAAGGCGGTCGGAAACTGGATAATGGGTGAAATTACCCGGTCTCTCAATGACAGCGGGACGTCGATTGAGGAGTGCCCGGTGACTCCGGCGCAGTTGGCGGAATTATTAAAACTGATAGATAGCGGTGTTATTTCAGGCAAGATAGCCAAAACTGTATTCGATGAAATGTGGAAAAGCGGTAAAGCGCCGCAGATAATCGTCGAAGAACAGGGATTGGTGCAGGTATCCGACAGTGGCGCGCTTGAAACCATCATCAACGAAATAATGACTGCAAACGCCGGGCAGGTCGAAGAATATCGCGGCGGCAAGGAAAAAGTGTTCGGCTTCTTTGTCGGGCAGGTCATGAAAGCAAGTAAAGGAAAAGCGAATCCGTCGGTCGTTAACGAACTGCTGCTGGATAAACTAAAGGGGTAGGACGGAGGTTGGTATGAGCCGGACGGTGATGATTGTCGATGACTCTCTTTTCATGCGCAAAATACTGCGCGGGATTCTTACTGAGATGGGATACACCGTAGCTGCCGAGGCGGCAAGCGGCATTGAAGCCATGAGAAACCTGCATACCAGCCACCCGGACATTATCCTCCTTGACATCATCCTGCCTGATTCAAACGGTCTCGACCTTCTGGAGTCAATTATCAGCGCCTGCCCGGACTCTACCGTCGTTGTCTGCTCTTCGATCGGTCAACAGCCGGTTATTCAGAAATCCCTCGATCTCGGTGCCAAGGCGTTCATTCAAAAACCATTCACCCCTGAAAAAGTCGGCGAAGTACTGGAAAGCCTGGTGCTCTAATGGACATGTCCCCCTACCGGGAACTGTTTGTATCTGAGGCTAACGGCCATCTTGCCGCGTTCAGTGAACTGATAGTACGTCTTGAGGATTCCCCCGGCGACAGCGAGGCGATTGCGGAGCTTTTCCGCCACGCCCATTCAATGAAGGGGATGGCGGCAACCATGGGATATGAGCAGATTGTTGCCATTGCTCATCTTATGGAGAACCATTTGAGCCGCGTTCGCAGCGGGGAATGGCTGCTGCTGCCGGCTCTGACCGACCTGTTGCTCGGAGGCGGGGATACGCTGGCCCGTTTGCTCGCGGGTATTGAGGCGGGGAATGACGCCTGTGAAAACACCGCCGGGCTGGTTGAACGCCTGGCCGCCTTTGATATTGCAACTGAAACGGTAACGCCAAACCCGATGGCTCCTCCACTCGACGGCGACGCCCCCCCTCCTGAAGCGGCAGCTCCCGCACAGCAGCAATTCCGCCAGACCGATTCATTCAAAACTATCCGTATAAAAACCGAGACTCTTGACCGTCTGGTCAATATCACCGGGGAATTGATCACCAATCGATACCGCCTGTCAAAGTGCATCTCTGCTGCTGATGGTGCCGAATGCCGCGAGCCGCTCCAGCAGCTGACGTCGCTGTTGCGGAACCTGCGCGATGAAGTGTTCAAAGCACGTATGCTCCCGTTTTCTTTTATTGCCGACCGTTTCCCGCGTCTTGTCCGTGACCTGGCCCGCAAACAGGGGAAGGAGGTTACGTTTCAGCTCGCTGGAAAAGATATCGAACTGGATCGCGGTATTCTGGAGGAAATAGCTGAACCGATTGTTCATATTCTGCGGAATGCGGTTGATCATGGGCTGGAAACGGCGGACGACCGGGTGAGCGCGGGTAAGCCGTTTGGCGGCGCGATCACCCTGACGGTAAGCCGCGACAAGGACCATGTGGAAATTGTTGTTGCCGATGATGGTCGCGGTATGGACCCGGAGCGTTTAAAGGCCAAGGGAGTCGAAAAGGGCCTCCTCTCGGCTGAGCAGGCCGCCCGTATGACGTCTCACGAGGCATATCAGCTGATCTGCACACCGGGGTTCTCAACAGCTGCAACCGTTACTGACATCTCAGGGAGGGGAGTCGGCATGGATGCTGTCCGGTCGGCCGTGCATGCGCTGACCGGCTCCCTGGCTATTCAATCGCAGTGTGGCCAGGGAAGCCGTTTTGTGATACGACTGCCGATAACGGTTTCTATTATTCATGCCCTTATTGTCCAGAGTGGGCCATTCGAGATTGCGTTTCCCCTGAATGTCGTCTTACGCACTCTTGAGCTGAAGCATTCCGAAATCAGCGAGGAGTCCGGCACTGCCGTGATCACGCTGAACAATCTTCCGCTTCCGCTCCGGAGTCTGCGACAGGTGCTGAATCTGCCGCCGATACCTGAAAAAGAGAACCAGCTGCTGCCGGTGGTTGTCTGCGATGTCGGCGGAACTCTGCTCGCTTTCAGTGCCGATCGTATCTCCGGACAGCAGGAAATATTTGTCCGGCCGCTCTGCTCGCCGCTTTCACAGCTGCGGGGGGTGACCGGTGCCACCGTTACCGGTGATGGGCGGGTGCTGTTCATCGTTGATGCCGTCGCACTTGCCTGAATCGGGCGAAAATGCATACTGAAACGGTTGCGACTGTCGTACATATATGGCAGAATCCCGGACTGGCGCGCCAGTGCCGGCACCTCATGACAGAATGAAATCAGCGCTGCTGAGAAAGGCCTTACAATGTTAAAAATATGTACCCTGTTCCTGTCGATGCTGCTCTGTAGCAGCCCGCTGTTTGCCGCATCGCCTCATGCATCGCTCAAGGAAGTTGTCTCGGCTCTTGAAAAGGGCTACGCCGGTCTGCAGGATGTGCAGGCTGATTTCTCCCAGAGGACTTCCCTCTCTGCCGTTAACCGTGAACAAAAAGGGAATGGTGAAGTACTGCTGAAGCGACCCGCGTCGGCAACGGCCATGTTCCGCTTCAACTACTCAAAGCCGAAGCAGCAGATCATTTCCAACGGCACTCAGGTCTGGTTTTATACTCCGGAAAATAAGCAGGTGATGGTCAACAGTGTTGCCGCAATGTTTGCCGGGGGTAATTCGATTGCGCTTTCATACCTGACCGGTCTCGGTCACGTTTCCCGCGATTTTGAAATCGCTTTCGCAGCTGAACCGCAGGATAAAAACGGTAATTACCAACTCGAACTGACGCCGAAAAAAGCGAGTCCGGTGCTGGCAAAACTTCAGCTGACCGTATCTGCCGAAGCCGTGGCGCAGATTCAGGCGTCAGGAAATGTCAAAGATGTATTTCCGATCGTATCGTCGATCGTCCATGACGCCGGTGGTAACAGAACCCGGATTGATTACAGCCGGGCGCGGGTCAACAGGGGACTCGACAACGGAAAATTCAATTTTAAAATCCCGAAAGGGGTCGAGATCATAAAACCGTAAAGAATTATTATTTGACACGGAGATTCAGGATGTTCAGGGAGAGGCGTTAACACCCGTACTTCCCGCTTTCCCGGTAACTCTGTGCACTTACTTACAGGAGGTGTGTATGCCGTCATTCGATATCGTTTCAAAAGTGGATATGCAGGAAGTCGACAATGCCGTAAATCAGGCGATCAAGGAAATTGGCCAGCGCTACGATTTCAAGGGCTCAAAAAGTCAGATCACACCGGAAAAGGATTCCGTCAAGATCCTCTCTGATGATGACTACAAGTTGAAAGCGGTTGTGGATGTGCTGCAATCCAAATTCATGAAGCGTAATATCTCGATAAAAGCTCTGCAATACGGGAAGGTAGAACCGGCTTCAGGAGGCATGGTCCGTCAGATCATCACAGTTCAGCAGGGGATCTCGAAGGAAAAGGCCAAAGAACTTATCTCCGTTATCAAGGAGAGCAAGCTCAAGGTACAGGCGCAGATTCAGGATGATCAGGTCCGGGTAACCGGGAAAAACCGTGATGACCTTCAGGATGCGATCCAGTTGTTGAAGGGGAGTGATCTTGATATTGAGCTGCAATTCACCAATTTCAGGGAATAGTCCCTATAATCCGGTGGTGTTTGAACTGCCGGTTCCTGGGGTAATCTGTTTGGCACCATGCCGTTAAACTGGCGATCATCCGCTTCGGATCGATCGCCAGAATTGTTTCCGGCATTCATAATATGAACGATCAGCAGGGTGCATTTTGCTTGAGCACGTGTATTCCCGTACGGGATCTCTCTCCTTTTGCGGAAAGGATGTGCACCGAAATGGTGGTTTTTTGATTGAGGCAGGTGCCATAAAACGAATTTACGGTATACTACCGTTCAGGGATATATTCAGTACATAAAAGGGGCACTGCACGCATGAGCATCAAAACAAAAATAATGATCATTTTGCTGGTTGGTTGCATATCGGTCACCGTTGCAGGTGTTTTCGGACTTGTTGGGATGAAGTCTGCGGATAATGACATCGAATTGATTTACAGGGAGAACCTGACCAACATTACGCAAATCAGCCGCATCATGGAGTTGATGGGCGACAACAGGATCCAGCTGCTGCTGGCTCTGCAGCATAACCCGGATAACCCGATAATCGCCAAAATGCACGACCATGCCACTGAGACACATCTTAACTCAGTCGAAAAAAATATCGAGGAGATTGGCTCTCTCTGGAAAGAATACACCAGTGGAGGACTCAATGCTGATGAACAGCGATTGGCCAATGATTTTGCTGAGAAAAGGGATCGTTTCGTCAAGGAAGGTCTGTTGCCGGTGCGAGACCTGATCCTTGCCGGACAATATGAAAAAGCAAACGAGCTGACGATAACCAAAGTCAACCCGTTATTCAAGGCAGCTAAAGAACCTGCTCAAAAACTGTATGACAATGAAAAAGGGCAGGCGAAAAAATCGTTTGAAAATGCAAGCAGCAGATACCACACGACACTGGTGCTGGTTATCAGTGCCATCATCGCTGCGATCCTGATTTCGCTCGTACTCGGCATCATGATCATCCGCTCCATATCAACCGCCACATCGCTTCTTATCGGAGTCAGCAGTGCCATGGCGCAGGGGGACCTGTCACGGCGTGTCCGCCTGACGACGACAGACGAACTGGGAACCATCGGGAAGTCATTTGATATCATGGCGGATTCATTCAGCCAGGCGTTGGCCAAGGTTTCTGAAAGTGCCAACCAGGTATCGGCATCGGCAAGCCAGGTTCAGTGCACTGCAGAGAGAATCGCTACCGGGGCGGAGGAGGTTGCTGCCCAGACAGGAACCGTGGCAACTGCAGGTGAAGAGATGTCGGCAACGTCAGGCGACATTGCCCAGAACTGCCAAATGGCTGCAGAGGGGGCACAGCGTGCATCGCAGGCTGCCAGTAACGGGGCAGAGGTCGTTCGCCATACCGTCGAGGGAATCAGATTCCGTGGCGCAAAAACGCGTGAAAATGCACTTATAATCGAATCACTGGGGACCCGTTCCGACCAGATCGGTGCAATCGTGGCGACCATTGAGGATATTGCAGACCAGACCAATCTGCTGGCGCTGAACGCCGCAATCGAGGCGGCCCGCGCTGGAGAGCAGGGTCGCGGGTTTGCGGTAGTTGCCGATGAAGTCCGTAATCTTGCAACAAGAACAACAAGTGCAACGAAGGAAATCGGTGAGATGATCAGGGCTATTCAGACCGAAACAAAACAGGCGATTGTCTCCATGGAAGAAGGTGTCAGGGGAACCGAGCGAGGCGCTACGGAGGCTGCACAATTGGAGACATCACTTAATGATATCCTTTGCCAGATAAATGATGTTGCCATGCAGGTAAATCAGATTGCCACCGCCGCTGAGGAGCAGACCGCTACCACCAGCGAGATATCCAGCAATATGATGCAGATCACCGAAGTAGTGCAGCAGACCTCTCAGGGAGCGCATGAGTCTGCCATCGCGGCAGCCCGGTTGAGTGGAAATGCGGAGGAGCTGCAGCGACTGGTGCGGCAGTTCAAGTTGTAACAGGTCGTGCCCTGTCCGGCCGGGCCTTCATACCGCTCGTTCAACGTTGATTACATGTTGCTGAAAAGATGCATGAAATATAACTTTATACCCCTATAAAAGGAGACCTGCATGTCTACACAAGCGCTCGTGAAAGTCGACACCGGCACGCAGCATGACGAACTGATCCAATTGGTCAGTTTTATGCTGGCTGATGAAGAGTATGGTGTTGAAGTACTCAAAGTCCGCGAAATTATCCGCATGCCGACCATTACCAAGATGCCTAACGTACCGCAACATGTTGAGGGGATCATAAATTTGCGTGGCAAGGTCATCCCTATCATTTCCATGCGCAGGCGCTTCAACCTGATGGAGAGTGAAAACAGCAGCCAGACGCGTATCATTATCATGGACGTCATCGGTAATCTGACCGGATTCATTGTGGATGCCGTCTCTGAAGTCATCCGGATCCACAGCAGCGAGATTCAGCCACCCCCTTCGATGGCGCTTTCCGGGGGCATCGGGCAGGAATTTATCACCGGCGTATTCAACCACGCTGATCGCCTGCTGATCATTATGGATATTGACCGTATGTTTTCAGAGGAGGAGCGGACGGTTTTTGGTGAGTTTTGACGTAGTTCCGCTGAAGACAGGGATTGGCATCTGATAATATCGATCAAACGGGTTCCTCATGGGGTATGTATGGGAAAGGTTGTCATTGAAAATCTTGAAGCCGGCATGGTACTGGCCGGTGATGTTATCGATCGGTCCGGGCGGATGCTGCTGGGAGCCGGTGCAGAACTGAATCAAAAGCATCTGATATCTTTCGCACGTGGGGTGTGCCGGAGGCTGACATTGTCGGCCACGGAAGTGATGATGTCGCAGACCAGATACCGGCGGACATCGACCTGTCTGCCCTGTCCAAAGCTGAAGAGGAGCTGGCCCACCTGTTCCGTCACACGAACCGCCTTCACCCTGCCATAATAGAGATTATGCGGCTTGCCGCCATCAGGAAGGTTCAGCATGTCACGGTCTGACCGCCTCGCCGTCTCTCTTGCCCGACTAGTTGAAGAGACCAGCACCGTCTATTCTCTCCCCCTGTTTTATGAGCGCCTGAATGAGGTGATCAATCATCCCCGCAGTTCCATTGACGATATTTCAAAAGTTATCACCGAAGACCAGGGACTTGCTGCACGTTTGCTACGACTGGCCAACAGCCCCATGTTCGGGTGCTACGCACAGGTGGAATCAATAACGAAAGCTGCCACTATCATCGGTATCCAGCAATTGCGGGATCTGGCACTGGGAGTTTCCGTTATGGGGGTATTCAAGGGGATCCCGAAAGACCTGCTGAATATGACCGCGTTCTGGCGTCACAGTATTGCCTGCGGTACTGTTGCCCGCTGTCTTGCCGTGTATCGGCGCGAGTCCAATGTCGAACGGCTCTTTGTTGCAGGTATGCTCCATGATATGGGCCAGGTTGTTCTGGCTGCTGCCCTGCCGGAGGCGAGCCGCGCTATTCTGGACGAGCAGTGTGAAACCGGCGGGCTCTATCTGGAACTGGAACGGCGACATCTGGGCTTTGACCATGCCGAGTTGGGCGGGGCAGTGCTGAAAAAATGGAAAATTCCGGCGAGTATTGCCGAGCCGGTTGCCTGTCATCACAACCCGGGCTCAGCCGAACAGTTCCGGACTGAAACAGCTCTGGTTCATGTTGCCGATATCATATGTCATGCAATGGAGCTGGGGCAGGGCGCAGAGTGGGTTGTTCCACCGCTCGACGAGCCTGCCTGGGATCGGCTGGGATTGTCACCACACTTGCTGTCTGCAGTCATAAAACAGTCGGAATCACAACTGGAGGGGGCATTTTCAATCCTCTCGGGAGGATCAGATGACTGAGCAGAGCGTGACCGGATCAACACAGTATCTGCAGGAAAGGGTCAGCTATCTGGAAGAGGCCAACCAGCGCTTCCTGTCAATATTAGAAATACTGGCATCCAGCAGTGAGTTTCAGGACGATCTCAGTCGTGCCACAAACGGCAATGGAATTTTTACGGCAACAGCAAGCCAGTTGATGAGGCTTTTCCCGTTTCAGTCCGTCGGCTTTCTTGACAGCCAGTCTGACGGCAGCTTCGAACTGGTGGTATCTGCTCCAGCGGAGGTGCACGACGACCTGCAGACTCTCGTTGAAGCGTGCATGATGGATGGCACGTTTGCCTGGGCGCTTAACCGTAATCAGGCGATCCTGATTCCGATGGAAACAGGTGAAACCATGCTGCTGCAAGCGGTGGCTACCCGGTCTCGTGTCAGGGGGATGTGTGCCGCAATGTTGCCGGTAAGTTCAACCACACTGGACGCCGCCTCTCTCAATGCCCTCTCGATCGTTCTGTATTCGTGCGCCTATGCTCTTGAAAGCACCACACTGTATGGATTGTTGCGCGAGCACACCCAGCATCTCGAGGAGCGGGTGCAGCTGAGGACGCAGGATCTGGAAGAGGCCCGTCGGCAGGCTGAGTCGGCCAGCCTTGCTAAAAGCGACTTCCTGGCCAACATGAGCCATGAAATCCGTACCCCCATGAACGGCATCATGGGAATGACCGAGTTGATGCTTCAGGGGGGGCTTTCGCCCCAGAAGGAAAGACAGTATCTTCGAGCCATCAAGGATTCTGCCGACAGTCTGATGTTGATAATTAATGATATTTTGGACTTTTCAAAAATCGAAGCGGGTAAATTTACGTTGGAGGAAACCCCGTTCAGGCTCCGGGATGCCCTGGAACGCTGCCTCAGCGGACTCGTGGTGAGAGCTGAAGCGAAGGGGCTCATGATCTCTCTGGACGTTGATGCCGGAGTTCCTGCCTGCATGGTGGGGGACCCGGGACGGCTGCGCCAGATACTGACAAACCTGATCGGAAATGCGATAAAATTCTGTCAGCAGGGTCAGATATCTGTCGCCGTGGGGGTTGAGTTTGCCGTGGAAGACGCGGTTGTGCTGCACATTCGTGTGACGGATACCGGTATCGGCATTGCCGAAGAGGCATGCAGCCGGATATTTGAACAGTTTGAACAGGCCGACAGTTCCACTACGAGAAAATTCGGAGGAACCGGGCTTGGTCTGGCAATCAGCAAGAAACTGGTGGAACTGATGAATGGCACGATCTGGGTGGAGAGTAAACTCGGGGTGGGGAGTACATTTCATTTTACCGCCCACCTCCTGGTGGGGAATGAAGATCAGCTACCGGTCGAGAGTGAATCTGCTTCCGTACCAGTAACGCACGAGCATACTCCGCTCACGATTCTTGTTGCTGATGATGTGGAAATCAACCGCGCCCTGGTGCTGGCCATACTGGAGCCGTATGGCCACCGGATTACCTGTGTGGAAAATGGGAGGATGGCACATGATGCGTACATTTCCACGCGCTTTGATGTTGTGCTGATGGATGTGCAGATGCCGGAAACGGACGGGCTGCAGGCTGCCCGGGCAATCCGGGAATATGAGCGCGCCACGGGGCGGACGGTTCCTGTGCCGATTATTGCCATGACCGCGTTTGCCGGAAACGAGGACCGCCAGATCTGCATCAATGCGGGTATGGATGAATATCTGTCCAAACCGGTTAAACCGGACCAGCTGCTGCATCTGTTGCATAAATTCAGTCATCCTGCAGAAACCGCCGGAACTGCGGCAGATGAGATCTCTGCGGAAGCGGTGCCGAAAATGCCGTCCGGGCCTGAAGGTGATCTGGGGGAGGCTTTTGATCGGTCCGAACTGCTGGCTCGTCTGGGTGGTCGACCCGAATTGATTCCCCGTTTTGTCGATCTCTTCTGCAAAGGGGCCGTAACACAGATTGCGGAGCTTACTGCCGCACTTGCGGCTGAAGATGTTGATGCCGTACGGAAACATGCACATGGCGTCAAGGGAGCGGCCGGAAATATTGCTGCCATGCGGATGCATCATATTGCTGCGAAGATGGAACAAAAGGCGAAAGAGGGTGATCTTTCGGATGCTGCGCAGCGTTTGGAGCAGCTGCAGTGGGAATTCCGTGCATTCACCGAGGCTGTTACTGCCTCATCTGGGAATACGGCATGACAGCTATTGACGCATGCGATCTTTGGAATTGCATCATGTAACAGACGTGATCGGAGAAAAAGCCATGTTTGATGAAGTGACAATACTGACTGTCGACGATGATGACTTCGTTCAGGAAATGCTGGGGGTCATGCTTTCCGAACTCGACTGCAGGATTATCAGGGCGGCTAATGGCCGGCAGGCTCTGGAATTACTTGAATCTGAGCCGCAGATCGATCTTGTGCTGCTGGACCTGGAAATGCCGGTTATGGATGGCTACGATACGCTAACGCGCGTCAAGCAGAGCTCCCTGTGGCGGGATATACCGGTTATCGTTGTTACCGGGGAAAAAGAGAACGTGACCCGTACCCTTGCCCTGGGGGCCAATGATTTCATCTCCAAACCATATAACCCAGAAGAACTGCGACTCCGGGCCATGAATCATGTCCGCAGTAAGAAATTGTCAGATTTGGCAAAAGATATGAGCAGAGTTCTGGAGGAGGAGGTGGTCAGGAAAACAGCTTCTCTGAACAAAGCTCTTGAACTGTCAAAAAATGCTGAGTATGAGATTTCGCTGCGTCTGGGTCGGGCAGCAGAATTCCGGGATCAGGAGACCGGCCTGCATACCCGTCGCATCAGTGAACTTTCCAGGGAACTGGCATTCCTGGCAGGAGTACCTGACGACCAGTGCAACATTCTGCTTTTCGCATCCCCGTTACATGATGTCGGTAAAATCGGTATTCCGGACAGGATTCTGCTCAAGCCGGGCAAACTTGACGAAACTGAATTTGAAATTATGAAAACCCATACCTCCATAGGCGGCACTATACTGTCCGATTCCGAGCGGTATCCCGTTATTGAAGCGGGTGGCATTATTGCCATGCAGCATCACGAAAAATGGAATGGCAGCGGGTATCCTTCAGGTCTCAAGGGAGAGGAAATTCATCTCTTCGCCCGTATAGTTTCCATTGTTGATGTTTTTGATGCCCTCTCGTCTGATCGTCCCTATAAAAAGGCATTTTCGCTTGAGACTACGATTCGGATCATGGAAGAAGGACGCGGTGAGCTTTTTGATCCGAGCCTTCTCACCATTTTTATGCGTAACGTCGACGACTTTGTTACCATCAGAGAGAAATTGAGAGATGTGCCTGAAGTGTTGGTGCAGGAGTGTGATAGTGAGAAAAAGGAGTGATGGGCTGGATATACAAAACGGCAGAAAATTGACTTCACAAACAAAAATAAAGACCGCTCCTCGGAGTGGTCTTTATTTGTTGCCCGGAAGAGTCACCGTCCGGAAGCGATATAGGTAAACTATGAAGTCCTTTAGTTGTGCGCCAGTTTCTGTGCCTCCTTGGCGTTTGCCTGAAACAGGTTGGCGGTTTCGAATACCAGGTTGAGAGTACCGCGGTAACCGACCCACATTTTCTGGTGGGACCCAAGCCGGTCGAATACCGGCAGTCCGGCCCGCAGGTGTGCGCCGATTTTGAGCTTGCCGGCTGCCTGGCGACCATTTGAGTTGGCCACAATCATATCGGCGCCAACCGCTGCCACTTCCAGATCCTCTAAATCCCCGACACTGACATTCGCGCTGGGAAGGTCATGCAGGCCACGGGTGCGGGTAGCAGACAGCGCCGCCTGTATGTCACATCCCATACCGGCGAGGAAGTTGGTCAATGTTTTGAGGTTGTCAGACTCCAGAGCGAGTGCAACTTTTTTATTACCGAACTGATAGTGGCTATCAACCATGGCGTCCATCAGGCGGCTGCGCCAGCGGCGATGTTTATCCGGGATCGGACAGCTGCTGATTGCGGCAAGGACCTGCATGAAACGGTCGGTCTCTGCCAGTCCGGTCAGTGAGGTGAAGCCGTAGGCCGGGACAGCGAATTTTTCCTTCAGCTTGAGAGCCGCCTTGGCCAGTGAATCGCCGATGTACAGCGTTGCGCAGCTGCGCCCGGCTTTTTTGAGGTCAGTAATTGTAATGCCGCCGGTTGACAGCGGTGAGACAACTTCGTCGATATGGCCGTCCATGGCATTGGAAATATCAGGAATTGTCAGCACTGTCAGCCCGAATGATTCAACCAGCTCTTTGAGTTCTTCCACATCCGCCGGGGTCAGATGGGCTCCGGGCAGCAGGTTTACCTGCCCCGCTATCGTACTGCCACCTTCCGGCAGACTGGAGACGATCGCCTCCACCGCGGCGGCGTATCCCTCCTGCATCGAACCGCAGTAATCAGGCGTAGAGGCCCAGATAACCGGGACAGAATCATGTTCCGGATGTTCCTCACGGAACTGCTTGATGACGTTGTTGACGTCATCTCCCATTGTTTCCGTCAGTCCGGTTGTCATAACCCCGACCACTTCGGGATGAAACTTTTCTATTACCCGCCCGATCCCCTTTTTCAGATTTTCCCACCCGCCAAAAATTGCACTGTCCTCGCTCATGGCGGTGGCGTTCAGGGCGATTGATTCCTTGTAATGCCGTGACAATTGCAGTCGGATAAAGGTTGAACACCCCTGGGCGCCATGGAGCAGGCCAAGCATGTTGTCGATCCCCAGATATGCCATGGTGGCGCCCAGCGCAGGTGAGTTTTTCTGCGGGTTGACCGTGGCACACTTCGTCGGCACTTTAACCCGGGAGGCAGATATGTCTTCAGCCAGAAATGTTTCAGCATGACAGGCGCTTGCTGCCAGATCGGCTGCCAATTCATCATCCTTTTTCTCCCAGGGTGCAGGTTTGTTCAGCACCGGCCAGATCGGATTGTTGACAGTCATATCAAGCTGCCGTGAAAACGTCACCATCCCCTCATAGCCGGCATAGGGGTGCGAGCGCCCATGGTTTATGTCCATAAACGGGGTCTTGGTTTTGAGCGCCAGAAACTTCGTCTTGCCGCCGGCCACAATCAGGTCGGGCATTTTTGCATGCATAACCGCCAGCAGTCCTGCTGTTGAGGTGTCTTCAATGATGTGGGCATCCTTGTGCATCAACCCCTTCATGCGGTAGAAATCTTCCAGGGTCGAATTCTGGGTGCCGGCGGCGAGTACTTCCACCCCCAGCTCGCGGAGGGAGTTGACCATCGACCAGGTTTTTACCCCGCCGGTAAACAGCACTGATGTTTTACCTTCCAGTCTGGCCCGATAGGGAGCAATGGCCGTCCGGCACTTATTCTCTTCTTCCTCGATGAGACGTTCGACCCGGTCCTGCATGGTCCGCTTTTCCAGACCATTGACAATGTTGTCCAGTTCACGGGCGATATCACGAAGCGCTTTGGCAGTGTCGGTCATGCCGTAGAATGATTCTTCCAGGTAGGGCATGCCGTAAGTTCTCTGCATCTTTTTGGCAAGATTGGTAAGTGATTTGGAACAGATGATGATGTTAAGTTTGGCCCGGTGGGCGTAGCGCAGCTCCTCAAATTTGGAATCGCCGCTGAAGCAGGAAAGAACCTGGATTCCCAGTTTGTCAAAAAGCGGCAGCATGCCCCACAAATCTCCGGCAATATTGTATTCACCAATGAGGTTAATCGGGTATTCACCCAACGTCGGCGGTTCGGTCGTGCCGATCACGTATTTGAACAGGATCTCGCCGGCAAGACGATTGCCGATATTCTTGTCGCCGATAAAGCCGGGCGTGTTGACCGGAATAATCGGGATGGCAACTTTGTCCTGGGCAGCCGCACAAACAGACTCCACATCGTCACCGGTCATGGCGGTAACGCAGGTAGCATAGACGAAGATGGCTCGTGCCTGAACCTTGTACCGTTCAGCCAGGTCGAGGATCGCCTTGTAAAGTTTCTTCTCACCGCCGAAAATAACATCATTTTCAAGCATTTCGGTTGTAAAGCCGCGGCGGTAGAGCTGGGCGTCCGAGGAGCGCGCACCCCGGTTGTCCCAGGAGTTGCCGGCACAGCCGATCGGGCCGTGCACCAGATGGATGGCGTCGGTGATCGGCATCAGTACGACCCGTGCACCATCATAGGCGCAGGAACGTTCGGTGCCTTCTCCCGGTTCAGATTTTTTGCAGAATTTGGGTGCACCCTTGTCGTTAGTTTCGCAATCGGTTACATCGTAATAGTCGGGTTTAGCCATAATTAGTCTCCAGGTCAGCCAGATACGTAAAACAGATCAGCACGTCAGTGGTACGTGAACGTGAATAGCGTCATTGCCGTAGATAGCGGTATATTGGTCCGGCGGTTACATTCTTTTAGCACGTGCCATGCCAACGGGGGAAAAAGCTGTAACCTCGCTGAACACAGGCAGATTTGTGTCTGGTTACAGAGGTGGGGAGAGATGTGTGCTTGTTTTTTATGCAGATGTGACGCTGTGATTAAAAGAAAGGAGAAACCTGCTTGCATACCCGCGTAATTTAGAGTAGATTCTGGCAGATTTTTCATATATTCCAAAATATTAAGGTATTATCACGTGAAAAAATATTCTGTACGTGCATATTGTCTGGTTGTTATGACCGCTCTGCTGCTGAACATGCCCTGTGTCGGCCTGGCCGCTGAAACCATACGCATCAATGGATCCGGCAGTGCCCTTGATATGATGAAGCCGATAATTGCGGCTTTTCAGAATACCAACAAAAACATCACGATTGTAATGGAAAAACCTCTCGGCAGCTCCGGTGCACTTAAAGCATTGCTGGCCGGAGCTCTGGATGTTGTGTTGAGCAGCAAGCAGCTGAAACCGGAAGATGTTGCCAGGGGAGCCCGCCTGGAGGTATATGGCAAGACTCCACTGGTTTTGATTGCAGAAAAAAATGTCCGCATAACGAACATCACTTCCAGGGAACTCGAAAATATATATACCGGGAAAACAACAAAATGGCCAAACGGCGAAGTCATCCGCCTGGTCCTGCGTCCACAGGAGGATATTGACAGTAAAATAATCGCCTCTCTTTCCCCGGGAATGGCACAGGCCATGACTACGGTCAGGTCCCGTCCCGGCATGATCGTGGCGGTTACCGACCCGGAGGCGTTTTCCGCCGTCTCGAAAACTCCCGGAGGGCTTGGGGCAACCGGAATGACCAGCATCATTGTCGAAAAAATTCCGGTTACCTCATTTTCGTTGAATGGTGTAACTGCAAATCCCCGGACTCTCGCCGACGGTACCTACCAGCTTTCGAAAGAAATCAGCATTGTGACCACCGCAAAAACACCCGCTGCTGCCAATAGACTGATACACTTCATGCACTCAGCGCAAGGGCGGGCTATTGCCGCCAGGAACGGCGTTCTCGTGACTTCCGGAGCAGCGGCTCTTAAATGAACCCGGCAAACAGTCCCATTGAAAAGCTGATTCTCATTCTTGCCTGGGGTCTCTCCTCTCTGATTGCCGTGGTGGTTCCGGCAGCCTTTTTTTTTGTTTCTCACCAAAGCCTGAAGAGCTCACTTATCTCCCAGACTGAACTTACGGTAAGTGCGGTAAACGGCATCATTCTTTCCAATCCGAAAATGTGGAGATTTGAAGAGGTCAGACTTTCTGAACTGCTTGAGCGGCGGGCGATGGATGAGGTTCAGCAGGTCGTGCAGATTACTGGTCTCTCGGGTGAACTTATCGCGACAAACAGCATCCACCTCTCCCCGCCGGTAACCGAATATGCTCGGGAAATCCACGATGCAGGCGCAGTAATCGGCCGCGTTACGGTAGCCCGTTCGCTCCGGCCGCTGCTGCAAAGAACGGCAATAATCACTGCAGGCTCGATCATCTGCTCGGCTCTCATGTTCTTCTTTTTCCGGGCATTACCACTTCGTGTCGTTAAAAAAGCATTTCAGACGCTGCGGGAGAGCGAAAAGAAATATCGTTCCCTCTATGAAGCCATGAATGAAGGTATGGCGCTGCACCACATAGTGCTGGACGATAGAGGGAGTATTGCCACTATTACGGTGGTTGACATCAATCCGAGTTTTAAGTCCATGTTTCATGAAAGGCTCGGGATTGTAGGCAGCAACAGTTTCGAGTTGTTTGGAGAAACGTTCCGGGAATATGTCTCCGAGCACCTGTTGATTCTTGGCATGGGTGAGACCATTTCGTTTGAACTGGAGTTGCCCGGCACCGGAAATTTTTACAACGTTCAGGCTTTTTCTCCCGACCAGGGACTGATTGCAACGTTGCTCGAAGACGTCACCGAAAGCAGGAAATCGGAACAGCAGATTCAAAAGATGGCGTACTTTGACACCTTGACCGGGCTTCCCAACCGGGCCCTGTTTCTTGACCGCATCAATCAGGCCTTAGCCCTTGCAGACCGGGATGAGGCCGGTCTGGCGGTGCTTTTTATCGATCTGGACCGCTTCAAAAATATTAATGATACCCTGGGACATTCGGTCGGTGACCTCCTGCTGATTGAGGTCGCCCAGCGCCTCGGTCAGCACCTCCGCATCAGCGATACCCTGGCCCGCCTCGGTGGTGATGAGTTTGTCGTTGTCATAACGAAACTCGGTGAGCAGATGAATGTAACCTCCATAGCCCAGAAACTGATCGACTCGATTCAGACCCCTTTTGACATCAAGGGAAATGAACTGCATGTTTCTGCCAGCATTGGCATTGCGTTATATCCGGAGGATGGAGTTACAGCCGAAAACCTCATCAAACATGCAGATATGGCGATGTACTCGTCCAAGGAGTCAGGCCGTAATGCATATAGTTTCTTTTCCCCGGCCATGAACCAGAAAGCGATCATGCGCATGGAGAAAGAGACGGGGTTGCGCCACGCTCTGGAGCGGGGGGAATTTTTCATCGAGCTTCAGCCGATCATCTGTGCAGTAACGGGAACCGTAGCAGCAGCTGAGGCGCTCGTCCGCTGGCAGCATCCCGTCCATGGCAGAATTCCGCCCAATGATTTCATCTTTCTGGCCGAGGAAACAGGCCTGATTCTTCCTTTGGGCGAATGGGTGCTGCGGACGGTGTGCAGTACCATGAAAACCTGGAGTGATGCAGGCCTCCCTCTGATCAGGTTTTGCGTCAACGTTTCCAGCCGGCAGATTGAACAACAGAATTTTCCGGAGGTTGTGCGTTCGGTCTTGCTGGAAACAGGCGCCAATGCCGCCCAGCTTGAGATCGAGCTGACCGAAAGCTGCCTGGTTACCAACTTTGACGGCAGCATCCCGGATATATTCGGAATGCGGGATTGGGGAGTTACTATCGCCATTGATGACTTTGGCACCGGCTATTCGTCACTGGGCTATATTAAAACCCTGCCCATTGATCATATCAAAATAGACAAATCATTTGTTGATGAGATCAGTACGAATTTTCAGGATCAGGCGATCGTGGAGGCGATCATCGCCATGTCACAAAAGCTCGGCATCAGGAATATTGCCGAAGGGGTCGAAACACGAGAGCAGCTGGAATTTCTCCAGAAACAGGGATGCGGCGAAATTCAGGGGTACTATTTCCACCGCCCGTTGTCACTTGAGGCATTTGAAACGTTGCTAAGGGAGCAGGTGGAATAGCGCTGGCGGGAATGCAGGAGTTTTTGCGATCGGCAGTGTTATTACGCCCGTTCCAGTCCGGCAAACCGGAGCATAAGTTTTTTGGGCCCGACCGAGTTAAACCAGACGATCACCTTCTGCCCCTCATCCTCTCCCTCAATTTTTCGCACGACGCCGACTCCAAACTTTCCGTGGCGCACTTTCATGCCGATGTAGACGCCATTCCCCTCGTCAGCTGGCTCCGGGATTGTTTCAATCTCGTCAATAAAAGCTCCGGCAATGGCGGCAAGGTTATGGTCGGGAACGACCGTTTCCGGGCAGGATGGAGCCGCACTTTCATTCCGCATACGCCCTGCAGTGCCGAACTGACACCGATCGGCGGCGGAGGGATAGGGTATGGCAAACGGCGCGTGACCGGAGCCTGTGGACGAATCGCCACTGTCATCCAGTAATGCCGGGGGTATATCCTTCAGAAAACGCGACGGCGGGTTGCACTGCTCCTGGCCGAACAGGTATCTCCGGCGGGCATTGAGGAGGTAGAGGCGTTCGCGGGCACGGGTCATGCCGACGTAGCAGAGGCGGCGTTCCTCTTCCATGCCATCCAGATCGTCCAGGGAACGGGCGTGGGGAAATAGGCGCTCCTCCATGCCGATTATGAATACCGCTTTGAACTCGAGTCCCTTGGCGGCGTGCAGTGTCATGAGCGTGACCGACGGTTGTCCGGCCTCGCCCTGCTCCAGATCGGAAACCAGTGATACCTGCTCCAGAAATTCCGATAATCCCGCGTCGGGGTTTTTTTCGCTGAATTCCTCAATCGCTGCAAGCAGCTGTTCAAGGTTTTCAAGCCGTTCGGCATCGTCTTCGTCGCGACTGTTCTTCAGGCGATCAAGATAGCCGCTCCGTTGCATGATCAGCCGTGCCAGCCCAGCCAGGCTTTCGCGAGAGGCGGTTTGGCGGAAATCCTCCAGCAGGGCAGCAAATGCGGTGACCTTGCTCCGGGGTGACGCGCTCAACAGACCATCCCTGGTTGCGTCCTGCAGGGCGGCGAAAAAAGTGCCGCCTTGTTGGGCCGCCTGCAATGAAATCCTGTCTACCGTCGTCGTGCCGATGCCTCGGGGCGGGACGTTAATGATGCGCTTCAGCGATACCTCATCCGCCGGGTTGTCCAGCACCCGCAGGTAGGCGAGGATATCCTTGACCTCCATCCGGGAATAGAAGCGGACGCCGCCGACAATATGGTAGGGAAGCGCATTTCCGACCAGCGCCTCCTCAATCAGGCGCGACTGGGCATTGGTGCGGTAAAATACCGCCATCTCTTCAAGCAGGACGCTGCTGCAGCGCAGACGGGAGATCTCGCGGCTGACAAAGCGTGCTTCGTCCCGGTCGGATTCGACCCGCTCGTAGCGGATCTTTTCGCCAGTCGGATTTTCTGTCCAGAGTGTCTTTCCCTTCCGCCCGAAGTTCTGCTTGACGACTTCACCCGCTGCCGCCAGGATTGTTGCCGTGGATCGGTAGTTCTGTTCCAGACGAATGATTTTAACGCCGGGGAAATCTTTCTCGAATTCAAGGATGTTGCGGATGTCGGCCCCGCGCCAGGAATATATCGACTGATCGTCGTCTCCAACTACACAGAGATTTTTGCGTTCCCCCGCCAACAGACGGATCAGGTTGTACTGCACCGGGTTGGTGTCCTGATATTCATCCACCAGCAGCCACTGGAATCGCTCCCGGTAGTAGGAACAAACCTCAGGGAAATATGTCAGAAGGCGCACTGTCTGGATAATCATGTCGCCGAAATCAAGGGCGTTGCATTTTTTGAGGCGCTCCTGATAGACGCTGTAAATCTCGACGACTTTCTTGTTGTAGACATCGCCAGGCGCTATGGAGCCGATATCCTCCGGAAAGAGGCCACGGTTTTTGAAGTCGTCAATCCTCCCGGAAACCGTCTTGGCGGTAAAGCGCCTTTCATCCAGATTCATTTCAGCGATGACATCTTTCAGCAAGCGGTCGCTATCGCGGTCGTCATAAATGGCAAAAGACGATAGGAAGCCGAGGTGGTGAATGTCGCGGCGCAGGATACGGCTGCAGGCGGCATGGAAGGTCGATATGAGTGGCAGCTCTCCACCTCCCATAAGTTTGCCGACTCGCTCGGCCATCTCCCGCGCAGCCTTATTGGTAAAGGTCACTGCCATAATGTTCCACGGGCGGACGCCCCGTTCACAGATCAGCCAGGCGATGCGGTTGGTGATAACGCGGGTCTTGCCGGAGCCGGCGCCGGCAAGAATCAGCAGTGGTCCTTCGCCATGCAGTACGGCTTCCTTCTGGGGGGGGTTGAGATTGGAAAGTAGGTTCATCGGGATGTTGTAGCCCGTCGGTCCTCCAGCGTCAAGTGTAAAGGAATGGCGGCTTTTTACATAAAATAGTCTTGAATGATGGAGCCGCCGGTTTGTAAATCAGTTTATGAATGGTATATTACGAAGACAGCGTACCTATAGTTATGATCCATATTTAATTCTCATCGGGAGGTCCGGATGAACGCAAGTATAAAAATGAAACTGATAGGAATTACCTCGCTACTGCTCATATTGATGATAGCTGTCGGAGTCATGGGGCTGTTCGGATTCTGGCAAAGTAATCAGCAGCTCAGGAAAGTATTTCAGGTCAACATGAAAAATGGTGCCATTCTTTCGAAAATTGACGGACTTATGCGGGCAAACCGGATTCAGATGCTCCTTGCCCTCCAACATGACACAAGCAGCGAGTTCAGCGCCCTGCACGACCATTCGACATCCCAGCATACGGATCTTGCAAAAAAATATATGGCTGAAATAGATCAATTATGGAGTGAATATTCCGCCCGATTGACTGATCAAAAATCCCGGCAACTTGCTGACAGTTTTCACATGGAGAGAATAAAATATTTCAAGGATGGTATTGAACCTGCGATGGCTGCGGCCTCGTCAGGTGATTTTCACGAAGCCTACCGTATTACGTTTGATGTGATTAACCCCACCATCCAGAAAGCCAACAGGGCTATGGAGGCGTTGATGCTGCATGAAGTCTCTCTAGCAGAAGAGCTGAACGGCTCCAGTCAAAAACGCTTTTCGCTCTATACGGCAACCATCATTGGCTCCATCGTCATTGCCTTTATTGTCGGTCTCTCTTCGGCTCTCATTATAGTCTCGTCAATCGGGCGTTCGACTACGATTCTCAAGGAAACCGCACTGCAGCTTGCCTCAGGGAATCTTGTTGCCAGGGCAGCGGTTTCATCGCAGGATGAATTGGGGGTCATCGCCGGCAGTTTCAATCAGATTGCTGATACGCTTCAATCAGCAATGCAGCGAATCAGTTCCTGTTCCGATTCACTTACGGCAGCCGCTGCTGAATTACGGACCAGCGCCGAGCAGATTGCGACCGGCTCAGAAAACGTAGCCGCACAGGCAGCAACAGTTGCAACGGCGGGTGAGGAAATGGCTGCGACTTCGAATGATATTGCCAGAAATTGCGGTATGGCAGTGGAAAGTGCCAACCGTGCCTGCAGCACTGCGACGTCCGGAACCGACATTGTGCAGAATACTGTCAGTGGTATGTCGCGTATTGCCGTCAAGGTCCAGGAAAGTACCCGTACTGTTGAACGTCTCGGAGAACGGTCTGACCAGATTGGTGCCATTATCGGTACAATAGAAGATATCGCCGATCAGACCAATCTGCTGGCGCTTAACGCTGCCATTGAGGCGGCCCGTGCCGGTGAACAGGGGAGAGGTTTTGCAGTAGTGGCGGATGAAGTGCGTGCACTGGCAGAACGGACCACGCGGGCAACCAAGGAAATAAGTGGTATGATACAGGCCATCCAGGCTGAAACCCGCAGCGCTGTCTTAGTTATGGAGGAGGGAGTGCATGAGGTTGACCGCGGTACTGCAGACGCATCCAGTTCCGGCAGGGCACTTGAGGAAATTCTGGCCCAGGTGAATGAAGTAACCGGACAAATCCATCAGATTGCCACAGCGGCCGAAGAACAGACCGCAACGACAAATGAAATCAGCGGGAATATGCAACAGATCACAGACATCGTACAGGAAACTGCCGCCAGTTCTCAGATGACCGCAGCTGCAGCCGGCCGTCTTGCCGACCTTGCCCAGGAGCTGCATGGAATTGTCAACCAGTTTCAGCACAAGTCTTGACTCGATGTAATGGAACGTCATACGAATCCAGACAAATAAAGCCCGGCGCTCTGCCGGGCTTTATTTGCATGTCAGACCCTGAAGTGGATCAGATCAGGCCATGGGCTACCATTGCATTAGCAACCTTGATAAAGCCGCAGATGTTTGCGCCGAGTACATAGTTGCCTGGTGAGCCATATTCTTCAGCCGTATCAAAACAGTTGCGGTGAATGTTGATCATGATATCTTCCAGTTTTTTTTCTGTATATTCGAATGTCCAGGAATCACGCCCGGCATTCTGCTGCATTTCAAGTGCTGACGTCGCGACACCTCCGGCATTGGCTGCCTTGCCGGGACCATAGGCAATTTTGGCATCAAGAAACACTTTGACACCTTCTGGTGTGGTTGGCATATTGGCGCCCTCACCAACCGCAATGCAGCCGTTTTTAACCAGGGTCGCGGCATCTTTGCCGTTGATCTCGTTCTGTGTTGCCGAAGGCATGGCGACCTGACACGGGATATCCCAAATATTACCTTTGGCAATGTACTTGGCATGTGCGTGGGTCTGGATATAATCTTCAATACGACGGCGCTCAACTTCTTTAAGTTGCTTGATCACGTCGAGATCGAGCCCTTTTTCGTCATACACAACGCCATTAGAGTCGGAGCAGGCTACGCATTTTCCCCCGAGTTGGTGAATCTTCTCGATGGTGTAGATGGCAACATTGCCGGAACCAGAAACCAGGCACGTTTTCCCTTCAAAAGAATCCTTTCGGGCTTTCAGCATCTCATTGACAAAATATGTAGCGCCATATCCCGTCGCTTCGGTACGTACCAGTGAACCGCCCCAGGTGAGGCCTTTGCCGGTCAGAACGCCGGGCTCATAGCGGTTGGTAATGCGTTTGTACTGGCCGAACATATAGCCGATCTCGCGTCCGCCAACGCCGATATCGCCAGCGGGGACATCAGTGTGCTCCCCCAGATGGCGATACAGTTCCGTCATGAAGCTCTGGCAGAAACGCATTACTTCATCGTCAGACTTGCCTTTAGGGTCGAAATCGGAGCCGCCTTTACCGCCGCCGATCGGCAGGCCGGTCAGGGAGTTTTTGAAAATCTGCTCAAAACCGAGGAATTTGATGATGCCGAGATAAACCGATGGGTGAAAGCGCAGACCACCCTTGTAGGGTCCCAGTGCACTGCTGAACTCAACACGAAAGCCGCGGTTAATGGTAACTTTGCCCTTGTCATCCTGCCACGGTACCCGGAAAATTATCTGCCGCTCCGGTTCACAAATGCGCTCGATGATTCTTCGTTCAAGGTATTCCGGGTGTTTGGCCACGACCGGTCCAAGGCACTCCAGTACTTCAAGAACAGCCTGATGGAATTCAGTTTCGCCGGGATTACGCTTTAGAACTTCCTGGTACATCGTTTCAATCTTTTCGTCAATCTGTGCCACTGAATCCTCCAGATGTAATTTTAGGCAGTAATAGCACAAAACATAGGCACCATACAAAGCAAATTGACATTTAATGCATAAATATAGTGCATAGATATTTTTAAATGCTTTAAAATTATGCATTAATCGGGGCGGTTGAGTATTATATGGGCGGTGTGGCGAGGGTATGGACTTTTTGTCAGGATGCGGTGGTCTGCCCTGATATAAACCGTTACTTTTTTGTGAGAGAATAGAGTGAGTTTGCATATTACACAACTGTGTATTTTTTGAACACGGTAGCGTCTGCCGACAGTTGTCAGGTTTGCATGTTACCTGGTGCTCGAAACGTTAAAGTAGCCGGAAAATAGTCATGTTCATATGATTTTTAGTAAAAACAGCAGCTATGGCACGCTCCCTGCTAGCAGGAAATGCCCGCACGTATGTGCGACTACTATATGCAAAAGAATACTTAGTACAAAGGTTGCCTCCATGAAAACCACCCGACCACCAGTAAAGCAGGGCCTCTACGATCCCAGGTTTGAGCACGATGCGTGCGGTGTTGGCTTTGTTGCCAATATCAAGGGCGCAAAGTCCCATGAGATCGTCAGCCAGGCGCTTGAAATTCTTGTCAACCTTGATCACCGCGGTGCCTGCGGCTGCGAAGCAAATACCGGGGACGGTGCCGGTATCCTGATACAGATGCCGGACAGATTTCTCCGCTCGGTCTGCGCACCACTGGGTATTATACTGCCCGAACCGTTTGATTACGGTGTCGGCATGATCTTCACCTCACCAAAAGCGACTGAGCGTAACAGTGCGCGCCATATCCTGGAAAAAATTCTGGCTGAGGAGGGGGTGGAGCTTCTCGGCTGGCGCAATGTGCCGACTGACAACTCATCTCTCGGTCACACCGCCTGGGAAGGAGAGCCGATGGTGCGGCAGCTGTTTCTCAAGCGCCCGGAAAGCTGTGCCGACGAGCAGGCTTTTAATCGTAAACTCTATATCATTAACCAGCGGGCAATCAATGAGATTCGCCGTGCGGAAGTTGATGAGCATTGGTATGTCTGCAGTCTCTCCACCAGAACCATAATTTACAAAGGCATGCTCATGCCGGTGCAGGTTGACCAGTATTTTCCCGAGCTGCGTGATCCCGCAATGGAGAGCGCCATTGCTCTGGTGCATTCACGTTTTTCCACGAACACGTTTCCCAGCTGGGACCGTGCCCACCCCTACCATTTCCTTGCCCACAACGGCGAGATAAACACGCTGCGCGGCAATGTCAACTGGATGAATTCCCGCCAGCACCTTTTAACGAGCGGGCTGTTCGGTGAGGATATCAAAAAAATATTGCCGGTCATCAATACCAGCGGGTCTGATTCGGGAATGTTTGATAACTGCCTGGAACTGCTGGTCATGAGCGGTCGTTCGCTCCCCCATGCCGTTATGATGATGGTGCCGGAGCCGTGGGAAAATCATACCGGCATGAGCGAGGAAAAGAGAGCATTCTACGAATATCATTCATGCCTTATGGCACCGTGGGACGGTCCGGCGGCAATCGCCTTTACCGATGGCCGCTGTATCGGTGCGGTTCTTGACCGCAACGGACTGCGTCCTTCACGATACTACATTACCAATGATGATCTGGTCGTCATGGCTTCCGAAGCCGGAGTGCTGCAGATTGAACCCGAACGTATCATCAGCAAGGGACGTCTCCAGCCGGGACAGATGTTCCTGGTAGATACGGAGCAGGGGCGCATTGTTCCCGACGAGGAGATCAAAGGGGAACTGGCATCAGCCAACCCGTACGCTCAATGGTTGGAAGAGAATTATGTGATGCTCGAAGATTTGCCCTACGCAACAGACATGCCTCTTCCCGACCAGAGCACCCTGATTCAGCGGCAGCAGGCCTTTGGCTACACCTATGAGGACCAGCGCGTTGTACTTGGACCTATGGCAGCAGACGGCATTCAGCCGCTTGGCTCTATGGGCACTGATACTCCGCTGGCAGTGCTCTCTGATAAAAACCAGCTGCTGTACAATTATTTCAAGCAGTTGTTTGCCCAGGTAACAAATCCTCCCATCGACCCGATTCGAGAAGAAATAGTTACCTCAACGGTGACATTGATAGGTTCGGAAGGAAGACTGCTGGAGCCGTCAGCAGTGAATGCACAGAGAATCAAACTGCAAAACCCGTTGCTGTGCAATCAGGAACTGGAAAAACTGCGTCAGATTGACCGCCCGGGATTCAAATCGGCGACGCTGTCGCTGCTCTTCCCTGCTGCCCGCGGCATTAGTGCCATGGAGAAGGGATTGGAGTCGCTTTTTGCTGCAGCGGATGTGGCCGTAGAGACGGGATGCAACATCCTGATACTCTCCGACCGCGGCGTAGATAAAAACAATGCCGCCATTCCGGCACTGCTCGCACTTTCCGGCCTGCACCAGCATCTGGTTACCAGTGGTACCCGCACCACCCTTTCATTGATACTTGAATCGGGCGAACCGCGTGAAGTGCACCATTTTGCCGTGCTGCTCGGGTATGGGGTGAATGCCATCAACCCGTATCTTGCCTTTGAATCCCTGGATGACATGATTCTGCAGGGTATGCTGCCCGGCCTCGATCACAAAAAAGCGGTAAAAAATTATATCAAGGCTTCCATCAAGGGTGTCGTCAAAACCATGGCCAAGATGGGAATTTCCACAGTGCAGAGTTACCGCGGTGCACAGATTTTTGAAGCGGTCGGATTGCATAATTCTGTCATCGACCGGTATTTCACCCTGACGCCATCGCGCATCGGGGGAACCGACATTGACGGAATAGCCCGCGAGTTAATGGAGCGTCATGCCCGGGCTTATCCGGAGAGGGTTGCCCCTGAAGCGGCACTTGCACCGGGCGGCGTCTACCAATGGCGTAAAGATGGTGAGGAACATCAGTACAATCCACTGACTATCACCTCGCTCCAGAAAGCAACCCGTACAGGCGATTATCGCGAGTTCAAGGTATTCTCTTCATTGATTGATGACCAGAATACACGGCACTATACCCTGCGTGGCCTGCTCAATTTCAAGGATAATATGCCGTCTGTACCGCTCGACGAAGTCGAACCGGTGGAAGCGATCATGAAACGTTTCAAAACGGGTGCAATGTCCTATGGATCAATCAGCAAGGAGGCACATGAGGCTCTTGCAATCGCCATGAACCGCATCGGCGGCAGATCAAATACCGGTGAAGGGGGCGAGGATCCGGAGCGTTTTACCTGGACCAATGAACTGGGTGACTCAAAGAACAGTGCTATCAAGCAGGTCGCTTCAGGCCGTTTCGGTGTCACCAGTGACTATCTGACCAACGCCGGTGAGCTGCAGATCAAGATGGCACAGGGCGCCAAGCCTGGTGAGGGGGGCGAGCTGCCCGGTCACAAGGTGTACCCGTGGATTGCTAAAACCAGGCATACAACACCGGGCGTCGGACTGGTCTCGCCTCCGCCCCACCATGATATCTACTCAATCGAGGATTTGGCAGAACTGATCCATGATCTGAAAAATGCCAACCGCCGTGCCCGGGTAAGCGTCAAGCTGGTGTCGGAAGTCGGTGTCGGTACCATTGCCGCAGGTGTGGCCAAGGCCCACGCTGATGTTGTCCTCATCAGCGGGTATGATGGCGGCACCGGAGCATCTCCACTCTCCAGTATCAAGCATGCCGGACTTCCCTGGGAGCTTGGCCTGGCTGAAACACATCAGACACTGCTGCTGAACAACCTTCGCAGTCGGATCATTATTGAAGCCGACGGCCAACTGAAGACCGGCCGCGATGTAGCCATCGCCGCACTGCTTGGTGCGGAGGAGTTCGGCTTTGCTACCGCTCCACTAGTGACGCTCGGATGCGTTATGATGCGCGTCTGCCATAGCAACACCTGTCCGACCGGTGTGGCAACCCAGGATCCGGAACTACGGAAAAACTTCAGCGGCAAGCCGGAGTATGTTGTCAATTTTATGCGTTTTGTTGCTGAAGAACTGCGTGAGATTATGGCGCAGCTCGGTTTCCGCACACTCAACGAAATGGTAGGACGCTGCGATGTGCTGGAGGCGAATAAAGCTATTGATCACTGGAAAACGCAGGGCCTGGATTTCTCAAATATTCTTCACCAGCCGAAAGTCGGGCTGAATGTCGGGCGCTACAACACAGAACAGCAGGACCACGGACTGGAAAAATCAATTGATGTGACGAAACTGCTGGACCTCTGCAAGCCTGCTATCGAACGGGGAGAAAAGGTGTCTGCAGAGCTGACGATAACCAATGTTGATCGCGTTACCGGGACCATTCTCGGTAATGAAATTACCCGTAGTCATGGAGCCAAAGGGTTGCCGGACGGCACCGTGTCCCTGATTTTTAACGGCTCTGCGGGTCAGAGTTTCGGGGCATTCGTACCGCGCGGCATAACTCTGAAACTCTCGGGTGATGCCAATGATTATCTTGGTAAAGGGCTCAGTGGCGGTATTATTGCTGTCTATCCACCAAAAGGATCTACCTTCAAAGCGGAAGAAAACATCATCGCCGGTAACGTGGCGTTTTATGGTGCTACCAGCGGAACGGCGTACATCCGCGGCATGGCAGGTGAACGCTTCTGCGTTCGTAACTCCGGTGTCAATGCTGTTGTTGAAGGTGTTGGCGATCATGGTTGTGAATATATGACCGGTGGAACAGTCGCTGTCCTCGGTCGAACCGGGCGCAATTTTGCTGCCGGCATGAGCGGTGGAGTCGCGTACGTTTTTGATGAGCAGGGTGATTTTGAGACGCGCTGCAACACGGAGATGGCAGGTCTCGAACCGCTTGATGATGCCGATGTATCACTTCTTAAGGGGATGATAGAACAACATGTCGAATGCACCGGAAGTTTACTGGGTGCAGCGATGCTGAATAATTGGCAGACGGTTCTCCCACAGTTTATCAAGGTTCTGCCGTCAGATTATAAGCGGGTGCTGCAGGCGCTTGAACGTGCCAAGGCGGCCGGTCTGAGCGGTGATGACGCCCTGGCGGCAGCATTTGAGGAAAACTCTCACAGCGGACATTGATCGACTGTAGCGCTGAATTTATGATAAGTGGCACTAACTCTTACTGACACGTACCAATATAGGAATTGATTATGGGAAAACCAACTGGATTCATGGAATATAATCGCGAGGTGCCGGCCGACCGGGCACCTCTGGAGCGCCTTAACGACTGGAATGAATTTCATCTGCATATGCCGGATGATGATCTGCGTACGCAGGGTGCACGCTGTATGGATTGCGGAGTGCCGTTCTGCCACAGCGGCGTTCTGATCAGCGGTATGGCGAGCGGCTGTCCGATCAACAACCTGATTCCCGAGTGGAACGATCTCATTTACCGCAACAAGTGGCATCAGGCGCTGGACCGGCTGCTCAAGACCAACAACTTTCCCGAGTTTACCGGGCGAGTCTGTCCGGCCCCGTGCGAGGGGTCCTGTACGCTGGGCATGATCGATCCGGCGGTTACGATCAAAAATATAGAAGTCAGCATCATTGAACGTGGCTTTGAGGAGGGGTGGATCACTCCGGCCGTTCCCGCCACCCGCACCGGCAAAAAAGTCGCAGTTGTCGGATCCGGCCCTGCCGGTCTCTCGGCCGCTGCTCAGCTCAACAAGGCCGGGCACAGCGTAACTGTCTACGAACGAGCCGATCTGCCGGGTGGACTGCTGATGTACGGCATCCCCAATATGAAACTCGACAAGCGTGAGGTACTGTTGCGCCGAATCAAGCTGATGGAAGCGGAAGGGGTTACCTTTATCTGCAATACTGAAGTCGGGGGGAGTGCGCTGCCGACGGAAAAACTGCGGGGCGAGTTTGACGCGGTAGTCGTTACGACCGGTGCTACTCTGCCGCGTGACCTGCCGATTGAGGGGCGCAGTCTCACGGGGATTCATTTTGCAATGGAATTTTTGACCGCCAATACAAAGGCGCTACTGATCGGAAGTGACGATTTTATCTCTGCCAAAGGGAAGGACGTTATTATCATCGGCGGCGGTGATACCGGCACGGACTGTGTCGGGACGTCGCTCCGTCATGGCTGTTCCGGTGTAACTCAGTTGGAAATCATGCCCCGCTCACCCGACCAGCGAGCTGTGGATAATCCCTGGCCGGAATGGCCCAAAACCCATAAAGTCGATTATGGTCAGGAAGAGGCTGCGGCCAAATTTGGCGTCGACCCGCGGATCTATCTGACAACCGCTACACGCTTTGAGGGTGATGAAAAGGGCGCGGTAAAAGCAGTTCACACTGTTGAAGTTGCGTGGCAGAAAAACGATAAGGGGCAGTTTGTACCTCAGCCGATCCCTGGTACCGAGAAAGTACGTCCTGCAGGTTTGGTCCTGTTGGCAATGGGGTTCCTCGGGCCGGAGCAGGCGCTGATTGAATCGCTCGGCCTTGAACGGGACCCCCGCAGCAATATAAAAGCCGAGTTCGAAAAATACAGCACCAGTATTCCGGGTGTTTTTGCCGCCGGTGATTGCCGCCGTGGGCAAAGTCTTGTCGTATGGGCTTTTAACGAAGGGCGCGGTGCTGCTCGTGAATGCGACCGCTATTTGATGGGAAGCAGCGAACTGCCGTAGCATACAGATACATTACAACATTTTTTTATATGAAAACGGCCACCCCATGAACCTGGGTGGCCGTTTTCTGTTTATGTGTGCAATATTTGTATCTACCGTTTCGCATGTATGAATATTTATAAACCAACGTTACATAATGCTATTTATTTTTATAAATTTTAACTTGACAACACATAGCATAACAGTAAAGTATAAGAAAGTTCTCAGGACGTTTATTGAGACCACGTACGGAGTAAATTATTTGCCATTCCTCGTAAATAAAGACTGTACGGTACTTGAACTCCTTTTTCTGGCCTTGTTGTCGATTAGTTTTGTTCCTGGATTGTAAGGAGCCAGTGGGGTTTAAGCCGGCTTTTGGAGGGATTGTGGCTGACTATCGTGCTGTAACGGCATTTTGTGATTCCGTCATACGTCTGCTGAAAACAAGCTACCGGCCAGAGTTCTTCGGCAACAATCCGTTGGATTTCAGGGTAGGCATACTTGAAGATTCCAAGCCACTTACCTCGGGTGTTTCACTTTCCCTCTACCGCATTTATCCCAACGTTACCAATCGCATTCCAGCCGGTCGTGTCAATCCCGACGGTTCCCGCCAGAAAACAAGATTACCGGTTGATTTACACCTGCTCCTTACTGCGTGGGGGAG
Source organism: Desulfuromonadaceae bacterium (assembly GCA_028688955.1). Taxonomy (GTDB): domain Bacteria; phylum Desulfobacterota; class Desulfuromonadia; order Geobacterales; family Pseudopelobacteraceae; genus JACRCG01. Next base: position 79,734 of record JAQTXD010000004.1, read on the forward strand.
TCCTTCCCTGCAATATACGATCGCCGGGTGGATGATGCGGACGCTGGAAGACACACCAATTTTTACCGCCAGCATGCTCAATTCGATCGGTACGGAAGTGTTTCGCCAGGATGAAGAGGTTGAAGTGAATATTGTAGATCTGACTAATGATGACCTCTTTCGCATCTGGGAGAAATTAAGCACAGAACCATACCAGATTTCAGTCCCTTATGTTGCCCGCAACGTGCGCATAGATTCCGGTCTGCAGGTGCCGGGTGCAGCTGCGGTGACAGAACGCAGATTCGGGAAGAACAACGCTTCGTAACGTACTTATTCTGGTGGTGCAGTCATGTTTGTTCACTGCAGTGAAATGCCGATAGTCACCCAAGTTGGTTTCCGTTTCTGGGATCCGGCCAGAGATGTTCAGGTGACAGATGGATTGGAGGTGACTGCACGGACCGTATCCACCTTTAGTCAGACGTTCAAGGCGTTTAAAACCACTTCGGGGAATTATGCGTTTCATGGCTTGCCGGGGTTACACGATGTTGAGTATCCGGAAGAATTTCCCGCCGGTCCACCTGCCCGAACAAGAGCGAAACTGATTATTGAAGTGAAAGATATCCAGCGGAACTTTCTGCCGGCGGCATTCCTCTTTGATGAAGAACTGCCGTTGGCGTACGGCGGGATTTACCGTAGCAGTGTCTTCGAAGGAATGTATCCCTCTGTTCCGCCGGATTCAGGATCTCCCCTGTTTTATCTGTTGTCAGCCCCGACCAGACAGCCGATGCCAGGGATGGCAGTCGTCCGTTGCCAACTTAAGGATTATGACACCGATAGACCGGCGTCACACGCGCTGATCGAAATTGGAGTTAACGGAAAGAAATGGTTCGGCATGGCAGACAAAGACGGTGCAGCAGCAATCTATTTTCCCTACCCCCCGATTGATGCCGCTTATTCCGGAACAGCATCACCTCCTGTATCCATTTCTCGTTCTTTGCGCAGCCGGAAATGGCCGCTGTCGATCCGCATCGCCTACAGTCCGGATTCAGTAGAACTTCTGGCAAAGGAAGCTATCCCCGAACTTCGCAGCATCTTACGCCAGCACCCTGCATACATCTGGCCTCAGGACCCGGCCGGACCACTTGTTACCGCTGCTGTTTTTGACATGGATGGAGAGCTTGCCTACGGACACGAAGTAGTGCTGCGTACGGGCACTAAATCAGAATTATACCTGCAATCAGTACCAACATCACCGTAACAAAGGAGGTTTGAAATGCCGGAATATTTAGCACCAGGTGTGTATGTGGAGGAGACGTCATTCCGATCAAAGTCAATCGAGGGGGTCAGCACTACAACAACAGGGTTTGTCGGCCCGACACGCTACGGCCCAATCGGTATCGAACCTGAAATAGTCACGAGCCTGGCAGAATTTGAGCGGATGTATGGCGATCGCAGCCAGCTGAAATTCACCGATGAGAGCGGAATCCCCTTGGCGCCAATGCACAACTACATGTGGCATGGTGTTCGCGCGTTTTTCGAAGAAGGCGGGAAGCGGCTTTATATATCACGAATATTTCGTGATATCTCCACGAGTGATGACGGCTGTGCTGACGTCCATCTACCGGAAAGCCCTTCTGAAACTGAAGCTTCCATTCGAATCAGGGCCCGTTTTCCTGGCGAACTGGGGAGCATGCGCGTGCGTCTGACCCTGCGTCTCGGACAGAATATACTCGGCCAGGAACCGATCCCGGGGCAGCCGACGAAATTTACGACATCGGTGAACTCCCTGGTTGAAGGTGACGTCGTATGGATCAGCGATATCCCCGGCTCCCCTCCTACTTCTGCCAGTGGTGAAAGTGGCGATTACTATATTGCAAGGAAGTACACAGACTCGATCACCAACAAAATATCGTGGAACTTTGAGAACGAATATGCATCCGGTGGAATTACCAGCCCACCGTCATCGCGCACCCTGGATTCATTGGTCTACAACGTCGATCCGACCCGAAGTGACAAGGTCCGCATCCTTACTCTTACCGTTTCCGTCATACCGACCGGCAAGAGCGATTTTGCTCCTGCCGTGTATGAAGGACTGGCACTGCATCCCGGACATAAACGCGGCAGTGAAGGTGATTCACTCTTCGACCGGTTTGCTGCTGAACCCGCAAACATCAGCCTGGCGAGGCGTTTGCCGATTGTTGTGACTGCATTTCATATCACCGATGGCATTGAATTTCTCAAATTGCTGTTTAACCACACATCCTCGTCGACCTCCACACTGCGTAGTGCGCTCGACAAATTTGATTCAACAGACATGGAGCGGTCTATTGATCTCCTCCTGACAGGCGGCAACGACGGTCAACGTCCGGGTGCCGCGGAATACGAAGGAACCATCGATCCGAATACGAACAAACGGACAGGGCTCAAGGTCTTTGAGGATCTTGAAGACATCTCCATTGTTGCGGCTCCCGGTGCCACTTTTGGTTATGCGAAAAACACCGCTGATGCGGCATCTACAGTAAACGCGCTGATCAGTCATGCGACGAGGATGCGCTACCGGATTGCTGTTCTTGACTCCGGGGACGGTCAGAGTATCGCAGAAGTGCGGGATATGCGGGCAAAGCTCGACTCTTCCTATGCTGCACTCTATTACCCCTGGGTACGGGTACTGGATCCGGTCACCAGAGCTGAAATCAATCTCCCACCCAGTGGCTTCGTGGCGGGAATCTATGCGCGTAACGACACTAACCGGGCTGTCTACAAGGCGCCGGCCAATGAAGTCGTTAATCTGGCCATCGGTTTCGAGACCCTCATAAATAAAAGCCAGCAGGAGGTCCTGAATCCCGAAGGGATCAACTGCTTCCGCTATTTCGAGGGGCGCGGTTTCCGTCTGTGGGGAGCGCGGACCGTCAGTTCTGACCCGGAGTGGAAATATGTCAACCTCAGGCGCTATTTTGCCTACCTGGAACATTCCATCGACAAGGGAACCCAGTGGGCGGTCTTTGAGCCGAACGGGGAGATGCTCTGGGCCAATGTGCGGCGTACAATCGAGGATTTCATGCTCAATGAATGGCAATCCGGGGCGCTGCTCGGGGATAAACCGGACAAGGCCTTTTTCGTCCGGTGTGATCGCTCGACCATGACCCAGAACGACCTCGACAATGGTCGGCTGATCTGCCTGGTAGGCCTTGCACCGTTGCGGCCGGCCGAATTTGTCATCTTCCGTATCGGCCAGTGGACTGCCGACCGAAAAAATTAAACGACTGAACGAGAAAGGAGGAGACTATGGCAGTATTGCGCGAACGGCCCTATGTGCAGTTCAATTTCCTGGTTGATCTGGGAGGCGGTGAAGATATTTTCAAGCCGGAGGCCGGATTTCAGGAGGTCAGCGGTATCGGTATGGAGGTGACGGTTTCCGAGTACCGGAACGGTAATGAAAAAGAGAACAGTGTCCGGAAAATAACCGGGCTTAACAAGTCGACGGACGTTACCCTGAAACGCGGTGTCATCGGTTCCCTGAACCTTTACAAGTGGCTCGACCAGATTCGTAACGGCGACCAGACCGCCTATCGCACAGTGGTGATCCAGCTGCAGAACGAGGACCACACGGCTGTTGTGCAGGAATGGAAGCTGCTGCGGGCGCGTATCATTAAGCATACCAGTGGGCCGCTGAACGCCAAAGGGACCGATGTTGCCATGGAAGAACTGGTTATTGCCTATGAAAGGCTGGAGATGGCCTGATGGCATCTGCTGTTCACTCCTCATACCGGCCTGCCGGCATACGGTTTGAAACCGTAGCAGCGCCTCAAAAGGAAACACTGCCGCGGATGGATGTGGCGGTCTTTGTCGGTTTTGCGGCGAAGGGTCATGTGCATGAGCCCTGCCTGATTGAGAGTGTTCTGGAATTCACTGCAACGTTTGGCGAGGATTTTCCCATTGCATGGGACATGGAACGGGGCGAACCGGTAAGCGGGTATCTATTACCGGCAGTGCGGTATTTCTTTGGCAATGGCGGCCGACGCTGCTGGATCATCCGTGTTGATGATCCGATTGACAGCGACGGGAGCGGAGGGTTCAGTGCAAACCTCTTTCTGGATCATGACCTGAAGGATGTAAACAGCGGACAGTTGGTGGCTCTGGCTGATTATTTACGGTACCAGAGCCCTGCGCCGCGAAAACTGAAGGGTATCTATGCGGCCCTTGAAATCGAAGAGGCAACAATGATTGCCGTTCCCGACGCCATCCATCTGGGCTGGAGGTTTATGCAGCACACTCCGCCACCCGTTCCGGTAGAGGAGCACCCGGTTGCTACACCGCCGTATGGTGACTTTAGCGATTGTCAGCCTGAAAAGGGTAACGACCCGGTGCCCGAAATAAAGAGCGGGCTGCCATCGGAGAAGTCAGTGCCGCTTGAATCAATGGCGCGATGGCAGCAGAATTCAGTTAAAAAATATTCAAGCAGGTCGCTGCTCATGATTCACCGGGCATTGATTACCATGTGTGCTGCGCGCGGCGATATGACAGCGGTGCTGTCTCTGCCGGCCCATTTCCGGGAAACTGCCTCGCTCAGACACGTAAAGAAACTCAGGAATTATAGCACCACGGGACGTAACGAGCTCAGCTATGCTTCACTCTACCATCCGTGGCAGACTTCACGGGATGACCGGGGGCACAGCCGGTTTGTCACTGCACCGCCTGATGGGACCATTTGCGGCATGATGGCGCATCGGGCGCTGTCACGTGGTGCCTGGGTTGCTCCTGCTAACGAGCTGTTCAAGAATGTTGTTGCGTTGGCACCGCCTATTTCGAATGATGTGCAGGGGCTTTTGCAGGAAGCACAGATCAATGTGATACGTCAGGAACCGCGTGGATTTATAACTCTCAGCGCGGACACCCTCAGCGACGACCGTGAACTCCGCCCGCTCAACGTTCGCCGACTGCTCATACTTATTCGCAAACTGGCACTCAAAAAGGGTGCGGAATACGTATTTGAACCAAACGACGCTTCTTTCAGGCGCATGGTGCAGAGAGGTTTTGAATCGATGCTCGGTGAAATGTTCAAGCGCGGTGCGTTCAGCGGGGCAACGCCTGCCATGTCGTACCAGGTGGACACCGGCAGCTCACTAAACACGCCGCAGAGTGTCGAGCAGGGGCGTTTTTTCGTTGATCTTAAGGTGTCCCCTTCCAAACCGATGTCATTTCTTACCATCCGGCTTGTGCAGACCGGAGATCGCATGTCGATTGCGGAAGGGGCCTGATGTATGGCTAACGCGGCAGATGAAACCATCAGGTATCCATTTACCGCCTTCAACTTTTCCGTTGAGGTCAATCTTCCGGATGGTCCGCAAAAGGTATGTAATGCGGCTTTTTCGGAGTGTGACGGCCTTGAGATGAGCATGGAGATTAAAACGATCCGCGAGGGGGGGAACAATGGCAGACAGATCAGGCTTACCGGTCCGGTCAGTTATGGTCAGCTGACCTTGAAGCGGGGAATGACAGCAAACTTCGACCTCTGGAAGTGGTTCAGCAGGATGCTGACATCACCCGACCTTCGAGCGGATGCGGAGGTGGTTATGTTTGCGGCTGACGGAACAACCGTACGGGCGCGCTATCAGCTCTCCCGCTGTGTGCCGGTCAAGCTCAAAGCCCCGGCACTGAACGCCAGGGATGGCGCTGTTGCCATAGAAGAGCTGCAACTTGCCTATGAATCTCTGGTGCTCATATAAGTTGGCAGCAAGCGGCAATACGGCTCATGTTCAATTATGTGACTAACGATGTGAGGAGCTGTCATGGGTGACCCTTCAGGCCTAAAAAAGGCGCGGTTCATTGAACTTGACGCGAATTTCAAGCCAAAAAACGGCGGGAAGGACGTTGAGGTGCAATTCAACCCGGAAACATTGAAGGTGAGTTTTTCAAACCAGATTGATCAGGGCGGTAAGAAAGAGGAAAACTCACAAAAGGGGACAGGCGACCAGAGCAACAAGGCAGCCAAGCAGTACGTCGGAGCGGGCACCACAAAACTCTCCCTGCAGCTCTGGTTTGACGTTAATGCGCCACAGGGGAATGAAAACAACAAAAAATACGCAGCTGATGTTCGAGACCTTACTAAAGAGATTGCGTACTTCATTACCCCGCAAGAGGTAGAAAAAACATTCATACCACCGGCAGTACAGTTTGCCTGGGGGTCTTTCCATTTTGACGGACTGGTGGACTCGATAGAGGAGTCCCTGGAATTTTTTTCACATGAGGGAGTGCCGTTACGCGCCAGCATGTCAATCAGCATGTCACAGCAGAAAATAGAGACGTTTACCGGCAACGGCGCAACAAAAAATCCACCGGGATCTTCAGCTCCCGGGACAAGCCTGCTTGCAACAGTTTCAGCCGGCGCGACATTGCAGGGAATGGCTGACAGTCAGGGGAAAGGTGATAACTGGCAGGCGATTGCTGCGGCAAATAATATTGAAAATCCCCGTTTGCTGACGCCCGGTATGGTTATCAATATGAACCTGAAATGACGATGCAAGAATCGGGAGGTTACCATGGCAGTGGTCATAAATGATTTTGAAGTCATCCCTGAAGTGCCACGGCAGAATCAGACTGAAACCACGTCATCAGCCGCTCCGACTTCTTTCGGGGCAACCGCCCATGAGCTGCGGTTGATGATGCTCAAAATTGCAGAGCGCGAGGCGCGCATCCGGACGACCTGAAAACATGTCACCATCTTCAGCTTTACATAGTGCTTTTGAGTCCGCCCGTCCCATGATTAACGTCGATGGCCAGGATTGCCCTGCTCTGGCAAGCGGCCTCCTCTCGCTGCTCATTGAGGAAAACGTCAGCGGGATTTACCGTTGCGAGGTGCAATTCGGCAACTGGGGAACGGTGAGAAACAGGGTTGATTTTATTTATTTTGATCGCGCTACCATCGACTTTGGCAAGCGAATCAAAATCAGGAAAGGAAATTCGGTTCTCTTTGACGGCCGGATCTACGGACTTGAGGCGAGCTTCCCGGAGGGTGCGGCGCCGCAGGTAAACGTACTCGCCGAGGACCGGTTTCAGGATCTTCGCATGACCCGCCGCACCCGTACCTTTTCAGATATGAGCGATACGGACCTGTTCAACCGGATTGCCGGCGATCATGGCCTGACCGCTCAGGTCAATATCAGCGGCCCCAGTTACAAGGTGCTGGCCCAGGTAAACCTGAGTGACCTGGCCTTCCTCCGTGAGCGGGCCCGCTCAATAGACGTGGAACTGTGGATGGAGGATACGAGGCTTATGGCAGAGCCGCGTTCAAGCCGCGGCAATGAAACGCTGCAGATGACCTACGGCAGCACGCTCCGGGAGTTTTCCGTACTTGCCGATATGGCACAGCAGCGCACGGCGCTGCAGGTGTGTGGCTGGGACGTGGCAGGAAAATCGGCCCTGAAACACGAGGCTTCTGACTCGCTTCTCAGTAGTGAACTGGGCGGAGACCTGAGTGGGGCGAGTATCCTGCATTCGGCGTTTGGCGAGCGGAAAGAAGTAATCGTCCATACGGTTCCGCATAACAGCAGTGAGGCTCAGGCACAGGCGGAAGCGTACTTTAAAATGGCAGCGCGTCGTTTTGTCGTCGGCCGCGGAACGGCACAGACGGATAGCAGGCTCCGGGTAGGAAATTCAGTGGATTTGCAGGGGCTGGGGGCGCTTTTTAACGGGAAATATTACGTGACTGAAGTGCGACACCTGTTTGACGGAGTGAAAGGCATGCGCACCGAATTTTGTGTTGAACGTCCTGGACTGGGAAGGGTGTAATGAACATAGCGGAGCAGAACCCATTGGAAGCACTCATTGACTCACGTATCCCGAACGGATTGGGGGGGCGTTTATACGGCGTGTATCCGGCGCTTGTCAGTGACATCGCGGACCCGGACAGCCAGGGGCGCGTGAAGGTGACCATCCCCTGGGCTCCCGACAGCGGCGGCAGCTGCTATGAGGCGTGGGCGCGGTTGGCAACTATGATGGGCGGGAACAATCGGGGCAGCTGGTTCATACCGGATGTAAATGATGAAGTGCTGATCGTCTTTGAGGCGGGTGACCCGCGCCGGCCCTACGTCATTGGTGGTCTGTGGAACGGTAGTGATACACCGCCGGAATCCATGGATGGCGCCGGAAATAACAACCTGAAAGTTCTCCGTTCCCGCAATGGCGTAAAAATAAGTCTCGATGACAGCGATGGTCAGGAAAAGCTGATTCTTGAAACGCCGGGCGGTCAGAAGATAACAATGCAGGACGGTCCCGGTTCGGTGGAGATCGCCGACAGCAACGGCAATTCGATAAAACTTGAATCGAGCGGCATCACCGTAACTGCTTCGGCAAAGGTCACTATAAACGCCAGTCAGGTAGCAATCTCTGCCGGTATGGTCACGGTTGACGCCGGCATGTCGAAATTCAGTGGTGTTGTCCAGGCCGACACCATTATCAGCAACAGTGTTATTAGCGCGTCCTACACCCCTGGCGCAGGAAACATCTGGTGATCCCATGACTGCACACGCCGTAAAATGGACCGCACCGTGCCCGCTCTGGTCGGATCTGCTCACTGATCCCGGTGCTGATAAGATGCTTTTCGGGCAGCCGAGAATACTGCGCTTTGCAGACGACTCCTTCATGGATCAGTTTCTGGCGGTGCTGGAGCGTCACCCGTCTCAGCTGGACGATTTCACGGCGATACCCGAAACCTGGCAGGAACCTGCACCCGAACCGAAGGCATTGTCACAGCTCAGCCCGGTTGAGCAAGAGTCGAAGCGCGCCCAAAGTCTGAAGCGTCTGCGCGTGTCCGAGGATCGCTTCAGTTCAGCCGGATTCCGGAAACCACTGAGTACACCGGCTGCAAAACCGCTCAAGCTGTACCATCCTGCTCACCAGCGGTTTTATATTGTCACCGCTTCTCTGGTCTGCGGATTAAAGGGACTTACGGATCATAAAATCGATAGCGGGCATCAGGAACGGGTCGGGTTTGTCATACGCCGGCTGCTGCCGTCCGGGCCGGTAACCGGTACCGGTGATCTTCCTGCTGTTGATCCGCGCACGTGGGATGAATATGCCATTGTGATGAGCGCGGCCGGATCAGGGTGGAAAAAGGTCCCGAAAGTTGCCGGTGGAATGCTGCCCGGGATGATGACCGGCGAGGAACAGTTGCCGCTCTTTCCGACGCATTACATGGAAGATGATGGAAGAAAACGCCGGGTCCTGGCCGGGGTGATACCGGTAGGAAAACGCGAGGCATACCTGGGAGCACCACGGAGCAGCGAAGCGGACCTGGTGAATCCGGGTTCCACACCGAGGCCAAAAACTGCGCGGGTGGTGCTGTTCCGGACCCAGGTGGCGGAGCCGTGGAAGAGCCTTATCAGCCGGGCAGCTTCGGTTCGACAACTTCTGAAGGATTCGGAAGGTAAGGACGGTGCCGTTCCTGCAGATGTCATTAAAGCCGCCCGTGAACAGATCCAGGTTGTTTCCTGGTACGTATTGATCGATTTTGCCAGGTATCTGCAAAAATATCTCGGTACGTTCTGGCGTGTTGTTCTTGACCCGGCCAAGGGCGAAGCCGATCTCGGGAGCCCGGAGGAGCGGAACCTGTTTCGTGCACTTGCAACGACGACAGGTGAGCTGTTCAGGAAGGGGCTCACCGCTGACGATACGCGCGGAACCATCTATTCATCCGGAGATGTTGCTGAATCATTGCGGGATGCGCTGCGGGCCATCGGAGATCCGGCAGCGAAATGGGAAGAGAGGCTGGATATCGTTACCGACGTATACAGTCGCAGCACGGCAAACCCCAACTGGCCCGGATTTCTCTTTCCGCTGGCGGATCCTGTCTTGGATGATATGCCGCAGGTTCCTGCTGATCTTGGGCCGGTGAGCGCTGACGATGGTGTGGAGACCGAATCGGCGACGAATGACGGATTTTCACCGGCAGTACTGGCTCTGCGGGCGAACGTTGACCTGCTTGCCGCTCTCGTAGCACGGGCGCTCCCCGTCGAGTCTGCTGAACGCACGCCGCCGCTGCCCCTTGCCGCGGAGAAGGTTTTCGACCATCGGGAGGGGTGGTTTGTCATCCGCTGCGTCTATGAGCGCCCCAACTGCGGCCCGCTTCATCCGGCTGAAGTCAGCGCGGCTACGGTGCCGTTTCAGATGGCCGGATTCTTCGATCCGGATGCACCAGCGCGCCCCATACGTATTCCGCTGCCGATCGACACCTCGCCGGCGGGGCTGCGCAAATTCGACAAGAACACCGCCTTCATGATCTCAGACATGCTCTGCGGTCAGATAAAGCGGGCCAAAGGACTCTCACTTGGCGATCTGGTCCTCTCGGTACTCCCCTGGCCGTTCCACAAGAATCTGTCGGTTCCGGACGGCGGGCCGTGCAAGAGCGGATCGACGCAGTTCGGTATGATCTGCTCCCTGTCGATACCGATTATCACTATCTGCGCCCTGATTCTCCTGATGATAATCGTCAGTCTGCTGGACATCATCTTCCGTTGGATACCGTACTTCATCGTCTGCTTCCCGTTGCCCGGTTTCAAGGCGAAGAAACCCACCGGCGGCGGGCCGTAAGGAGGCAGTTATGACCAACGGAGGATCATTATACGGACGTGGGATTGCCTTTCCTCCCCATGTGGGAGCGGATGGTCGCATGGCCTGGTCGGAGGGAGAAACAAACATCCGTGAGGCTATCCGGATCATCCTTATGACGGAACCGGGGGAACGTTTGCGGTTACCGGAATTCGGTGCCGGGCTTAAACGCTTCCTCTTCGAACCCAATACAGTAATGACCCGGCACCTGATCCAGGAGACCATAAGTCGGGCTCTACTCGAATGGGAACCGCGTATTCGGGTGGAATCGGTCGATGTACAGCCGGATGCGAATGACCCGGAAGCCGCCGTTGCGACGATAACGTACAAGCTTGTCGCCACGCAGGTGCTCGAACGGGTGAGTCTCACCGTTTCGCTTTCCGGATAACAAGGAGTCTTTCATGCCGCTGAAAATACCGAAACTTGATGACCGGAACTATCAGAAGCTGCTTGACGAAGCACTGGCCAGGATACCGGTTCATACCCCGGAATGGACGAACTTCAACGAGAGCGACCCCGGTGTTACGCTGATAGAGCTGTTTGCGTTCCTCACCGAAAATCTTCTCTACCGCGCGAATCTGATCCCTGAGCGTAACCGGCTCAAATTTCTGTCGCTGCTCGGCATTCCTCTCCAGCCGGCCGCTTCGGCGCGGGGAATCGTTACTTTTACCAACGAACAGAGCGGCATGAAGACCGTCACACTCAACGCCGGTCTTGAAGTTTTCGCGGGGTCAGTGCCGTTCCGTACGACGCTTGGCCTTGATGTGCTGCCCGTCGAGGCACGGGTCTATTACAAACGTACCTATGAGGCGAATAAACCGGAACTTACAGAATATTATCGCCAGCTGTATGCCTCGTATCGCGGAACGGCTCCACCGTCCGAGATTGATTTCAAACTGTATGAAACCGTGCCGTTGGAGGGAAAAGACGTCGGCATTAATCTCGGGACAGACGCGGTCGATCACTCACTCTGGATAGCGCTGCTTGCGCGGCCGAAGGATACGGTGGACACACTGCGGACGGAGCTTGCCGGCAAGACATTGAACATTGGTATCGCTCCGTCACTTGATAACGCCCAGGGGCGGATCTTGCCGGGCGGGCATGCCAATCCGGAGGCGGAGTCGCTGCTGCAGTACTGGATTCCGCAGCTCCCGGACAAGGGCCTGCTGCCCCAGGATCCAAAACAACGGGTGGCAGAATATAAACTGCTTGACGCCAAGGGCTCTGCGGATGTGTTGACAGAACCGGGGGTCGTCCAGATCACCCTCCCCCAAAAACCCGCGGAACTGGATCTCTGGAAAAACCTTGATCCGCTTGAACAGGGAGTGGGGGATTTCCCCCCCGCACTTCCGGACGCAAAGCTGAGTGATCGGGTTGTCACCTGGATCCGGATAAGTTCTCCCGCTGCGCCCAAGATACGGCTGCTGTGGGTCGGCATCAATGCTGTGCCTGTTTTCCAGCGTGCCCAAATCGCCAATGAGCGGCTTCCCGATGGAAGCGGGGAACCTGACCAGACTGCCGTGCTCTCAAAAACACCGGTCATACCGGGAACATTGCGGTTGAGCGTATCCGGCGATACGGAGCTCTGGCAGGAGATCGACGATCTGACCTCAGCCGGACCCGAGGTGCCGGTCGCCGATCCAAGGAACCCGCCAGGGACGGTGGTCGTCAAAAACGAGCGGAATAAGGTGTTCCGGCTTGACCCGGAGTCCGGCGAAATACGATTTGGCGATGGCATGCGCGGCAAGCGCCCGCCATTGAACGCCCAGATGTTCGCATCCTACCACTATGGCGTCGGGCGCGACGGCAATGTTAACGCCGGTGCCATAAACGGCGGCCCGGTTCTCCCGCCAGGAATCAAGGTCGGCAATCCGATTGCAACCTGGGGAGGAGCGGAAGCGGAGTCGGTTGGTGAAGGTGAAAAGCAGATTGCCCGCTTTCTGCAGCACCGGGACAGGCTGGTGAGCGCAGATGATTTCACCACCATCACCATGCGTACGCCAGGAGTCGATATCGGCCGGGTTGAGGTTATTCCCGCATTCAATCCGGAATTGGGAAGCAATGAACCGGGGGATGCACCGGGTGCCGTAACGCTGATGGTTATTCCTGCCTACGATCCGAAACAGCCGGATGCTCCGCTGCCTGAAAAGCCATTTATCGAGAGTATCTGCAGTCACCTTGAATCACGTCGTCTGGTCACAACCGAGGTGTTTCTCCGAGCCCCCACCTATAAAAAAATATGGATCTCAGCAGGGTTTAACGTCATTGCCGGGAAAAGTACCAGCAGCGCAGAGGTACGTGAGGCGGTAAAGAAGGAACTTGTCAGGTTCCTTTCGCCGCTTCCCGCTGCAGCACGACCAGGTGAGATAGCGGCCGGTGCGTCTCAATTCTCCTATTATCCCGGTGGATGGCCATTGTGGAATCCTGTTGTTGCCAAGGAACTTGTGGCGGTTATCAGCCGGGTGCCCGGAGTTTCACTCGTAAACAACGTGTTGCTCGGTGAGGAGTCGAAGCCACCGGGAGACCAGGTGGAGATGAGGGGTCTGGAATTGCCGAGAATTATGGGCTTGTCTGTAACCGTTGGCGATCCGCTGAGTCTGGATCAATTGCGAGGACAGGCAGGCGAGTTTGTTCAGCCGGGAACAGAAGGTACGGGGACGGCGCCGGCCTTTTTGCCAATCCCGCTGATACCTGAGGAATGTAGATAGTATGGACGCCAACGGGACCCGATTTCATATGTTGCTGGGTGAAGATGACTGGTCGCGCTGCACTGGCGAGGATGGACACCTGCCGGTGTTTTCAGCCCCCGCGACAGCATCGCCACCTGATGCAGCACCGCTGCTGCACTGGGATAGCGACCGCCATGAGCTCCTGCTGCATCCACGTCTGTTTACGTTTGTTTCCTCTCCTGCGGACTCTTTGCCAACGCTGACACGCCGGAGAGGAGCAGGGTGTGACCGCTTCGGCAACTGGTTCTGGATCGACGAATCGGAACAGACCATTCTGGTCAATTCATCCGGTACACAGTTGACGGCACCGTTTTGGCCATTGTCTGACACCACGGGCTGTCTCCGGATGGAGGATGCAGCTGCCTTTAAGCCCGTTTTGAATGCCACCCCGGCAGCGCCGCTGAGGCTGTGCGGTCTGGCGGTGACAGATGACCACTACCTTGTTGTCGGTACGGTGGCGCCGGCGGGGATTCTGATCTTTGATCTGTATGGCGGGGGGGCACCGCAGAGAATCGAATGGAGTGCACCGTTCTCTCCGTTTGATATGGCGCCGAGATCGGGAGGCGGCGTTCTTATTCTTGACCGTGACAACAAAAAAGTGTGGGTGCTTGACCGTGATCTGCATGTGTGCAGCGTTGAGTGCACTGACCGGAGTGGGGAGCAGGAAGATTTCTTTCAGCCGATGGGTGGAGCAGTCAGGCGCGTGATGCCAAAAGAAATGTCCCATACAGGAATCCCGCTTCTTGAGGGTGCTTTGGCGACAGACATCGATCCTATTGCCATAGAGGCGCTTCCAGACGGAAGTATGCTGATCCTCTCCAGAAGCGGGGGAGCAGAATCTTCCCGCATCAGCCGCTATAGCGTGAACGGCGAGCAAAAGGGGCAGGCACAGCTGACAGAACAGGAGGGTGCCTGCGTCTGCACGGTGATCGGCCATGACTTTGCGTTTGTACCTGCAGAAGCCGGCCCCGAAGCTACGTCGTACGGACAGTTGTTTGTTGCCGATAGGGAGGGCAATCAGGTTCTGGCCTTTGCACTCACGTATACTCCGGCAGGTTTGAGCATCAGGGCGGTCAGCGATTACCTGCCGATGCGGCTCTTCGGCGGCAAGGGACTTGTCAGGTCAGGCACTCAGGTATTCTACGATTTCAGCACCTCCTGGATCCCGCTGGTGAGACAGAATCGTCCGCGTTACCAGGAAAATGCGACGCTGATCACCCCCCGTTTTGACGGTCGTGAACCGGACTGCGTCTGGCATCGGCTGCTGCTGGATGCTTCCCTGCCGCCGGAAACCGGGGTGACAATATGGAGCCGCGCGTCGAATCAACTGAGTGAGTTGTCTTCCCTTGCCTGGCAGAGGGAGCCGACTCCCTACCGGCGCGGCAATGGTTCGGAAGTACCCTTTGTGCAAGCAGCGGCAGGTAGTGATACCTGGGACTCATTGTTTCAGTCGGCACGAGGGCGGTATCTGCAGCTGAAAATATCCGTATTCGGTAATGGCTCCGCAACCCCGCGTCTCCGCTCGCTGCGCGCCTATTACCCGCGTTTTTCCTACCTTGCACACTATCTGCCGGCGCTCTACCGCGGAGACAGCCTGTCGGATAATTATCAGGAAGAGCGGTTGTCAGCGTCGTTTCTCGACCGCTTTCTTGCGAACCTGGAGGGGATGCATACGGCGCTGGAAGACAGGATAGCCGCCGCTCAAATTCTCCTTGACCCGGAGTGTGCACCGGTTGAAGTCCTCGACTGGTTGTCCGGCTGGTTTGGTATTTCTCTTGACCCGTCCTGGGATGAACGTCGGCAGCGGTTGTTCTTACAGCATGCCATGGATTTTTTCAGCGCCCGCGGCACGATTCGCGGTTTGCAGATGGCGCTGAGGCTTGCCCTCGACGAGTGTGCAGATGAAAGCATGTTCACCGACAGGTCGCTGAAAAGCATGCAGCAGAGTCCGATCCGGATTGTGGAGCAATTCCGGACCCGCCGTACCCCTGGCATTGTCTTCGGCGATCCGACCGGGCTGGAAGCGGGGCCAACTCTTGTCACACCCGTGCAGCGCTGGACCCCCGAACAGACGGGGGAGGAACTGCACCGCCGCTATACAGGGTTTCTTGCCGTCCGGACGTCAGTCAGCCACGATCCGAAGTTCCCGATAACAGTGCCGGTCGCAGCTGGGGAAGCAGTTCTGTGGCGGTCATTTTCACAGAGCACTCTTGGATTTGTCCCATCCTTCAGCGCGAATAGTCTGCCCGCGTGGCAGAACTTTCTGGCACGCCGCTATCGAACCATTACTGAATACAACAACCAGAACAAGACAAAATGGCCTTCATTTGATGCTGTCCTGTTCCCGACTTCTCTGCCGACGGGCGGCAGTCTGCTCCGCGACTGGTACCAGTTCGAAAGTGTCGTGCTGCCGATGCGACGCACCGCACACCGGTTTACGGTTCTGTTGCCGACGCCGAAAACCGGAACGGCGGACAGCGCCGAATACCAGCGTCGCCTTCAGTTGGCACGCCGCATCATTGCACTGGAAAAACCGGCCCATACCACTTTTTCCGTGAATTTTTACTGGGCGATGTTCCGGGTCGGTGAGGCACGGGTCGGCTATGACACCGTTGTTGATCAAGGGAGCCGTGCTCCGGAATTCATGGCGGCCATGGTTCTGGGGAAACAACACGTTGGTGAAAGCCTCATCGGCTCTCTTCGACCGCCGCTTCAGGACCGCTTTACACTCGGGGAAACCGGGCTGAAATAACTTTTATCAACAAGGATGCCACTCATGGAAAATCCAACAAACTGCAAAGCAACAATCGATCCGGCGAAACACGTCAACTACGCGTACGGCATGGTGTTGGGCGTTGATGATTTTACCCAGGAATTTGCCTACCTGTCAGGGCGGGATCAATGGATGATGCGGGACGTTCTCGGCTATGGGACGGTGAACGGACTCAAGGTTACGATAGATCCGGGCAACGTTGTGCACGTTACGTCCGGAACTGCCGTAAATCAACAGGGGCAGATGATCCACATCAACCGCGACCAGTGCGCTGATTTGAACATCTGGCTGAAAGATGAAAAAAACAAAAAAGAGCTGGAAAAGCGCCTGGGATCACCACCGGCGAGTGATGTAACACTCTACGTGGTCCTCCGTTACCGGGAATGTCTGACCGATGAGCGGCCCGTTCCGGGAGAGCCATGCCGCGACGAAAAGGATTTGATGGCTCCTTCACGAGTGACGGATGACTTCCGGCTGGAGCTCTCCTTTGATGCGCCACGCCAATGCGAGGAACAGGCTGTGCGCGCCTTTATCAAAGGTCTCGGCAGTTATGTCGTGATTTCTGACGCATCAGGTTGCATCACGACGCTTGATGAACTGGGCACGTTTGCAAAGTGGGTACAGAGTTTCAATCATGATGATCTGCCGCTTCAATTCTGTCCCCCCGACTTCGGCACCGGTTCGCCCCCGACGTCTCTGCTGATACATCCAGATGTCGCCTGTGCTTACCTGCGAGCCGCCTTCCGGGTCTGGGTGACGGAGCTGCGCAGAAAAGTCCGCCCCAACTTTCTGGCCGATTGGTGCGGCTGTTCCGGCAAGCCCGGCATTGAGGGCAAAACTGATCCTGAAGAGCGGGTGCTGCTTGCCGAATTACAGGTAACCGTTGATTCCGGAAAAATCAGCGGAGAAAGCAGGGTGTACGAAGAAAACAGGCCGTACCTGCTTACTCTCCGCATGATCCAGGAGCAGATGCTGTGCGGTCACCAGCACCCTGGTTCCGATGTGACGGGTGACAAAGGACCTGACGGGAATCCGGGGCCGGATGGCAACAAGGGTCCGGACGGAAATCCCGGGCCGGATGGGAACAAAGGCCCCGACGGGAATCCAGGCCCTGACGGGAACAAAGGGCCGGACGGAAATCCGGGGCCGGATGGCAACAAGGGTCCGGACGGAAATCCCGGGCCGGATGGGAGTAAAGGCCCCGACGGGAATCCAGGCCCTGACGGGAACAAAGGGCCGGACGGGAATCCGGGGCCTGATGGCAACAAGGGTCCGGACGGAAATCCGGGGCCGGATGGGAATAAAGGCCCCGACGGGAATCCAGGCCCTGACGGGAACAAAGGGCCAGACGGGAATCCGGGGCCTGATGGCAACAAGGGTCCGGACGGAAATCCGGGGCCGGATGGGAATAAAGGCCCCGACGGGAATCCAGGTCCTGATGGGAACAAAGGCCCTGACGGGAGTCAGGGTCCGGTTGGTAACAAGGGTCCGGCCGGAGATCCTTTTATCGTCGCCGCAGGCTGTTTTGACCACTTCGGCAAAGAATCGAATCTGTTCCCCTATTTCTCGTACAATAAACTGCAGGTGACACAACTATCGGATCCGCGGCTTTACCATCTGACGTTTGCAGAATATAAGCCTCTCCGACAATTTGTTGTCAAAGGAAACGCTCTGACGAGTGTCGACAGTAAAATCCCGGCTGTTTTCGAGGTCGTGCTCCCGGTCGATGCCGCCCTGCGCAAGGTGCTTAAAGCAAATGCTATCAAAGACGGCACCGGTATTGTTATCAAAGTGGCGCTGGTAAACGGTGAACCAAACCAGCAGGGCTTCATGGTTGAAATCAGTGCCTTTGGAGAATTCTCCGGATAAGAGGAAGATATGAAAAATTCCTACGCATCAACAGAACTTCTTACTCCTGTCCTTGACGGCGGTATTCACACTACCAATTTCTTCAACGGCCGCCTGCTTTCCGCCGAGGACATGCAGCGGGAGCAGCATGCCGGCCGCCTGCAGCGGCGGCAGCTCGGACAGGCCATTGGTGACGGTGTGGTGTATGGTCTTGGCGTGAGAGACACCGGAGACGTTTCCACGGCTGTCGGGAAAGCGGGCCGAACGGTATCTGTATCGGCAGGGATGGCGATCAACAGGTTGGGGCAGGCATTGTACCTTCCTGCGGATATGGATGTGAGCCTGGTTCGGGAAAAGGAGGTTGTAGACGGAGATGCCGGACTGTTCAGCCCCTGCAGCAAGATGCCGGATACGGATCTTCTCTCCGGCACCGGAGTCTATATTCTGGTGATTACCCCTGCTTCAGGATATGAGGGGCAGGCACCTGCTGGCGGAGTGAGCAGCGGTGACCTCTCGGCACGGGGAGGATGCCGCAGACGGGATGCGGTGGAGGGGGTGCAGTTCCGGCTGGTACGGGTGAAGCTGGAATCACTGCCGAATACCAGCGCGGAACTGCTCAGCGACATTGTCCGTTGTGCAACAGCTGTCGAAAGCGGAACGGACAAGGCGAAGAACCTTTCGCTGTTGCGTAATCTTCTGGCGCATATCTGTTTTGGTACAGGAGAGTTTGACCGGTTTGTCCGTGATCCGTTCAGAAAGGTGGAGAACGAGGCTCCCCAGAGTTCCTATGGTGTTGTGGATGCCTTGCGCAGCGGAAAGATACCTGCCTTGACTGATTGTGATGTACCGCTCGGACTGGTGTACTGGACATCATCCGGAATACAGTTTGTCGATCAGTGGTCGGTGCGGCGCAGGACGGTATCGAAGCCGGCTTCCGCTTCCTGGCCGGTGGTCTTCAGCGAGCGACGGCGGGCTGAGGCCGAGGCACGTTTTGAGCAGTTTCAGGAACAGTTGAACCAGCTGCTGGCGGAAAACAGTTCCCCGTTCGAGTTGTCATTGTTAACGGCGACCGGTTGGTTCCGTTATCTGCCGGCTGCCGGGATGATCCCGGTCAGCAGCGCCTCTGTTATCAGGTATATGCAGGAAAATAACGCCGCAGCGTTTAACGCCACATCATCGATAACCGGCCTCGACCCGGTACAATTCCTGGAAAGAATTACCTGCCGGAAAGCGGCTTTTCTTGAAGGCGCCCGGATAGGGCATCTCTTCAGTGATTCTCTGACGTATCCCCCGGTCGACCTGAACAGCCCGACATTCCTGTTTCTCTACCTCGTCAGGGAGAATGTCGAAGGGCTGAAAGAACCGGTCCCGCCGCGCCCGTATCTTATCTTTACCAGTGGCAGTCTGCCGTACTACGGCAATGCAAGGTTTGATCTTGCCAGGTATGATTTCAGCAGTTACGCGTTCGTCTAATGTCACATCAAGGGGGTGATTGAAAATGGCAGGAACTATCAACGAAAACGACATGTACACGCTGCTGAGCCAGGTGTTCAAGCCGGAGGTGGCCAACACGCTGCTGCAGCAATTGAAGGGTGATACAAAGCCGGCACCGGTAGTGGACCGGGTGATGCCGGGCGATCTTATTACAGCTGACCTTATGAACCGGGTGCTTTTGGCTGTTGCCGATCTGCAAAAGCGTGTTGCAGCATTGGAAACATCAAGTGTCACCGCAAAAAAAATGAAGATTACCGGTCTGCTGCCGGCCGGTCTGAGGCGTGTCGGGGATACACTGCACATCGTCGGTGAAGGGTTAAACGCACCTGGCGGGACCAACGTCATGATAGACAGCGTTCAGGTTGCTGTCTCATACGGCATTAGTGCAGACACAGAACTCATCGTGAAAATCCCCAACCTCACTGTTGGGTCCGGTCGCTCGGTTACCGTATTCGTCAGCAACCTGAATGGTACCGATACGATGGATTTCGACCTCCTCCCCGGCGTGCCGACACTTCCGGAAGGACAACTCTTTGTGAGTCTGCTTGCCGGCCCTGCCGGAAAGCTCATGGCCGGTAGTAGTTACGTCTTTGAATACCAGGTCAGGGCGATTGTGAATCTGGCTGAAAGCTATACGCTGGAGGCGAGTACGGACGCCGGGTGGAAAACAGAAATTGTCACTGCCGCCGGCCAGGTTATCGCCGCTCCGAAGCTGGAACTTCCCAGCGCCCCGGCACCGGATGGTGCGATTGTGAAAGTGTTGATCCGGGTAACAATCCCGCTGCTTATCGGCATAAGCACCGGCACCATGTTACGGCTGACCGTCAAGGCGGTGCGCAACCCTGACCTGGCCGGAACCTCCTCCGGCGAAGAACTGATAATAGGTGCAACTGCGCCGACTCCTGAACCTGTAACTGTAGGCTTTGAGGAGATCGCGGCAACCGATCCTGCCAATCAGGTGCTGCCAACCGTGCTGGACGGTGTTGTGAAGATTTCTGCTGGTGCCGGTAAGTATCGGGTGGCTCTCAATGCGAAAGGGTGTCAGCAAAGCGTTCCTTACACAAGGGTGATCGTACCGATTACAGATGCCCGGTGGACGGCCAGTTTCCGGCGTACGTCGAGTATGCTGTCGGAGTCATTCACTCCGCTGGAAGCTACTATGGAAACCTTCTATGTATTCATCAGTGCAGAAAACGGTGCTCCTGAGACGGAGCTGGTGGTACGAATTGCGGCCGATGGCGACGCCAGCGACAAAGGGCATATCAACCAGAAAATTGCCGCCTCGTAAGTGCGATCAGCGCCATGATAAGCCGTTTCGCAGCACGATTGGAACAGCCCGGTGACGGCCGGAGTTACACTATGAAAAGGAGATCCATCATGAACCTTTTGCGAATAATAAAAAGCCTGGTACTGGTCGTTCTAACTGCATGTCTGTCCGGGCTGTTGCCTGCGGAAGCTGAAGCGTGGCAGCCGAACTGGAAGGCATGTTTTAAACATTCCGGCGGGTTCAGCGTACCGTATACCGGTACCGTTGATCCGGTGATTGACGGTGAAGTCAGCAGCGACCTGGGCTGGACCAGAGCCTGGCGATACGTGTTTAACAACGGAACACCGGTCTATGACGTTGCTGTACAGGTCACTCAATCGAAAAACGCCCAGCAGCTGTTTTTTTCATTTGAAGTCAACAATGACAGCGCACTCAATGCGACTGATACCATCGTGGTGGCTTTCGACACCGGTGTCGGCGCCAACAGCAAAAAACTTCTGGAAATCAAACCACTGATAAACGGTGGCGTTCGCATGGGGCCGGATCCTGATAACCCGGCCGGAGCACAGATCCCAACACCGCAGATCAATTATTATGCCGCGGCAAACCCTCCCTTTGGAAGTTCCAGCATGTTACCGGCAAGTACGCGGGCTCGAACGACCTCCAGCGGTTCCGGTTCAAACTGGTCCTGGAGGGTGGAACTGCAGCTTAATAAGGCTGATTTCGGCATTCCGGCTGCGGGAACCTTCGGCCTCTATTTCAACACACTGGTGACGCAGGGAACCGGCACCGGGCCGACCAGCGTGCTGAACGAGTATGCCTGGCCGGTACCCGCAAACAGCGGCGAGTATCTGTATGGGAGCCCCACAGAACCGCCGGCTGTAAGCAGATGGGGGACAGCAACATCTGATGCATCCATAGCCTGTAACGGGGTGTCGATTGAGTCGTGGGATATCGGGAGCACCAATAATCCGCCCACCAAGCTGCTGCTCGGTCAACAGAACACCATCCAGGCTGTTGTGCATAACAATTCCATCGATGCCGCAGGCAATCCCAAATCAGCGAAGCAGATTACTGCAAAATTCAAGTATGCAACATTCGGGATGTCCCAGGTATGGAACGATATCCCTGCTGATCCGGGTAGCACCAATCCGTCGGTCCCCGTCGATATTTTGAACAGCAGCACCCTGCAGACAAAATGGACCGTACCTCTTAATAATCCAAATTTCCCCGACGGCGGCAAAACCTGCATACTGGCAGAGCTTAATACAACCGCTCCGTCTGCCGGTCCGAATGACTGGACCACGGTATTTGTCAACAAGAGTGCCTGGAACAATTTCCACTACAGTACGGCGTCGCGTGTCGATGCTGCACCGGTTATCGACTCACGCGGATGGGCAAAACGCTCTGCCAGGGCCAATCATCAGGTGGAGCTATTCGTGATGTCTCAGGTAGATCGAATCGAACCGGAATTAGCACGAACCAGTTTGAAGAGCGACGTGACTGCCATTAACCGGATTAATCCGGCGTTAGCGAAAGTGGGCTTGAAGGCAGATTTGGCAGCCACACCGAATGTGGCAGTCATACCGAAGGTTGGTCTCAGCACAATCAAACAAATTGAGCCCAGGCTTCTCGATCCGCGAAAGGCTTTGTCCCGAATGACGCACTTTCCTGTTGAAAAAAATGCGTCCTTTACCGAATACGCAGCCCGGCTGCTTGACAAGAATGTCAATGTATCCCAGATGGTTTACAGTGTACACGGCTGTCGTCGCACCGGCAAGTTCGTCAACATCAATAAGGCCAAAATCGAGGTTTGCGAACGGGTCGGCTCCTACGGCTTCGGGATGCGCCACGCTGGATTGGGTGAAATCGACTGGCTTTCTGAACTTCAGGGTGCCGAGTATGTTGACGGCAGTAAGGATCATTTGCGCATCTCTATCAAGCCTAATGCCAAGGTCACTCTTAAGACGAAATTTACCGCCAATGACCGGCTGAAGTAGACACCATGGAGATCCCACTGCAAGCGGGGAATTTACTGCCTTAGCGATCTGCTGCGGGGTTTTAACCAGAACACCATTACCGGAGGCGGACTCTTGTTTAGGGAGACAAAAACAGTTATCGGCTCCGTTACGGTACGGGTGAAAGGCACTTCATCCGATGCGCTGAGTGCCGGTCAGCGCATTTCCGGTCTGCTGGAAGCCATTGACCTGCGGCCACATGGGCTTGCGGCGTCAGCAATTCTGGTGATCAACAGGATGCGGGACCCGCTTCCGGGAAGACTGTCTCTGTACGATCAGCGCCGTACTCAGGAATGGGAGCATCGTGTAAATGATGTTATTGCCAACCTGGCCCGCACTGCCTGCAGGCCTGCCTCCGGCACAGTGCCGACTAATTCCGGGGCGGTACTCTTTTCTGATCGGTCAGAGTTGCTTGCCTGTCTTTCCAGAGACTGGTGCAACGGGAGTGTGATTGAACAGTGGTGGTGGCGCACCCTGTTCAAAACAGCCGGCGTACGAAGCACCGTGTTGAACGCCTGGCTTGAAGCACCTGAATATGCACCCGCCGCGCTGGAACAGCTTGCTGCCAGCAGCACGCTCATACGGTTTGTGCGTATGCTCGGCAGTAGCGATTCGCGAAAACTGTTGCAGAGCATTACCAGTAGGTTTGTACTGCCGGATCTGGCGGCGACATGTGCAGCGATACCGATGTTCGTTGCCGCTCCTCCTGGCAGCAGTAAAGTTTTGTTTGCAGGAAAAGCACCATTGCAGCCTGGAGCAGTTGTGGTGGCGGAGAGTTTGCCCGGCATTGCACCCTGGTGGGCGTGGGCACCGGAAGTCTTCGGGTATGATCTCGACCCGCTGCAGGAATGCCTGCTCGGGATCGGCCTGACACTTGCTCGGGCGCCACATGTTGCGCGCAGCCGCTCATTTGCGCAGGATGTTCGGCGCTGGAGCCGGATTGAAGCACAGGGTGACGGAGGCATGGCACCTGTTTTCTCTTCGGCGGCAGCAGTACCTCACGTGGCAGGTGCGGCA
>JAQTXD010000135.1 GCA_028688955.1 Desulfuromonadaceae bacterium
TCTTTAATACTCGAAAAGTGATGAATTATAGATGGTGTAGGTTTTGCAATCATTTAAAATCAAAATGATAGACTTATTACCTCATCTAAATTCTATTTTCAAGTGTTTTTAAGTGCGATTGCCCTGCATCTATCGCCCCTTAAACTTGCGATTGTATAGAAAATCTGAGAGCCTAGCAGTTTGTTCAGCTGATTAAAGCCCAGCGTATCTGATGAATTCTCAAACCAATCCGCCTCACAACGCTGATAACCCGCTCATTACTATACAGGGCTCCATAGAACGCGTCACTTTTCATAGTGAGTCCTCCGGTTTTTGTGTCCTGCGCATTAAGGTTAAAAATTATAGAGAGCTGATAACAGTAATCGGTTCAGCCGTGAGTGTTACTGCTGGCGAGTATGTTGAATGTCTGGGCTTCTGGACCAATGACCGTCAACATGGGCAACAGTTTAAAGCGACAGTTTTAAAAATTGTGGCACCCACCACCTTGGATGGTATTGAAAAATATCTGGGCTCAGGGATGGTCAAAGGGATTGGTCCGCATTTTGCCAAAAAATTGGTAAAAGCCTTCGGTGAGTTGGTTTTTGATGTGATCGAACAATCACCTGAACGGTTGCTGGAATTACCAGGCATAGGCAAAAAACGGCAACAACGCGTCACTAACGCCTGGTCTGAGCAAAAAATCATTCGTGAAATCATGGTTTTTCTACAATCACATGGTGTCGGTACATCCCGCTCTGTGCGTATTTACAAAACCTATGGCGAAGAAGCCATCAAAAAGGTAAGGGAAATCCTTATCTCTTAGCATTGGATATTCATGGCATTGGTTTTAAAACCGCTGACACGTTGGCTCAGAAATTGAGTATTGCCCCGGACTCGCTGATTCGAGCTCAGGCCGGAGTCCGCCATGTGTTACAGGAATGGTCAACCGAAGGCCATTGTGCGGCGGATCGACAAACGTTATGTGCTATGGCGGTTAAACTATTAGCAATACCGGTAGCCATTATCGACGCGGCCATTACTGCCGAACTGGTTGAAGGTAATTTGATTGCTGAAATCATCAATCAAGACGAGGTCATATTTTTAACACCGCTCCATCGCGCTGAAATCGGTTGCGCAACCCATCTACTCCGCCTTAATCAGGGTGAGCCACCGTGGGGTTCAATTGATGCGCAGAAAGCTATTCCTTGGGTCGAAGGCCAAACCGGGTTAACGCTATCGACCTCGCAACGTGCCGCTATTGAGTTGGTACTACAACATAAACTCGCAGTCATCACCGGTGGTCCAGGGGTCGGTAAAACCACCTTGGTTAATAGCATCCTGAAAATCCTGAGTGCCAAACACATCAACATCAGTCTTTGTGCGCCTACAGGAAGGGCGGCCAAGCGCCTTTCAGAATCGACCGGATTAGAAGCCAAAACAGTTCATCGCTTGCTGGAATTTGATCCCTCTGTTTTTGCCTTTAAACGTAACGATGAATTGCCTCTGGAATTAGATTGTCTGGTGATTGATGAAGCCTCGATGATGGATGTCGTGCTCATGAATCAATTGCTAAAAGCCGTCCCCTCGACGGCGGCATTACTGATTGTCGGCGATGTCGATCAGTTGCCCTCTGTGGGTCCAGGCGCTGTTCTGGCCGATATTATTGAATCGGGGCAAATTGCAACAGTCAGATTAACTGAAATTTTCAGGCAAGCCAGTACCTCAAAAATCATCACGAATGCGCACCGTATCAATCAAGATCAATTACCCCAGTCAGATAGTTCTCTGTCACTAAGTGATTTTTATTGTCTTTACGCGGAAACACCGGAGGAAATTTTTGCAAAGTTAATGCAAGTGGTCCTCGAACGGATACCTCAACGTTTTAATCTAGACCCGGTTAATGACGTGCAGGTACTTACACCTATGAATCGAGGCGGCTTGGGTGCCCGTTCCCTCAACATTGAGCTACAAACGCGCTTGAATGGGCAGAGTGGGCCCAAGGTTACTCGCTATGGTTCGACCTATGCGCCCGGTGACAAAGTCATCCAACGGATCAACAATTACGACAAAGAGGTCTTTAATGGCGACATTGGCATTATTAGCTCTATTGATATAGAGGACAGCCTGCTCCAGATCACCTTTGATGAGCGTATCGTGGACTATGAGTTTAATGAATTGGATGAAATCGCTTTGGCCTATGCTACCAGTATTCACAAAGCTCAAGGTTCGGAATACCCTGCTGTGGTCATCCCTATGGCGATGCAACATTTTATGCTGTTGGAACGCAATTTACTCTATACCGGCGTCACCCGTGGCAAACAGCTCGTGGTCGTCATTGCCCAGCCAAAAGCCTTGGCGATGGCAGTTAAAAATCAGCGTTCTCAACGCCGGATAACCAATTTAATTTCCCGATTAAACCAAGGATAAAAAAGGAGTGTTCTGCATTGCCTATCAACCACACGGCATGAGCCGACACTCCCATCAAATAACCAAGGCATGTTTAATAAAGTGCTTTACTCGCTGCACCAAGTGCTCTACCGGCTTTCTTTTGTAATGCCTCATAATGTCGTCAACTTTATTAAAGACTTGATCGTGCATGTGAATTCTTTGTGCCATGGTCGTTCTCCTCGTTACAAGATTGTATTTAATGTGTTCGATAACTGCGCATTTGCCCGACTAACACGCCTTGGATTGCAACTTGGTCAGGACGATAGGCCAATGCTGTCATGTTGGCATTGCCCGGTAGCAACAACACTTGCTCTGCGGTTTGCTCAATATATTTCAGGGTGGCTTCGGAGTTTTCGATCAAGGCAACCACGATCTCTCCGTTATTCGCATAATCACGTTGCTCAATAACCACCCAATCGCCATCAAAAATACCCGCCTCGATCATAGAGTCGCCTTTAACCTGCAACACATAGCAGGGCTTATCGGTTTTCAGTGCATCGGGTACGGTCATGTAGTCGATGGTTGGCAAAGCTTCTATTGGCTTGCCGGCAGCGATTGACCCGACAAAGGGTAAGCCCTGTTCAGAAATGGCATCATCACTCTGCGCTTGAGCAGTAAGGCGAACCCCGCCCTGTTTATTGCCCGTGAAAGGCTCCACCAGACCTGCTTTAATCAAGGCCATGATGTGCTTGTACAAAGAGCCCCGCGAGGTCACGCCCAGCGCCGCACAGAGTTCATCCAGGCTAGGTGGGCGAGGAAAACTTTCGTAATTGTCGCGAAGAAAATTGAAAATTTCCCGTTGTCGCCGGGTTAATACACTCATGAGTGGTTGTCTCTCGATCTGCTTTAAGTTTTTGTCATCTTAGCAAATATACATTAGAATGCAACCAAAAAAGAGAACAAAAGGAAAACATGATAACAAACCATTCCTTGTTTTGATTTATTCGTTACCCTACTCCTGATTAACCATTATGTCCCTGTCTGCTTCTATTGTTTTATTGCCAACACCACTGCCAAGCTGGTTACCACTCCCTTTGTTTAGCGGCAAAGTCGCCGCAGGTTTTCCTTCGCCTGCTGATGATTACATTGAAAAGAATCTGGACTTGAACGAATTGCTGGTACACAAACCGGCGGCAACCTTCTTTGTTCGTGCGCAAGGCGAATCCATGATCGGTGCGGGTATTCATCCTAACGATATACTGGTCGTTGATCGTTCCATTGAAGCAGTGCCTGGTAAGATCGTGATTTGTGCCTTGAATGGCGAATTAACCGTTAAAGGCTTAGAACGTGATAACGGGCAATGGCAACTAAAGGCAGAAAACCCGGCCTATGCCGATATCCTCATTCACGATGAATTGGACATGGTGATCTGGGGCGTGGTGACTAACGTGATTCATGCTGTGTAATGCAACCGCTTATTGCCTTGGTTGATTGCAACAACTTTTATGTGAGCTGTGAGCGTGTTTTCCGGCCTGATCTGATCGGTAAGCCGGTAGCCGTACTCAGCAATAATGATGGCTGTATTGTTGCTCGTAGCAAGGATTATGTGGAATTTAAATTGCCTATCAAATGCACACAAACCATCAATATGATTTTTAAACCCCAAGACATTTTTGGGGTTTTAGTCCGGTTTCTCTTGAGCGGCCTTGAGAGGGTGGCTTGGGGCATCGTCAAGCGCGTTATTCACATACTTTAATCCAATGTCGACACAACCAATTATCGCCCTCGTAGACTGTAATAACTTTTACGTGAGCTGTGAACGCCTGTTTCGCCCGGATTTATGGGACAAACCCGTTGCTGTACTCAGTAATCTGGATGGATGCTTGATTTCGCGGAGCAAAGAAGTTAAATCCCTCTTGATACCCATGGCAATCCCTGTATTTAAAGTGGCGCACCTGGTAAAAAAACATCGCATCCATCTGTTTTCCGCAAACTTCCCGTTATATGGCGATATATCATCCAGGATCATGTCGTTGTTGGAAACATTCTCGCCCCATACCGAAATTTACTCGATCGATGAGGCATTTTTGGATTTGACCGGGAGTTGTCAACAAGACCCGGTAAGCTACGGTATCCACATCAAACATACCATTCAGCGTGACGTTGGCATTCCGGTTTGCATAGGGATGGCACCGACCAAGACTTTAGCGAAACTGGCTAACTACGCTGCCAAAAAATGGGACAAAACCGGGGGCGTCTTGGATTTATCCTGTCCTCAACGCCGAGAGCGGTTAATGCGCAGTGTTTCTGTGCGTGAAGTTTGGGGGATAGGTTCCAGGCTGTCCCAGCAACTAGCACAACTGGGCATCCATACCGCTTGGGATATGGCGCAACAACCCGTCCAGCAGATGCGTGATAAATTCAGTGTCGTCATGGCCAGAACTATCATGGTGCTGAACGGCATTCCTTGCTTAGAACTGGAAGAAATAGCTCCTGACAAACAACAGATTATCTGTTCCAGCAGCTTTAAGCGGGCATTAACCAGCATTGAAGAATTATCTCAAGCTTTGGCCGGGTTTTGCAGCCGAGCAGCCGAAAAGCTCAGAATGCAAAAGTCGGTGACAAGCTGCATCACTGTTTTCATCCAAACCAATCCGTTTAACCCACAAGAACCACAATACCAGCGTTCAGCAGCATTGAAGCTGGCAACAGGCACCCAAGACACGCGCATACTAATAAGTGCTGCCAAACAAGTAGTGCGAAGCATTTATAAACCGAATTACCGCTACCAGAAGTGCGGAATCCAATTAAGGAATGAAAATTAATTAACATGAACAATCAAGCGTTTTGGGGGATAGCACGATAATTCCATTTAGGTAAAACGCCGTCAAATATGATTGGTAAGTGACTTTTAAAGTTCTCGCACACTTTAC
>JAQTXD010000136.1 GCA_028688955.1 Desulfuromonadaceae bacterium
CCCTGTTCCGCATGCATGGTCTCCCGGAGGTTCGCTCTGCAGCGGGGACTCTCGTGCCGCTCAATGACCCGTGCAAGACCCCGGTCCTCTCCATGTACTGCCAGGCAGAAAAAAAACGGGCACTCCTCACATCGCTGGCGAAACTTGAAGGCTCTGTTGCGACCGGCACCGCCAGTGCCACGAATGAATTTGCCGACTATACGGCTGGACAGAAGAAAGAATTAGAGCAGATCATGGCGCAACTCGAACTGGAAGCGCTGGTGGGGGTCGAAGCGCTTCTCTGGGGCGGCGGAACCGAACCGAAAGCAATCCGCAAGAACGGGACGGTCGCGACAGAAGGAAAGGGAGTCGGTCTAACCCTGTGGGATGGAAGCGAAATCCGGCTTGGGCCGGAATCGAAAATGGTTGTCGATGATTGCCGGCCATCGGGGGAATGCAGACTGACCCTGGAGAAAGGGCTCCTCTATTTTGAATCGTACAAGTCGCCGGTTGAGGGGATGTCGGTTCCAAAATCCCGTGAGTTCGCCATTGCTACCGCCGCGCTGAGCCTCCGTTTCGGGGCAGCTCGGCTTGTCGTGTACGCCACTGGAAACAGTGCCGCCATCGTCGTCCTGGAGGGGCAGGTACGTGGCATGACTCCGGGGGGTGACGCCGTGACAGTGGCATCCGGCGAGACGCTCGAAGTAAAGCGCGGCGAGCGAGCGGGGATTCCCGGCCCAGCCGAGATGGGGAGACTCAAAAAATGGTGGGAGGTTATCCGATGATAGACCGGTCGCAAAAGCTGAGATTTCCGTGTGCCGCACTGCTCCTTGTTTTGATGGTTGGTTGTTCTGTAAATGAAAAATTCGTCTACAAACCGGCTGCGCCCGTGGCAGAAAGCCCGAAACTGCCGGTGAAAGTGGCGGTTCTTCCCTTCAAGGATGGCACGGAGAATTTCACGAAGCGTGGAAGCGAGCTGTTTGACCAGGAAAACTTGATGTACAACCTTGCAAAAGCCGGCATCGGCAGCCATGTAAACGCCCTGACGCCGGAACTATGGGCAAAAGCCTTTGCCGACGAACTGGCAGCCTCGGGGAGTTTCCAGGCGGTCCGTTTCGCCTACAGCCCTTCGGAACTGGTGGACGAAGAGTACTTCATCGAGGGTACGCTGGAAAAGGCCTATTTGGGCGGCACCTGGGTCAAGCCGAACCAATTCGCCCTTTCCCTCCGGGCGCTGCGAAGGGCGGACAACCGACCCGTCTGGGAAAAGGGGATCGCACGGACATGGAAGAATGCGCCCACCATGTACGATGGATGCGGCATGGGATTGCAGTGCATGGTGGACCGGCATCACGCCGATTATAATCAGACGATGCAGAGTATGTTTGCCGAGGCGCGCACCGACCTCGTGAAGACAATTGCGCCCTTTGCAGGGAACCGCGGCGGAGAGGGTGAGCGCTTGCCCGACCCCTCCACCAGTGAAACCGGGAAAGAGAGTATCGTCGGGATCGGCCTCCATGTGCGGGCCGGAGACAGCGGCCTGTCTGTCGAGAGCGTCATCGAAGGGACGCCCGCTTCGAAGGAAGGCGTGCAGGCCGGAGATACGATCATTTCCATAGACGAGAGCCCGACCACGGCAATGAGCGTCGTGGATGCCGTAGGCAGATTGCGGGGCGCGAAGGGAACCACCGTGACCTTGGGCGTCATGAGAGCGGGATGGAGGACGCAGCGTAATTTCACGCTCACCCGGGATGTCATAAGAGGTGGCACGCCAGCGCAGCCTGCTCCTGAATCCGTGGATGAGACGATCGAAAGTATTATCAGGGGGCATTGATGCGAGGAGTAAAACGGCAGGCCTTACGAGGAAGCGACTCCTGATTTCGATATTGATCCTTACAACGACGGCAGGCTGTTCGATCAATACGTCGTTCGTCTACAAACCGGGCGCGCCTGAAGTGGACACCCCGAAGCTGCCGGTAAAGATCGCGGTTCTTCCCTTGCAGGACGGCACTGAAGATTTCACGATGCGTGGTTCAAACTTCAGCGGAGGGTACGTCAATCTGTCCAAATCCGGCCTCGACTACAGGCTCAACGCCATGCAGGCGGATCGCTGGGGTAAATCATTTGCCGATGATCTGAAGTCCTCTGGTCGCTTCCGGTCGGTCAGGTTCATATACGATGCAACGGAGGCGGCTGAAAACGAGGTCATTATTGCCGGAACCATTACGAAAGCCTACCTGTCTATCCAAGGCGGTCCCGTTCCGAGTTCGCTTGCCGTTACACTGAACGCCAGGCTCGGCACGCAGGGAAAGGTGTTCTGGGAAAAGAGCGTCGCCCGGGAAGAATCGTTGGAAAAAGGATATGGAGTAGGCTGTGGGTTCAGCAGGCAGTGTGCAGTCGACCAATGTCATACTCATTACAACAACATACTGCGAGGGGTATTTTTTGAGGCGAGGCAAGACCTCGTCATGACCCTTGAGCACTCCTCCGCCAGCAAGGACGAACAGTCCAGCAAAAGCACGGTTTCCGAATCTGCTGATAGGCTCATAGAGCAGATCATGAGGGAAAAATAAAATAATGCGATATCTGCTTTTACTGTTAGGCGTTCTCGTCATGGCCGGCTGTGCGACCAACTCGGCGTTCATCTACAAACCAGCCGTACCGGTAACGGAGGGCCTGAAGCTGCCGATCAGCCTGGCCGTTCTTCCGTTCATGGATGGCACCGAGGATTTTACAAAGCGCGGCAGCATATTCAATCCGGAAAGTTTGTATTACAACCTCGCCAAAGCCAATATCGGCGGACAGGTAACGTCTCTCACGCCAGATCTGTGGGCGAAGGCCTTTGCCGACGATATGGCCTCATCGGGAGACTTCAGGTCGGTCCGGTTCGTTTACGGCCAATCGGAACTCTCAGATGAAGATTTCTATATTGAAGGCACCCTGAAAAAGGCCACCGTCACCGCTTCATGGGCTTTGCCAAACGAATTCGCCCTTTCCCTCCAGGCCCTGCAGAGGGCTGACAAGCGGCTGATATGGGAAAAGGACGTTATGTATTCAGGGAAGAATACTCCCGCTATGTACGATGGCTGCGGAGCAACGTCGATACAGTGCATGCAGGACCGGAATCATGCGGATGTGAATCGAGTGATGCGGGGGCTCTTTGCCGAAGCGAGGGCAGACCTCATGAGGACGCTTGCCCCACGGTACGGGAAAAAGACAGGAACAAATGCCTCCTCAGCAGGCGCGCCGCATACGCCGCAGCCCCAGGAAACTGTTGACGAGGAGATCGAAAGGATTCTCAAGGGGCAATAACGTGTATCCGTAGCCGGCACCTGGACTGAATCGGGCGGGCTGGAAACGATTGCACCACCACGCAACAGTTCGTAATCATTACTCATGTTTACTCATTTTCAACAGACCCAAAAGAGTTAAAATCAGGACGTACCCATCAAAGATCTTGGCCGGCTTGTTCCATACCTGATAGCCCTCCGCTGGCGCTATGCAGGCGGAGCGCTCTTCCTTTTGCTGACAAACGCCTTTGCGCTGCTGATCCCCTGGTTCATGAAGCTGGCGGTCGAGGCGCTACAACATCCGCTCGCCGCACGTTTCTCTCCATCCACCTGCGCTCTGGTTATTGCGCTCCTGGCACTGTTTCACTGCATCACCCGTATTTTTTCCCGAACATTGATACTGAATGCAGCCCGCATTATAGAGTATCGCATCCGCAATGACCTGTTCGGGTGTCTGACCCGGCTTGATATCGGCTATTTTTCCAGCAGCCGAAGCGGCGATATCCTTTCCCGCTTTTCCAATGACCTGACCAACGTCAGGATGTTGGCCGGTTTTGGCGCAATGAGCGCCATCAATTCGCTGCTGGTCTATAGTGCTGCCGTAACAATGATGACCCGCATTCATCCCTGGCTCACCTTCTGGGCGATTCTCCCCTTCCCGTTAATGGTACTGGTCGTCAAAAAAGTCAGTCATCGCCTGTTCCATCGTTCCCTTCAAGCCCAGGGAGAGCTGGCACATCTTTCCAGTCAGGCTGAAGAAACGGTTTCCGCAGTACGACTGATAAAGTCCTACTGCCGGGAAGAGTATTTCCAAGAAGAGTTTGGCAAGACCGCCGGGCGCTATCTCGGACACAACCTGAGACTGGCGCGACTGAGAGGGATTATCATCCCGGTTATGGCGACTGCCACCGGGTCCGGGACCCTGATAGTCCTGTTCATGGGCGGGCGGCTGGTCATAGCCGACATCATCACCTTGGGTGATTTTGTGGCCTTCAGCGGCTATCTGGCGATGCTGGTCTGGCCGACAGCGGTACTGGGCTGGATTTTAACCCTGGCACAACGGGGAGCAGCCGCCATGTCCCGCCTGGCCGCGATACTTGGAGCCGAAGCAACGATTGTCGATCACCCCGACTCTCAACCTATCGATACCCTGCAGAGCGGGATAGAGGCACGCGACCTCAGATTCAGCTATGGAGGTTCAGCCGTTATCAGCGGGGTCTCTTTTCATATTCAGGCGGGAGAAACGGTGGGGATTACCGGCGAAGTCGGCTGCGGAAAAACGACAATTTTACGGCTGATAGCGCGACTGCTGCCGGTCGCTGAAGGGATGCTGTTTATAGACGGTCGAGACATCAATACGATAACGAGAGCCAGCCTGCGCAGGCTGATCGGATATGTCCCCCAGGAAACATTCCTGTTTTCTCGCACTGTTGCCGACAATATACGCTACGGAATCAGCGGTGACATTTCAACTAACAGCATCAGACATGCGGCCGCTCAGGCCGGTTTTCTTGATGATGTTGAATCTTTTCCAGACAACTTTGATACGCCGGTCGGCGAAGGCGGAGTAACTCTTTCCGGCGGCCAGAAGCAGCGACTGGCTATTGCCCGGGCCGTTGCCGGTAATCCGCAGATTTTATTACTTGACGATCCTCTTTCGTCTGTAGATGCAGGTCGTGAGGAGGAAATCCTCAATGAACTTGGCAGATTCTATTCCGGGCGTACCGTCCTGATTGTCTCCCAGAGAATTTCTGCTTTTCGCGACTGCCAGCGTATTCTCGTACTGAAATCAGGAGCTATTGCTGAACAAGGCACCCCAAGTGAGTTGATTCAACAAGGGGGACTTTATGCCGAGACATGCCGCCAGCAACAACAGAACCGGGATATTATCGAAGAGTAGCACTCGAATTAGCCAGAGATTTTGATGGACCGTGAATGGACCGTAGCGACGGCACAAACAACAAAAAGGGGATTACGATAAAATCGTAATCCCCTTGAATGTTTGGTGAGCCGCGTTG
>JAQTXD010000137.1 GCA_028688955.1 Desulfuromonadaceae bacterium
TCTTTGCCATGACATTTTCTGGTGCAGGTGCTTTTATAGAGGTAGGTGATCTCGCCGGAAGATAATTTTTCAACCATGTTGTGCTTATACAGGAAGAGTTTCCCTTCCCTATGAATACTGTCGATTGCAGCACTTGGAGTTTGGCCGGTCAGGTAAATAAAGGCAATAAAAATGGCGACCCCGCCAAGAATCAGAAACAAGGTAATGCTGATAAGCAGGGGCTTGGCTGGCGCGGTCATGTTTTGTCTGTTTTATTTGTGGCGGTTGATGGCGTGGGATCTTTGCAAAACCCCTGTGCCGCAACATCCAAGGCCGAATTGAACTTGCTGGAGAGATTCTGGAATGCTACCAGCGCGGTGAGCTCAATGATCTCCTCATCGTTGAAGTGGCTTTTTAGACGCGCCATAAGATTGGCATCCACTCGGCGGTCAGTATAGGTGATTGCTGTGGCGTAGGCCAGCGCCGCCTTGGTGCGTGAATTAAATAGTGCAGATACTTCGAATTCCGACAAAGCCGCCAGATGCGCTTCAGTCAAACCACGCTTAATGCCTGTGGCGGAATTGATGTCGATACAAAATGCGCACCAATTGACCTGCGAGACCAGCACCGTGATTAGGGTCCGCAAAGTCGGTTCGATAGGCGATGATTTGCGATCCAGTGCGCCATAAAGTAATGACAGGCCGACAAAAACCTTTGGGGAGCGCGCCCACAAGCGCGCTGGCTCCAACTCGCGCCCATAGCGCCGCCGCTGATTGGCGAGGAACAGACGGACATACCAGGGGAAACGATGATCAAACGGGATTTCGATATAACTCATGAGATAGCTTCCAGATCATTGATCACTTCCAGCGTGCAGAGACGAAACCCTTCACGCGTCCTGTGATTTGATGAAAAAGAGTTTTTTGATGCCGAGGTAGAGGCCAAAGAACATTAAAAATACCCACACAAGCAGCCCAGCCCACAATAAAACCCAATCTGCCTTGTCGAAGCTTCTGGTGTATTGGTAAATTTTCCCTTGAATTTTTTGAAGAGAGGTAATGCGTGCATCGTCTCCATACTTACCGATGAAGTAATCCTCGATTTGCTGCTTGCTCATTCCCTTATTAATAAGCTCGCCAATTTCGTTCTTCCATTCGAGGCCGCAAGTCATGTTGCAGTCCTCCAAAATTAGCGGACATTCGCATGGGCAGGCGAGGTCTTTCGCAACTTCGTTAACAGTCAGTGCCAAGGCGCTGGACGGGGATATAACATAGGTTATTGGCATAAGCAGGCAGAAAAAGAGAACTGCCTTGCGGGTGAAAAATTGCTTCATAGCAGCTTGCCCTGCTTTTTTTTCCGGGATCTAAAATACCATGTAACCAGCACTAGGATACCGAAAATACCCGTTCCGAATAGTGCATAAATTACTGTTTTTATGTTTCTCTGGGTTTCATATGATGTTCCCGGAGTTTGAGGCTCCTTCATGGAGGTGTATTTGATATCAACTGAGGGCTTGGGGTCGCTCTTGGTGTAACTGATCTTGAATATACTTTCCTGATCTTTGGCGATGTCCTCCAGTCTGTAAGTAAAATGGTTAAAACCTTTAATCAGACTTATCGAGTCGTTTTTCTGGGATATGGCGACACTCTCAGGAGCGGATATGTTGAATGCAGTGCTTCGCAAAGGCTGTTGAATATCAATTTCCATAGCCTTTATGGGATGATTAGCCTTGATTTGGTAGTCAATTTCTTTGTTCTCGAGTTTTACGTCGAGCTGCGGGGTATGAAAACTGAGATAAAAATTGGGATAGGGCAACAGGAGGCTTACCTCATCGTAATTTCCCATATTAATGGTTTTGTAAAGCTGGCAAAAATGCTGGCCTTCATGTGAAAGGCTGCAAGCATCGCTGATGACAGAGCCCCTGGGGATGAGGAAGCTTGTCTTGATGGGATAGTTGGTAACTTCTTCAAATTTGCCGTCATAAATTGCCAATACACTGGGAT
Source organism: Desulfuromonadaceae bacterium (assembly GCA_028688955.1). Lineage (GTDB taxonomy): Bacteria > Desulfobacterota > Desulfuromonadia > Geobacterales > Pseudopelobacteraceae > JACRCG01. The sequence goes on from JAQTXD010000137.1 coordinate 1,983, forward strand.
CGTCATATTCAGGCATGATGGATACCTTCATCCGGCCTATAGACAGGTCTTTCGTGACTCCGCTGGTCCCCAGCGTATTTTCTGCACCCTTGCTACATCCTGAATTCAAGGATGCAAGGAAGAAAGCAAAAGCGAAAACTCTGAGAGTGTTCATTGTGTTCATGTTATTAATGACCTTTCAGGAGTTTTGGTATAAAAAATAGCCAACGCCGCTGTGGTTGACTGAATCTCTGTAAGCTAAATTTCGCAGGCTATTCACCAATTGTGATTGCCAACCCGGCTATTGTGTGAAGCGTCAGCCTTTGTACCATGACAACTTGATTATGGTGAAGTTCAGCAATTTCGCAGCTGTCTTTTCTCCCTCGGCGAATTATATCATTCGAGCCGATGTGGGCGGCAATGGCGCAGCGAGTTCACTCTTCCATATTTATAGCAGGCTACGAGAATGATTGCCTGCCTGAAAATCTGGATTTATCTTGCAGATTAAGGTTGCTTGTAAAGGCGCTTATGCAACGCAAAAATACAGCGCATCGTGTATACTGCGCGGTGCTGTTTTAAAGAGGCGCCGCACGGTATACTCGAAGCGCAAACAAACCAGTAACGCGAGATAAAACCGAATGTGTTCATCACAATAATTATTTAGTAAAGCTCCCATAATGATCGAAGTTGAAAACTTAACCAAGGAATACGGCGAGTTCCGTGCGGTTGACAATATCAGTTTCACTGTTGAAAAAGGTGAAATCTTGGGTTTTCTCGGGCCCAATGGGGCGGGGAAGACCACGGTAATGCGCATTCTGACCTGCTTTTTCCCTCCCACAAAAGGGAAGGCTATAGTGGCTGGCTACAATTGTTTCGAAGACTCATTGAACGTGCGCAAAAGGATAGGCTACCTTCCGCAGAGAGTCCCCCTTTATGAGGATATGAAGGTGAGTGATTATCTTCGCTTTGTGGCGGCCATCAAAGGAACGCCCACCAAGGAAGTTAATCGAAAAGCTGCCAAAGTCATGGATGATTGCGGTCTCAGCGACGTTTCCAGCAAGTTGATCAGCACAATTTCCGGAGGATACAGACAAAGAGTCGGCATTGCCCAGGCGTTGGTCAACGACCCTGAGGTTTTGATTCTTGATGAACCTACAGTAGGACTTGATCCCAAGCAGATCAAGGAGATCAGAAGTCTGATAAAGGAATTGTCAGGTAAGCACACGGTTATTCTCAGCACCCACATTCTCCCGGAAGTCAGCATCCTCTGCGGCAGGGTGATCATTATCAACAAGGGTAAAGTGGTCGCAGAAGACAGACCGGAAAATCTTGCAACCGAAAGCGCGCAGCGGATGTTATTGCGCATCAACGGTGATACAGAGATGATCGAGCAGGAACTTTCACGTGTGGATGGTATTCAAGGCGTTGAAAGAGAGCATGCCTCAGGTGATGCCAACGGCTTTATTGTGGTGCTTGAAGATGAGAAGCAGGGAAGGCAGGGCATTCAGGCCATGATTGAAAGAAACAGATTTGAGCTTATGGAAATGCGTCTCCTGGAGGTTAGTCTTGAAGATATCTTTATCAAGATGGTTACAAAGGAGGAGGCATGAATATCAGGAATGTCAGCCTTATTCTTAATCGGGAGTTGAAATCCTATTTCAGCTCATTTACGGTTTATATAGTAATCATCATGTTTTTGCTGATGACGGGTTATTTTTTCTATAACCTTGTAGCTACATTCTCGATTGTCAGTTATCAGGCGCAGTCTGATCCCATGCTGGCCAAGCAATATCAGCTGTTAAATATCAATGAAACAGTGATCCGGCCGCTTTTTGGAAGTATTGGTATTATCTTGTTGCTGATGACGCCGTTATTGACCATGAGGCTCTTGGCCGAAGAGAAAAAGACCGGTACGATCGAGCTACTACTGACCTTCCCAGTCGATGATATTGACGTGGTTTTGGGTAAATATCTAGCCTGTCTTGCTGTTATGTTGACCATGGTGTTGCTGACGGCTACCTATCCAATTCTCCTTGTTACTCTGGGCGAGCCGGAAGTGGTGCCAATCTGGACGGGTTACTTGGGACTGGTCCTGTTGGGAGCGTCAGCCATTTCTTTGGGGCTTTTCACTTCTTCTTTGACGGAAAATCAGATTGTCGCTGCGTCGTTATCTTTTGCCATGCTGTTTTTCTTCTGGTTTATGAGCTATTCAGTCCAACTGGTGTCTGCCGGGTTGGGTCAATTTCTTGGCTACCTTTCGATTAACGAGCATATAGAAAGTATGTCGAAGGGAGTGGTCGATTCGACGGACATCATTTACTACCTTTGCTTCATTGTTCTATTCCTGTTTCTTACGCTTAGAAGTCTAGAATCGAAGAGGTGGAAATAATGAAAGCCAAAGAATTGTTTGCGCCACTGGGTCTACTGTCCGTTTTACTGCTGGTGGCAGGGGGAATTACTTATGCGATAACCGGTGAGATGGGCAATTTGCCTTTGACACTGATTTGGGTTGGCCTTCTTTTACTACTGCTGTTTTTCTATATTTATTTTCAGGAAATCAGGGACTTTATCACCAAGCGTTCCACCAAGTATGCATTGAATACGGCCATCATGAGTGGGGTGTTCCTGGTGATAATCGCGCTGATTGCGGGCATGTCGGTCAAGTACAAGGTGCGTGTTGATTTGACGAAAGATAGCCGATATACCCTCTCTGACCATACGCTCAAGATAATAAAGTCTCTGGAAGGGGGCGTTGAGGCCATCGCGTTCTATCGTGGCGACCAAAGGACGAGGCAGACGATGTCCGACCTGTTGAGTGAGTATTCCTATAATTCACCCAATTTCAGCTTTCGCTTTGTAGACCCGGATAGGGATCCGATAGAAACGGCAAAATACGGAATTACGGCTTATCGAACCACTATATTGAAGTATGGCGATAAGCAAGAGATTGTCGAAGGTACTGAATCTGAAAATAAACTTACCAATTCACTGCTTAAGTTGATCAGTAAAGATGTCAAGGTGTTCTATTTTGTCACCGGACACGGTGAGAAGCGTATCGATAGCGATGAAGAAAATGGCTATTTATATGTCAAACAAGCCATTGAGCGGGAAAATCATCAGGTGCGTGATCTGATGTTGGTTAACGCGGAAAAAATACCTGACGATGCTGCCGTTCTGGTGGTGGCAGGCCCAGAAACAGACTATTTGCAAGCCGAACTGGACATGATTACGGCATTCGTCAAAAAAGGCGGGCGGGTGATTTTCATGGTTGACCCCAGCGGTGGTCTAAAAACCCTTGTAAGTTACCTGGGTGG
>JAQTXD010000058.1 GCA_028688955.1 Desulfuromonadaceae bacterium
TGGCTATCCGATCCCCGGCTCCTATGAAGCGACCATTCTCGGGACTCCGGCCACGCTTATGCCGGTACTGCCGGCAAAAATCCGCACCCGGCAACTCGTTCTTGATATCGTTCCGGAGCGTAAAAAACCGCCGATATTCTTTTATGATGAGGGGTTGCGCTGTACCTTTGCCTACCAGAAACAAAAAGCACCGCTGGTTTTTCTGATTGCCGGCGCCGGTGCCAGCGACCGCTCGGTCAAGCTCATAACCATGATGAAATCCCTGTATCAGGCTGGTTTTCATGTCATCACGCTGCCATCTCCGACCCATGCCAATTTTATTGTCTCCGCCTCGCAAAGCAGCGTTCCCGGTGACCTCGTTGAGGATTCCGCCGATCTGTACCATGCCATGGAAGTCGCTTGGCAGAAGGTTGCAGGTGATATCGAAGTGTCATCGTTTTACTTGGGCGGTTACAGCCTGGGGGCTACCCAGGCCGCTTTTGTGGCAAAACTGGATGAGGAACGCAAACTATTCAATTTTCGCAAGGTACTCCTGATCAACCCGGCGGTGAGCATTTTCGATTCGGGAACACGTATTGAAGATCTGTTGAAGCAGATTCCCGGTGGCGCTAAAAAACAGGGCGTCTTTTTCAACCGGATGCTCTCGAAGTTCAGTGAGTTTTACCGCTACGGCAATTTTGTCGCCATTAACGATGATTTTCTCTATGCGATCTATACGGACCGCCTTTTCTCCAAGGAGGAGACCGCCGGCCTGATCGGTCTTACGTACCGCATTAATCTTGCCGGACTTATTTTTTCCTCCGATGTCATGACCAACAGCGGCTACGTGGTGGCAAAAAACCGGGTGTTACAACCGGGCGATTCACTTTCCGACTATTTTATGGTTTCCGCCCACCTGAGTCTCTTCGATTATGTCAACGAGTACCTGTATCCGTACTTCCAAAAGAAGCGTCCGGGACTCACCAAACAGGCGTTCATAGATTCCCAGAGCCTCCGGAGCATCGAGGGATACCTGAAAGCGTCTCCGAAGTTCGGCATGATGACCAACATGAACGACTTCATACTGACGCCGGCGGAGATTGAGTATCTGCGGCAGATCTTCGGTGACCGCGCCAAAATTTACCCCCGGGGCGGTCATTTGGGAAACCTTGAATACAACGATAATATGGCGTATATGCTTGCGTTTTTCGGGAGGGCAGAATGACTGTTGTCAACGGTAGAAGTGGACTGAACATTCTTGCGCTGCTGGTGACACTCCTTTTTAACGGCTGTGCCATTACCAGTGAAGTGATTCTCCCTGAAGAGCCGCCGATGCATTCCATGAGCGAGCTTCGCGTACAGCGCTTTGCCGAGGTCGCGGATCCATGGGAAGGGTTCAACCGTAACATGTACCGCTTTAACTACTATTTCGATAAATACCTGTTTCTCCCGGTAGTGAGCGGCTATGAGTATGTCACGCCGACATTCGTTCAAAATCGAATTACCGGAATTTATTCCAACCTCGGTGAGATCCGTAACCTCACCAACAGTCTCTTCCAGTTGAAGGGGATGGAATCTGTGACGACATTTGGCCGTTTTGTGACGAACAGCACTCTGGGACTGGGCGGCATGTTTGACCCGGCCAGCAGTTTCGGCATGGCGCGGCATGAGCAGGATTTCGGTAAGACTCTCGGCTATTGGGGTGCGGACTCCGGTCCCTATCTGGTTCTGCCGTTATATGGTCCTTCGTCTTTGCGCGACGCCGGAGGTCTTGCTGTGGATACCGGCATCAGATACGGAATCTACACGGCAGTCGACCCGTTTGGAAAATCAGACAATGCATTTGCCATCGCCGCCGGGATAAATACTCTGGAGGCGGTTGATGCGCGGCAGCAGCAGAGTTTCCGCTACTATGAAAGCGGCTACCCGTTTGAATATTATATGGTCCGCTTTATCTACCACCAGAAGCGGGAACTGGAGTCCAGCCCACCGCTTCCCCCGGAATGATATACCCCCTTCATACCAGCCCTCAACATGATGGAGATCCACCGTATGTTGAGGGCTTCGCAACGTTGATACGTCTCCCGGTATGGGTGTTACGATAATAACTATTTGTAATTAAACGACTATGTAATTGATCACTTTTTTGACGGTGGTTGGCAGGCACCTTGCTATTCAATAGGAATAACCACTTACCCGCAATAAAAGGAGATATCATGAAATTCAAAAATCATTCAATCGCCCTCTGTACCATGCTCCTCCTCGGCACCGCCTCTTTTATGGGCGGTTGTGCAACTACCGGTATGGACCGCTCGGTAAAAACCTCCAACTCCATTAAGGATGTTGACAGCGAGATCAGAAAAATGATGGTTCAGATTGATGTCACGGCCGCATCACTTGACGCTGTTGTCGTACCGGGACAATCAAAAGTGAAGAAATCCTTTGATACCTATTCGGATAATCTTGAAAATCTGGATAAAGAGGGGAAGAAAGTTCTCAAGCGCATCGATGAAATGAAATTGCGCAGCAAAGAGTACTTTTCAGAGTGGGAAAAGCAGGGAGACGCTTTTACCAATTCTGAAATCCGTGAGTTGAGCGAACAGCGCCGCAGCACACTGGCCGCAGCCTATGCCCAGGTTCCAATCGCTGGTGCAGGCATCAAAGGTTCATATCATGCGTATCTGACGGACCTTAAGGAAATCCAGAAATACCTTTCGAACGATTTAACCCCGAACGGGATTGAAGCGATCGCTCCTGTTGCCCAGAAATCGGCACAGCATCTGGTCGATTTAAAGTCCTCTTTAAAGCCGCTCCTGGCCGCGATGGATGAAATCAAGTCAGAGTTATACACCGGAAAAAAATAGGCAGACATTGAAAGCCCACTCTGGTGGGCTTTTGCTTTAGCCAGTTAAAAATCAGATGTGAAGGAGAATAGTATGCTGTGGACAATTTGTATGGTTCTGATCGTGTTGTGGTTGTTGGGTATAGTAACGTCATATACGATGGGGGGACTGATTCATATTCTGCTCGTGATTGCAGTTATTATGGTGCTGGTACGCCTTATTCAGGGGCGGCGGGTGTTGTAATTGAGTTGTTCCGGCGAGATTCTTGTTGACACAGGTGGGTAACTGGTACGTTGTGGAGCATGTCTTTTTAATTAAAGTTCCAAAACGGGGCCACATGGAAGATTTTGAAAAAACAAACGAGCAGTTGATTCATGAAATCTCCGAACTTACCACCAGGTGCGCAGCGCTTGAAATACGGGCGAGTGAGCTCAAAAAGTTGGAAATTGAGATTCAGGATGCCCGTGAATATTCCGAGAACATTGTCGAAACGGTGCGTGAACCGCTGGTCGTACTGAATTCTGATCTGAAGATTCTCACCGCCAATCACAGCTTTTACAAAACCTTCAAAGTTACGCCCGATGATACAATCGGAAACTTCATATACGATGTTGGTAACCGGCAGTGGGATATTCCCAAGCTGCGCGTACTTGTCGAGGAAATCCTCCCCAATGATACCGTAATTAATGGTTATGAAGTTGAACATGATTTTCCTGATATCGGTCATAAAATAATCCTGCTCAATGCCCGGGAGATTTCCCGGAAACAAATTGGCTCACATATTATTCTTCTGGCTATGGAAGATATCACTGACCGCAAACAGGTTGAAGAGGAGTTGCAACAGTCCAAAACAGTTGCAGAATTAGCCAACCGCTCCAAAAGTGAATTTCTTGCCAACATGAGTCATGAAATCCGTACTCCTATGAATGGTGTCATTGGAATGGCGCAGCTACTGGCAATGACCAATCTGGATGATGAACAGCAAAAATATGTGAAATCACTCACCACCTCCGGAAAAATACTGATTACATTGATCAACGATATCCTTGATCTTTCAAAAATTGAGGCCGGTAAAGTAGAGCTTGAGGTTGAATGGGGTAACAATATTGTTAGAATGATCGCTGTAGCGACAAACAATTTTATTAACTTACTTTTGTTACACATAAAGCCCTACACAACAAGACATACATTTGTGGCGTGGTCGTTATGCATTCGTCAGGATCTCAACAAACTTGTTGATCTCATGGGGCATTCTTCAAAGAGGATTATCTATGAAGTTTATGGGAAATATGTAAAAGGATTGGAAGAAGACCAACGTCTGATTCTGGAATATTTTGGAAAGGATTATTTGGACAGTAGAAACGAAATGACCCTTGACCCACAGACTTTTGGTGAAAGTCATGGTGAAAGCCAAGGGCCATATCGGTATAACCACCCGTTTTAACAGGCTTTTAATTGGTGGAGACGGTGGGAGTCGAACCCACGTCCGAAAAACCTAGCATCTGAGACCCTACACCGTTAGTTCGTTGCTCGATTTAACCATCTGCCTGCGCACCGAACAAGGCAGTCAGACGGCGATCCCGTTGAGTTTCGGGTTGCGCTACGGGCGTTGCGCTTCCCTATCCGATAGTGAGTGACGCCCCCTTCCTACCATCGGCATCTTAGTCGGGGACGCCTATTAAGCAGCTAGTGCAATAGGAGTGTTATAATTGTCGGCAATTAATGCCGTGCAGGTTTATTAAGGTCGGCCACCTGCCCCGACCCGGTGCTCCCCAGATTTTCAATTCCCCGTCGAAACCTTTACGTCCCCCAAATTATCTGATTTTTAATTTTTTATTTATGTGTAACTTGTAGCTGTTATAGCGGTTCTCTGCAATCTATTTCTCAAATTTCATCACTTGTGTGCTATTTCATCATGGGCAGATCATGAACGTCAACATGGCAGTCGAGGCAGCGAGGAACCTTCGCATGGAATGATGCCTTGTGAGGTTTACCATGGCAGTCGGTACACTGCGGAATAACGCGATGTTTGCCTTTATGGCAGGTTACGCAGGTTAATGACGCATGTTTGCTGGTTCCCTTTGTCAGTTTGGTCACAATTGCACTGTGACAGGAGTTGCAGACATTGGTAGGTGTTTTATCTGGAATTACGATGCTCCGTGGCTGATGAACCGGGTGGCACTGGAGACATTGTGCTACTGTCTGCCCGGCGAGATGCGGCTTGCTGTGGCAGGTGAAGCATGATGGTTTGAATCCGTGTGAGGTGTGGCATGCTGCGCAGGCCACCTTTGTATGCTTGCTCGGATATGTGTCCAGCTGCTTACGGATGGAACCGTGGCAGTCGTAGCAGTAAGTGATGATTTGAGAAGACGCGGCAATTTTCCGAGGTGTGTGGGGATTTGAGTGACAGGCGATACAGTCGGAAATCTTCGCACCGTGTGGTGCAGCGTGACATGACTCGCATTTAGGCATGATGGAGTCATAATTGTTTTTTCGTGGGCTATAGGCATGAAAAATGTTGTGGCAGTTCTGACATGCAAACTGATGTTTCCCGCCGCGCTCCTTCAAGCCTTGAAAGGGCGCGGTGTGGCATTGTGCGCACTGACCTGCGGTTAGCGGCAGCGGTTGAACGGCATACTGCTCCGGAGTCGTTGCAATTGAAACCGTTGCAAGGCTTTTGCCTTGTGCCGCAAAAGTCAAGCCTGCCAATGAGAGCACGATAGCTGTCCCCGACAGAATCCTTCTGATACTGATACATGTTGCGATACCCATTATTGCTACCTCTCGCCAGGAGTATTTACAATCCATGCTTTTGCATGGAGATGTATGCACGGTTTACAAGCTATCCAGCCCGACTAATCCCTGTTTCTTGCTTTCAGAGCCTGCGACATCTCACGCTGACTATCCTTTGTTTTCATATCCTCACGTTTATCGTAGAGCTTCTTGCCTTTTGCAAGCCCTATCTCCACTTTTACCAGGCCATCCTTGAAATAGAGCCTGAGCGGAATTACCGAGAGCCCCTTTTCACGAATCCTGCCGTAGAGCCGGTCAATCTCGCGGCGATGCAGGAGCAGTTTGCGGTTACGGTCAGGTTGATGGTTCTGGCGATTGCCGAACTCATACGGTGAAATGTTCAGGTTGTGAAGAAACGCTTCCCCGTCGCGCACAAGCATGAACGAGTCACTAAGGCTGGCTTTTCCGGCTCGCAGTGACTTTACTTCAGTTCCCTGCAGTACCAGACCGGCTTCAAGTTTTTCCTCGATAAAATAATCGTGATAGGCTTTTTTATTGCTGCAAATCAGTTTTTCGCTCATGCCGGCACCATAACAGAGATTATGTGAAATTGGAATGCTCATCCTTGCATTAAACAATAGAAATCTATATAGTTCCCCAACTGTTGACACAGTCTCGTCCGTATGATCAGGGTACAAGAAGTACCGGAGTCGTCTGCTGTTTCAAGACAGATATGCGGCTTCTAACTTACGCTAAGGATGGCTACCATGACCACAGATGATTGTAATACCGCCGGATCAGAACTTACGAAAGTAGCAGAACTGCAGCGCTCATTTCTCCGGCATCTCCAATATACTCTGGTCAAGGATAAGTTTACTGCCACCAAAGCGGATCTGTATCTGGCGTTGGCGTATGCGGTACGCGATGTGCTGGTAGATCGCTGGCTTGATACACAGCAGTCCTATTATATAAATGATGCAAAGCGGGTGTACTATATCTCGATGGAATTTCTCATGGGACGCACTCTTGGCAACAGCCTGATAAACCTGGGAGTCATGGATGAGTGGCAGACAGCCCTCAAGCAGATGGGGATTGATGTTGAAGAGCTGCAAGAGCAAGAGTGGGATGCCGGTCTTGGTAACGGGGGGTTAGGACGACTTGCCGCCTGTTTCCTCGATTCAATGGCCACAATGAGTCTTCCGGCTTACGGATATGGCATCCGCTATGAATACGGAATGTTTTATCAAAAGATTATCAACGGTACGCAGGCTGAATTTCCCGATAACTGGCTGCGCTATGGCAACCCGTGGGAATTTGACCGTCAGGAGCATCTGCACCAGATCAAGTTTCACGGACGGGTTGAAAGCTACCATGATGAACGGGGAGAGACCCGTTACAAATGGATTGATACCACGGATGTCATGGCGTTGGCCTATGATTTTCCAATACCGGGTTACGGCAACGAAACCGTCAATACCATGAGGCTTTGGAGTGCCAAGTCAACCCGTGATTTCGAGCTGGGTTCGTTTAATCAGGGGAACTACATCGGTGCGGTTGAGTCAAAAATGCGCACCGAAAATATTTCAAAAGTGCTCTATCCCGCAGACCATATGGCCGAAGGGAAGGAGCTGCGCCTACGTCAGGAATACTTCCTCTCCTCCGCTACAGTGCAGGATATTTTCTACCGTTTCGCAAAAAAACACGACAGCCTTGCCATGCTCCCGGAGAAGGTTGCCATTCAGTTGAATGATACCCATCCAACGTTGGCGATACCTGAGCTCATGCGGATTCTGCTTGATGATAAACAACTCGGCTGGGATGATGCCTGGAATATCGCATTGCGCACCTTTGCGTACACCAATCATACGGTGCTTCCCGAGGCGCTTGAAAAGTGGCCGGTTGAGATGATGGAGCGGATTCTGCCACGCCATCTGCAGATAATATATCGTATAAATGAACTCTTCATTCAACAGATTATCTCTCGTTTTCCTGGTGATAATGACCGATTGCGGAGGATGTCGATCATTGGTGAAGATAGTGTCCGCTGCGTACGAATGGCACATCTGGCAATTGTTGGCAGCCATTCGATAAATGGGGTTTCAGCTCTGCACAGTGAAATACTGAAAGATGACCTTTTTCATGATTTCTACCAACTCTGGCCGGAACGCTTCAATAATAAAACCAACGGCATAACCCAGAGGCGCTGGCTGAAATATTGTAATCGCTGGCTGGCTGATTTGATTTCATCGAGAATTGGTGAGGGATGGATAACCAACCTCGATGAGTTAAAGAAATTGATCCCACTGGCTGATGATGCAGATTTTCAGCAGCAGTGGATTGAAATAAAGCGGGCAAATAAACAGAGGCTTGCCGACTATATCCGTAAACACAACTGTATTGAAGTGTCTGCTGATTCGATGTTTGACTGTCAGACGAAGCGCATTCATGAATATAAACGTCAACTCCTGAATGTACTGCACGTAATCACCCGTTATAACCGCATCAAGGCAGACCCAGATGGAAATTTTGCACCACGTACCATTATCTTTGGCGGCAAGGCGGCACCTTCATATTACATGGCAAAGTTGATAATTGCGCTGATCAACGCAGTCGGAGATGTTGTCAATAATGATCCGGAAGTCAAAGGACTCTTGAAGGTCGTTTTCCTTGGTAATTACAATGTAACCCTTGCTGAAATGATATTCCCCGCTTCTGATCTTTCCGAACAGATTTCCACAGCCGGAACGGAGGCTTCCGGCACCGGTAATATGAAATACTCACTGAACGGAGCACTGACAATCGGGACCCTTGATGGGGCAAATATTGAGATTATGGAAGAAGTCGGGCGGGAAAATATCTTCATTTTCGGGATGACTGCAGAGCAGGTCACCGGATTAAAACAGGCGGGATATCAGCCCTATGATTATTATTTCCATAACCCGGAACTGAAACTGGCACTTGATATGATCGGCAATGGCAGCTTTTCTGTTCATAATCGTTCGCTGTTCAAACCAATTGTAGATACGCTCCTGGGACTTGACCACTATCTGCTGCTGGCTGATTATGCCTCGTACATTACCTGCCAGGATGATGTGGACAAACTGTATCAACAGCCGAGCGAATGGGCCCGTACCTCAATCCTTAATACCGCCGGCATGGGGAAATTTTCAAGTGACCGCACCATTGCAGAATATGCCAGTGAAATATGGAATATCAAACCTGAACAGATCAGCCGTCATAGTCGGCGGGATCTGCGTTAAAGATGACAGAACGCATGCATACTGCTGATCTCTGGGAGAACAGTCCCGCACCTTCCTCTCCCTCTGATCTGCCGCCACATGCTCCGCTTGCAGAACGGATGCGCCCTCGAACTGTAGCCGAATTTTCCGGACAGGAACATCTTGTCGGCAAAGGGCGCATACTTCAGCGGATGATCGAAACCGACTCACTTGCATCATTGATTCTCTGGGGCCCCCCGGGATGCGGCAAAACCACGCTTGCCCATATTATTGCCGCAGAGACAAAATCCCATTTTATATTTTTTTCCGCGATCCTTTCGGGAATCAAGGAAATTCGGGAAACATTCCGCGAAGCGGAACGCTATTCTGCACGCGGCACAAGAACTATTCTTTTTATCGATGAAATCCATCGTTTTAACAAATCGCAGCAGGATGCCTTTCTTCCCTATATAGAAAGAGGTGTTGTCACAATTATCGGAGCAACAACCGAGAACCCGTCTTTTGAAGTTATTGCACCACTGCTCTCACGCTGCCGTGTTCTAACGCTGCAGCAGCTCGAACCGGATACACTACGCGGCCTGTTGGTAACGGCGCTGAACAATTGTGAACGGGGTCTTGGCAATAGCAACCTTACGATAACTGATGACGCACTGGAATTTCTTGCAGCCCATTCCGGGGGGGATGCCCGTTCTGCCCTGAATACTTTGGAAGTAGCTGCCGGACTCACTTCTGCACCACTCGGCAACCAGGAAACGGGTGGGATTATCACGCTTGAAATTGCCCAGGAGGCGCTGCAGAAGAAGGCTCTTTTGTACGACAAGGGGGGCGAGGAACACTACAATGTCATTTCTGCGTTTATAAAATCCCTGCGCGGCAGTGCTCCGGATGCGGCGTTGTATTGGCTGGCCCGCATGCTGGAGGCGGGTGAAGATCCGGTCTTTATCCTGCGCCGCATGATTATCATGGCGTCTGAAGATATCGGCAATGCGGATCCACGGGCGCTTCAGGTGGCCGTCTCGGCCCTTCAGGCGTTTCAGGTTATCGGCATGCCGGAAGGGCGCATCATACTTGGTCAGGCTGTCACCTATCTGGCCACAGCCCCAAAATCAAATGCTTCCTACGTCGGTATCAATTCCGCATTGGCAGAGGTCAGAAAAAGCGGCGCTTTGCCGGTGCCTCTGCACATCCGGAATGCTCCGACAAAATTGATGAAGGAACAGGGGTATGGCAAGGGGTATCAATATGCTCATGACTATGAAGAGGGGTACGCCGGGCAGGAATGCCTGCCGGAAAAACTTGCCGGCAGCATATTTTACCAACCGAAAGGTCATGGCTACGAAAAGAATATAGTTGAGCGGATGCAATGGTTAAAGAATATGAAGGATAATGTATCATGAAACCCTTTGTCTTTGAGCGTACTCAATTCTTGCCGATCTCTTCTGAAACCGCATGGGGTTTTTTTTCAAATCCGGCAAATCTGACGAAAATTACTCCTCCAGGTATGGATTTCCGTATTACCTCATCACCACAGAATGATATGTATGCCGGCCAGATAATTACTTACACGGTACGCCCGTTATTGCGTGTGGCGGTCAACTGGACGACTGAAATTACCCACGTTGAGCACCCGCGTTTCTTTGTTGATGAGCAGCGGTTCGGTCCCTATCGCTTCTGGCACCACCAGCACCGTTTCCGGGAGGTTGAAGGTGGCATTGAAATGAGCGATCTTGTCCATTATCTGCTCCCCTATGACCAGTTTGCCGGTCTTGTCAACCGCCTGTTTGTAGCGCCCCGCCTCAGGAAAATTTTTGATTTCCGGTGTGCGGCACTTCAACGTATGTTTCCTGATCAATGACCATTTCACTCTATTGAGGAGATACACAATGAAACGACTTGCAATTCTTACGAGCGGAGGCGACTGCTCCGGAATGAATGCCACAATCCGTGCGGCGGCTCGAACCGCAATCGCCAACGATATTGAGATGATCGGCTACCGCAAAGGATATGCCGGCCTCCTTAAAAACGATTATATCATTCTCGATACTCAGGCCGTTTCCGGAACATTGCAACGTGGCGGAACGTTTCTGCAATCTGCCCGATCAGCAGAGTTCCGTACCGAAGAGGGACGAAAAAAAGCGCTGGATAACCTGCTCAAGGAAAAAATAGAGGGTTTGATTATTATCGGCGGTGACGGTTCACTTAACGGTGCCCTCGCTCTGGAAAAAATGGGATTCCCCGTGATCGGTATCCCGGCAAGTATCGATAACGACATCGCCTATACCGACATGGCTCTGGGGGTCGATACCGCGCTCAATAACATAATTTACGCTGTTGACTGTATCAAGGACACGGCCAGTTCACACGATCGTGCATTTATTGTGGAAGTCATGGGGCGTAATTCCGGTTATCTTGCCTCGACTGCCGCTATTGCCACAGGTGCGGAGTTTGCCATTGTTCCTGAAGTGGAACTCGACCTCGGCGAAATGTGTCACCAGTTGCGTCAACGCTATGATCAGGGACGGACTAACGCTCTCATTATCATGGCTGAAGGTGCAGGACATGCTCAGGAAGTTGCTGACGGCATAAAAAACGCCGTCGGATTCGAAACCCGAGTCACCGTGCTGGGGCACTATCAGCGTGGTGGTGCACCTTCGGTTTTTGACCGTCTGCTTGGCAGCCGTTTCGGCATGAGGGCGGTAGAACTTCTGCTTTCCGGCACAAAGGGTGTCATGGTCGGCTTGTCGGCAAATTCACTTACCACTACATTGCTTGAGATGGTTGTCAACGGAGGCCAGAAAAAATTGAATGAAGACCTGCTCCATATGTCAGAGGTACTTGGTATTTGATGCGCGGCACTTCACGATTTCATAAAAAGCGCTCTGTCAAGAGCGGCCTCCCTCCCGGGTCACTGGTTCACATCGGTGATGTTTCCAATAAGTCAGCCCAGATTTCCGTCATCGGCTATGGGACGGAGGGGATTACAGAACATCACTACGAACAGATCGATCAGTATCTGCTGAACCCCTGTGAAAGTACGTTTGTGTGGGTGAACGTTGAAGGGGTGCATGACGTTGAACTTGTCCGTATCCTGGGTGAAAAGCACACCTTTCATCCGCTGGTATTGGAAGATATCGTTAATACGGTGCAGCGCCCGAAAATTGAGGACTACGGTGATTATCTCTTTATTGTGCTGAGAATGCTCTGCCCGTCTGAAGATGGGGATTTCAGTTCGGAACAGCTCAGTATCATTCTTGGACCGGACTATCTTTTTACGTTTCAGGAAGGAATAGCGGGTGATGTATTTGAGTCGGTCCGTGGCCGAATACGGGGTGGAAAGGGTAAAATTCGCAGCATGGGGGTTGACTATCTGGCATACGCCCTGATAGACGCCATTGTTGACGGCTATTTTACCGTTCTTGAGGGCTTTGGTGAGCGGATAGTTGATATCGAGGAAGAGTTGACGCAATCGCCGGATCAGAGGTTTCTCCACCGCATCAACGGCATGAAAAAGGAAATTATTTATCTTCGTAAGGCGGTCTGGCCGTTACGCGAAGCGGTCTCTTTTCTGGAACGGGGAGACAGTCCCCTGCTGCACGACACAACCCGTCTCTATTTTCGTGACGTCTACGATCATACCATCCAGGTGATAGACACGGTCGAAACCTACCGTGATCTGCTCTCCGGCATGCTTGATCTGTATCTCTCCAGCATCAGCAACCGCACCAACGAAGTGATGAAATTTTTGACCGTGATCGGAACGATCTTTATGCCGCTCACATTTCTGGTGGGTGTGTACGGTATGAACTTCAAGCACTTTCCCGAACTGGAGTGGCAGAACGGCTATTTTTATCTGTGGGGCCTGATGATCACAGTGGCCCTGCTGATGGTTGCCTATTTCAGAAAAAAAAGCTGGCTATAGAGGTGGAATCCTATGACAAACCTTGCGCTGAAATGGGTACTCAACTCCTGTGCACTCTTTATTGTAATGAAGCTGATTCCCGACATTCAGATAAACCGCATACAGGATCTGCTCCTGGCAACGTTGGTTATCGGGCTGCTGAACGTATTTCTGAGACCGGTACTTATCCTTCTGACTCTCCCGGTTACGGTAATGACGCTTGGATTGTTTACTCTCGTAATCAACGGTGTGATCTTCTCTCTGGCGGCGTATCTGGTGCCGGGACTCCACGTTGCAGGCTTTGGAACCGCATTCGTTGCTGCGCTGCTCTTCAGCCTGTTCAGTTCCATTTTAGCTATGTTGTTTGGAACCAGGCAGTGACCGGATTGCTGTTTGAAGAGTATCACCACCGTACGGCACCACGACGCGCCCCATGAATCCTCCCGGTACCGCTCTCATCTCCCGTATTGCTCATACCGTTATCCGGCATACCCTGATTAATCCCGGTGACACCCTGATAGTAGGACTCTCCGGTGGGGCTGATTCAATCGCCCTGCTTGATCTGCTTTCCAGGCTCCCCGAATACAATCTGCGCCTGATAGCCGTCCATCTTAATCACTGTCTGCGCGGTGCAGAATCTGATGCTGATGAGGAATTCAGCCGTGGGGCAGCACTGCGTTACGGAATACCCTTTGAGTCGGTGCGCAAAGATGTGAAAAAACATGCAGAAGAGCGGCACCTGAATCTTGAGGATGCGGGAAGGCTTGCCCGTATAGATTTGTTTGAAGAGATCAGCAGAAAATACGGGGCGGCAGCCGTGGCTCTTGCCCATCACGCTGATGATCAGGCAGAAACAGTCCTGATGCGCCTCCTGCGTGGTGCAGGTATGACCGGCTTGTCTGGAATGTCATACCGGAACTCCCGTGGATATATCCGGCCGTTGCTGGATATATCCCGGAGCGACATCGAACGCTATCTTCGCGAGTGCGGATTGAGCTGGCGTGAAGATGCAAGCAACGGCGACACGATCTATCTTCGCAATCGTATTCGCCATCAGCTGCTACCGTTGCTCGAAGAGTATAACCCTGCCATTCGTGCCCGTCTTGCTGCAACCGCCACCATTATCAGGGGAGATGAAGGATTGCTGCAAACGCTAACAGAGCAGGCCTTTACAGATTTATGCAGGGTAGGGGAGTCCGTAGTTACCTGTTCCGTGGCGTATATTA
Organism: Desulfuromonadaceae bacterium; assembly: GCA_028688955.1. Lineage (GTDB taxonomy): Bacteria > Desulfobacterota > Desulfuromonadia > Geobacterales > Pseudopelobacteraceae > JACRCG01. The sequence continues at coordinate 13,919 of JAQTXD010000058.1, forward strand.
GTAGATTTGATCGTGCTTTGCAGTCCAGGGTCATTCGCCATGCATTCAAACAACTGACCGGAACGCTGGAAAAGTTCAGTCAGCGCCATGTCGATGCGGTGTGTGAAATTATCAACTCCGGACGTCCGAACGTATGGATAACACTTCCGCATGGAGTTGAAGTAGTGAAGGAATATGATACTCTGAAATGGGTGCGTTCTGAAACGTATGGGTCTACGTATGGGTGTACGTCTGATGTTGATATTCACATCAATGAGCCGGGCTGCTATCTGATGACTGCCGGCAGCTGTATTAGTGTTGAAATGGTACCTGCCGCAGTTTTTCCGGCAGAGCAGAACATTATCTATGTCGATATGGCTAAGAGTCCTTTTCCCTGGATTGCCCGTACCTTCCGCCCCGGAGACCGTATGATACCGATCGGTATGCAGGGGAGAAAAAAGGTAAAGGACATTTTTATAGATAAAAAAATTCCTTTCTCACAGCGTTCTCAGATTCCGCTCCTCTGGTGTGGTCCTGATCTGATCTGGATTGCCGGAGTGTGCATTTCCGAGTTATGCAGAATCGATATCCCGTCTGCTGCTTTTGCCAGGGTTACCTGGCACTCACGAGATGAGGTTGAATAACGGGGTTCTCATCCACGTACACAAAAGCTGCATATGAACCGTATCTGCTTGCTCCGGAAGTTTGAATTCGGATTTTTGTTTCCGGACAATGCCTGCAAAACAGTTCTTCAGATTGGCAAAACAGAGGGCACTATGGTACTCGTTAAAAACTACCGTAACGGAGACAGGTAATTCAATGGCGTATTACCACAGAATATTCCCCGGAGTAGCGGGGACAGCACGGGGCTTTCGGAAGGCAGAAGGCGGGTATACACTCGTCGAACTGCTTTCGGTTGTCGCCATAATTGCAATTCTGGCAGCCATCTCTATCCCTGCATATTCTGCATATATTTCAAAAGTTCGTATTGAACGTACCATCGAAGAAATCAGAACGCTGCAATCGGAAATTGCACTGTATTTAACGGATGTTGACCACCTGCCGGATACGTTGGCTGACATACATCGGAGTGACCTTAAGGACCCGTGGGGCCATCCCTACGAATATTTGCGGATTGACGGCGGCGGTGTCAAGGGTAAGGGAAAATTGCGCCGGGATCGATTCCTCAACCCTCTGAATACGGATTATGACCTCTACAGCATGGGTGCGGACGGGAAATCAAAAACAAATCTCAACGCCAAGGAGAGCGAGGACGATATTGTGCGGATCCTCGGCGGAAATTATATCGGTCTTGCCAGTAAGTTCTGAGTCGGAAGTGATATGAAACGAGCCCTATCTTTTGTACACAGCACGTTTGGCCGGCGAATCTTTGTACTGTTTGTCATCTGCTCACTGTTACCGGTCTGCATGCTGGCGTTGGTGTCGTTGCACCGGGTCTCCTCACGGCTTACCGCAGACAGCCACGAACGTCTTCGTCAGACAGGAAAAAATGCCGGAATGACGCTCCTGGAGGGGTTCTCTCTTCTCCAGGGAGAGCTGGAAAGTATGGCACTGCCAGGCGGTGATATCTCCGGAACCGTGCCACAGCTTCCCCCCCACCAGATTGGGGTTCCGCGATTCCGTTCTGTTACCGTTAAAAAATATGATCCTCGGGGGGGAGTTGTTGCAGGCATGTCCCGTCGCCTGACCCCTGCAGCCATCGAACATCTCACTGCCGGCAATGCCCTCCTTCTCGCAGAATCTGAACCGGGTACCGCAGGTCCGCTCTATATGGCGACATCCGTGAACCGGAATCTGCCGGGGAAGAGCCTGCTGGTCGGAGAAATAAACCCTGAATACTTGTGGACCCTTGTTGGATACACTCAGTCCCGTGGTATCGACATCTGTATCCTTGCCCCTTCAGGGAAATCGTTGTACGCCTCCCGCCCGTTTGCCCCCCCTCTTGTTTCCAGTGTCATGTCACATCTTGCCGCAACCTCTACCGGCCAGTATGAATGGCACGGTGATGATGATGACTACCTGGTTAATTACTGGTCAGCATTTTTAAAACCGACTCTCCTGACAGATGCATGGACAGTTGTCGCTATCCAGTCCACGAAGGATGTCCTGGGGCCAGCACATTCGTTCATTGCTACCTTCATTCTGGTAATATTTCTTACGATGTTGGTGGTTGTTTTCGCAAGCAGCGTACTTATACGTCGCAGTCTGGTTCCGCTTGCCATTTTACGAAGCGGTGCCGACCGGTTGAGTAACGGTGATTTTGATTCCCGCGTCAGGATTGCCAGTGGCGATGAATTCGAGGATCTCGCTACCTCCTTTAACGACATGTCGGAACATCTGGGGAATCAGTTTGTCCGCTTGAGAGGCATGGGAATGCTTGTTCAAAGGATATTGGAGGCGCGAGACAGGGAGACAATACTACATGAGGTCATTTTCCATTACTGCGGTTCTACTGCCCACGAATGGATCGGAATATCCCTTGTAGACGCTGATATGCCTCACCAGTTCCGGATCTCGTTTAACAACGGCAGCACAGGAAACGGAGCCAAGACCGTACAGTTTGATGCTCTGTTAAGCGGAGAGGAACGGAATATTCTCCTCAATGCCGAAGATTGCCTGCATGTTACAGCTGCACGCAGTTTCACCACGCTGCTTGCTCCACTGGCGGAGGAAGGAGCAGCTGAATTTTTTCTGCAGCCGATTCACACGAAAAAAAATCTTTTAGGTGTACTTATCCTTGGCTATTGCCAGGTTCCGAAGCAGATCAAAGAGGAACTTGTGAGAACCAGGCAAGTCGCAGATGAAATTGCGATTGCGCTTGATAATATCCGACTGATCGATGAGTTGTACTGGATGAACCGCGGTACCCTAGAAGTTCTGGCCAACGCGGTCGACGCTAAATCGCCATGGACAGCCGGACATTCTCAGCGAGTTACGAGATTGGCTCTGAAAATAGGCAAGGAAATGGGACTGTCTTCAAGTGATCTCGAACTGCTTCAATTAGCCGGAATGTTTCATGATATCGGTAAAATCGGGATTCCAGAGACGATACTTGACAAGCCGGGCCACTTGACGGACGAGGAATATGTTCTTATCAAGAAGCACCCTGAAATCGGCGCTGAAATGTTAAAACCCATCCGGGCGTACCATGCAGTAATTCCGATTGTGGGGCAGCATCATGAACAGTTCGACGGGCTGGGGTATCCACAGGGACTGGCAGGAGAAGAGATAGTTCTGGGTGCTCGAATCATGGCGGTTGCAGACGTTTTTGATGCACTGCACTACAACCGGCCGTATCGTCAGGGGTGGGAAATCTCTGCCGTTATGTCACATATGAAAGAACACGCCGGGAGCAATTTTGATCCGGCGGTCATCACGGCGCTTCTCAGCATAGACCTGGCCAGTTACCTCGAACCATACATTTCAGATAACAATCCAGAATATGAACAGATATAGCTGATGATGCAAGTGGGGGGAGAACAGACGTGTTGACGTTAAAGTTCCAGGTAAACGGTCGGAAATGGCTGATCGGGGTTCCGAAAACAATGGCCACCTTGTGGTGGCGAATGGCGTATCGCTCGGATACACTGAAAAGTCAGAAAGTACCTGAGCATATCCGCTCTGCAGCTATGTATTGTCCTGCATGCGGGAAAGGACAGCCGTTTACGGATCGGTGCACATTCTGCGGATGTGCTTTTGCATGTTATGTTGTTATGGAAACCTACATTCCATCAGTTGGAGAAATTCCGTTAGGTGCCCACGTTTCACCGGTCTACCGGCCAGAGTCCCGTAATTCACCGGTTCTTTCGCCGCTTTGCACACTGTTTCATATGTTTACTTCCCAGTCTTCGCGCGGCAGGGCAATAGCGGCCAGCATATTACTTATACTTATGATTGCGCTGGTGATAGGAGAGAACTATTTTCAACGTACAGCTCAGAAACAATTCTTAGAAAACTTTGTTCAGGCCGTGTACGGAATCAAGTCAGGGATGGCCTTGACGAGTGTGGTGTGCGAGGGAAAATATGCAGAGTGGAAGGGCGAAGACTCATCGACTGCCACCCAGTCCGGCGGGTTGGATTCACAGACGGTAACTGATCTGGAAACAGTTGAAAACGAGGTTGACAGCGTAATGCATAAAATGGGGACTCCTCCGGATGCGTACACCGAATCGGTGCAGATACTTCGTTCAATGTATACCCTCTACAGAAAAACGAATCAGATGCTTGTTACTTCAGAAGATTCTTTGATGCGCTGCGCCGCAGAAACAGGTGCCGCAAATGACGCGTTCACACATGAAATTGATCAGCTTAAGGCACGATTACCTGCACCTTTAGCCGAAGAGTTCAAACTATCTGCCCAGAAATATGACTTGCGTTTCATGAATCTGTAGTTATTTTCCGGTGCGATGTTCCTGCAGACGTGAATTAGTACGGATTTTTACTGTAGATTAGTTGTTGTAAAACGAAGAGATTAATGTATATCTTCCGGGTGAATTTTGGCATACCTGATGGGCTGCAATCGCCATGGTGTTCTGCGCTACACTGGCGGTAATCAGGTACTGTCTCTCGTCTGCTATTCTCGAATTTTTCATTTTACATCACCCGGCGCATGTTAACTGCTCCGATTATTTATGTTGAGGGACCCCATGGCCTACCTTCTGAAGGAATTAATTGATGTACCGCAGCTGCAGCTTCTTCTTGATTCGTTGTATGAAATTAACGGAATGTCATCATCGGTGCTTGAGGCGGACGGGACAATCCTTCTCTCGTCCGGGTGGCAGGATGTCTGTACTGAATTCCATCGGGGACATCCGGATTCCGAAAAAAAATGTATCGAAAGTGATCAGCATTTTGAGATCACTCCTGGTGGTGACAGCTCACATGGAGTGTACCGGTGCCCGATGGGACTGGTAGATTCTGCCGCTCCGATCATTATTGATGGTGCCCTAATCGGTAACGTCATTATTGGTCAGCTCTTTCTGCAATCGCCTGACGAAGCGTATTTCGCTGATCAGGCCCGCCAGTACGGCTTTGATGAACGTGCCTATATGGAAGCGGTCAGAAAAGTACCCATTTTCACTAAAGAGACGGTGTATAAGAATCTCGGCTTTCTCAGGAATCTGGTACAAATGGAGGCAGACCACGGCGTTCAACGTAAACAGCTGCATGCTGTCGAGGAGTCATTGACTGAATCCGGTGATTCTCTGCAAGTGCCTGCTGACCAGAGTCTCAAAGTTTTTGCCGCAGGTGTGGCACATGATTTAAATAATATTCTGGCGATTATATTCGGATATTGCTCCCTGGCAGAAATGGATTATGAAACGGCTGAGAATCATATCCCCGGTATAGAAATAGCTGCCGAGCGCGCTGCTGAACTGTGTCGTCAAATGCTTGTATATGCGGGGAAAACAAAGCTTGTTCAGAGCCAGGTCCATATGGAGACCCTCGTGAACGAGATGGTCAAGATGCTGAAGTCCACCATCAATCTTAATGCGGTGATCAGTCTTGATTTTTCTCAGGATATCCCGTTTGTCACGGCCGATGCAAGTCAGATCAGGCAGATAGTAATGAATTTGATCATCAATGCGTCCGAGGCTATCGGTGAGGAACAGGGGGATATTTCCGTATCGCTTACCAACCCGATCTTTTTACCCGGGCACTCGGACAAGGACTACCTCGGCAAGACTATCCCGGCGGGAGTCTATGTCTGTCTGGAGGTCACTGACACCGGTTGCGGCATGAACGACGAAACAAAGCGCCGCATATTCGAGCCGTTTTTTACCACAAAATCTACGGGCCGCGGACTGGGAATGGCCGCAACACTTGGCATTATTACGGCTCATGGTGGAGCGCTGCAGCTTGTCAGCCAGCCGGGACAGGGTACAACGTTCAAAATCTATCTGCCTGTTCAGGTCGGTAGCGTGGTGGGTGAAGAATCTTATCACCATGTGACATCAAAAGCTTCATGGAAGGCGACGGGCACAATTCTTCTGGTGGAGGATGAGGCCCAGATCACGTTAATCGTAAAAACCATGTTGAAAGCTCTGGGGTTTACGGTTATTGAGGCTTCGAACGGTAAAGAGGCATTGGAATTGTACCATAAGAATGCCGATGTTATTTCCTTTGTCATGACAGACCTGAGTATGCCGGTTATGGATGGATATGAACTCTTTGACGCGCTAAAGGCATTGAACCCGAAATTACCGATAGTTATATCAAGCGGTTATGGAGAAAAACTTGTCACTACCCGGATAGCTCGCGAGGACATTGCCGGGTTGGCCTGTAAACCGTACAGTTTTGCTCAATTACGGGAAATATTGAAGGGTGTTATCGAGCATTTGGCTGCTACAGACGCATGATCCTCCCCTGACAGTGAGCTTCGGGGTATATTTTATTTTTTATAAAGATGCCCCGGAGGCTCAACGTGAAGCGTAAAACGAACAGATGGCCTGCTTGAAAGGAATTCATGAAATTCATTGGTTTGGTTGCTGTCCTGGTTCTCTGTTGTTCTTCAATTACCCACGCTTCCCGTCACGACACTTCGTTCACTTTTTCCACGATTGAGACTCAACACTTTTCCATTCATTTTCATCAGGGTCTCGAAGCGGTTGCCAGGAAGGCCGCAGGTATTGCCGAGAATGTTCACGGCTCAATAAGCACAGAATTCTCCTGGCAGCCGAGCGGGAAAACCGAGCTGGTACTGATCGACAACAGTGACTTTGCCAACGGTTACGCGTCGGTGCTCCCGTATAATACCATCTATGTCCAGACCGTCCCGCCAGGTATAATGTCAACTCTCGGAGAATATGACGATTGGTTGAAGATTGTAATCGCTCATGAATATGCACATATCGTCACCAGCGACCCCTCCAGAGGGTATTGGAGCATCATGCGGGCGATATTCGGAAAGCCGATTCCCGGAATAGACCCGCTCTCTGAGCTGCTCTTTCTGGTTGCGGCACCGCCGAATAATTTTATGCCGCGCTGGTGGCATGAGGGGATGGCCACCTGGGCGGAGACTGAGTACAGCGCTGCAGGGCGTGGCAGGAGCAGCTACTATGATATGGTATTCCGTATGGCGGTTGCAGAGGACGCTGTACCGACAGTGGCCCAGATAAACGGGGATGTCCCGGAGTGGCCCGCCGGAAATCTCCCCTACCTGTTCGGCTATGCAATGCAGAAATACATAACTGATTCCTATGGTAAAGATGCCCTCGGGAAGCTGAATATAGCCCATGCCGGGCGCTTCCCCTATACGATCAACGCACCGCCGCAAGAATTATTCGGCGGAAAGAAGTATCGCGACATCTACGAGGACATGGTAGCCTCACTGAAACGCAAAGAGTCAGGCCATATAGCACTGCTCTCTGCGGTTCCCTTCACCCCCCTGCAGATTGTATCGAATCAGGGAGAAGTGCTGACCAACCCACGATTTTCACCTGACGGCAGCCGTATCGCCTTTAGCAGACGCGACCCCCGTGACCATACTTCAACCGTCATTACAGACCGTACCGGGACAACTGTTACGGCAGAATTCCGGCGCCGCTACTCGGATGGGAGCAACTGCTGGTCTCCCGACGGTACGCACCTTTATTTCACTCAAGCAGAGATTAATAACGGTTTCAACACATACCAGGATCTCTACTCATACGACCTCTCTTCTGATTCCATTACCCGGCTGACTCATGGCCAGCGCCTTGGAGATATTGACCTTTCTCCTGACGGTACGCGTTTCGCTGCTGTTGTCACTGCGCGTGGCAGCCAGAACCTTGCCCTTATTTCAATGGGTGCTGTGGGGATTGGGGGGGCGGCACGTCAGATCAGCAAGCTCACCATGCAGCGGGTTTCTTCACCCCGGTGGTCACCCGATGGGACGAGCATCACCTACGCATCTACAGACAATCTGGGCAGGACCGCTATTCATCTTTATGATGCCGCTGCCGACAGCGATCTGGTCCTCTTTGAGGTTAAATACACCGCCGCCTTCCCTGTCTGGTCAAAAGACGGAACATACCTATTGTATGTCTCTGACGAGACAGGCGTTTTTAACCTGTTTGCCTATGACCTGAAGGAGAGGAAAAGCTATCAGGTGAGCCATCTGCTCGGTGGCGCCCTGCAGCCGGATATATCACCGGATGGCACGACTATTATATTTTCAAGTTATGGCTCGCATGGTTTCAGCATTGTGCGGATGTCTCTCAACCGGGACAGCTGGACTATTGAACGGGGACCATCGCTGCCAAAACAGGAAAAAACCGCACCGCAGGTTACAATCAGCGGCACAAACAAAAGGGGGGAGGGCGACGTTGCCCCGGCTCCGGTGTCGATTACACCCTATAGCTCATTGCACACGGCTCTGCCCGCGTTTTGGCTCCCACGAATATCAGGTGACGGTTCAGGTAAAGCGGTCTTCGGTCTCTTTACTGCGGGTTCGGATGTGGTTGGGTACCACTCCTATTCACTTACCGCAGATTACAGCCCGGGAAGGCAGCGGGGCTATTTCAGTGTTGAGTATCAAAATGACAGTTTCTATCCATCACTGTTCCTGAAAGCACATGCGGTCCCCTTCCTCTATGCAAACCTGCTTGAGAGGGGCGATTATTACGAACTTAACCAAGGAGTTACTCTCGGAGTATCCGTTCCGATCAATTCTCTTGAGTCACGCTTCCGTATCAATGTCGGATACCGGATGGAGGACCAGCACGCCCTCACTCCATTGGACAGTGCCGGAAGATTTAATTCAATTTCAGTCTATCAGGGAAAACGGGACAGTCTGTTTGCGGGTGTAAGCTATGACGGCGTTCTCAGG
>JAQTXD010000138.1 GCA_028688955.1 Desulfuromonadaceae bacterium
ATGCAGGAAGAAGTTATGCTGGTGGTGCGCGGGTGGAACAACTGGATTTGGTGAAGGAAATAGCGCTTTGGGAGTCCTGAATAAAACTTATTGCAGTAAAAGTAACAGGGACTTTGAGTTCATATGAACTATGATTGATGGCAACAAATGGTGCGTACTTTGCGAAATGTACGTGAGAAGTTATCCCTTGGGTTTTAGATATAGCGCTATTACGTTCTTTTGAATTTTCATGGGGGGTACATACAGGCGCAAGTATACCGTTGAAAGCCAGAATGACAAAAACCGCCAAAGTGACAAACAATCTCGATTGCTTCCGAATATGTAATTGCCTATTCTTTTTCATGATGATGACCAGAATATGTTTCTTTTGATATGCTCACTTTATACTCGCTCAATACTTACTGAAACGGCCGTTCCTGTCAACCTGAATGTGTAATTGACTTTTTGGGGTTCAGTAATTCAGCAATATTTTTCAGCGGTAATGGGAGGCAGCGGGCTAAATAAATACGTTTAATTCAGCAGACTCCAGGCAATAAATCAGAAATTAAGTAGCGACCTACTCCCCTTCGGGAACGATTTTTCATAAAGGAACTTAAGTCAGCCTGTTTACATGATTTCAACAGGTATGTTGAAGTCTCTCAGAAGTACAAAAGGGACTCTTTCGAGTCCCTTTCTTTTAAAAACACTATAAAGTTTATACTTCCAGACATACCATAATTTAAAGCTTTGTCTGGCGAGTCCGAAGCACACCGGTAAGTACACTAGAAACACACCGGTCGGCGGTATATAGTGTGATGAGTTAGAATGTGAAAATTCATATAAATAACACCAACAACATTCTGCCTAAAAGTTTACTGTTTTTGGACTGTTAGCGCATCATCTCAAAGAAGCGATCCTCACAGGTGTCGTCCTTGATATCGATAAACTTGTTGCAGATCTCGGTCACCATGTTGACCACACCCTGGTAGCCGATGATCGGGTAGCGGTGCTTGTTGACGCGGTCGAAGATCGGGAAGCCGAAGCGGAACAGCGGCACACCGGCATCTCTGGCGGCAAACTTGCCGTGGGTATCGCCGATAATGGCATCGACCGGATCGGTCATCACGAGGGAGCGGAGATGCCAGAGATCCTTGTTCATGTAGATCTTGCAGTCGTTACCGTACATGGAACCGTCCAGCAGCGCCTGTAGTTCCTTCTCCGCCTTCTTGCTGCCGCGACTGCAGAGGATGTGGTGCGGACGGGCTCCCATCTCCAGCAGGAACGAAACATATCCCATCAGGTAGTCAGGGTCGCCGTACACGGCAAACTTCTTGCCATGCATATACTGCTGGGAATCGGTCATGGCATCGACAGCGCGGCCACGCTCGTTCTTCAGCGATGCCGGCACCTCCTTGCCGAACAGCTCGGCGATCTTCATGATAAAGGCATCGGTCTTCTCGATACCCATCGGCATCGACATGGAAACATGTTTGCCGGAATAGGTGTCCTTGATCCAGCCGAAGGTTTTGGGGGTTGCATAAGGGCCGAGTGCGATGGTGGCCTTGCCGTTGATCGAGTCGGCGGCATCCTCCAGTTTGGTCCCGCCGGCATAGATATTATAAGTGCCGTCGCAGGGAGAGTCGAAGGTGTCGCCGATATCGGCGAGCATCGTATATGGCACGCCGAACTCTTTGAGGATGCGTTTGTATTCACGATAGTCACCGGTGTTGAAGTCGCAGCCGGCAATCAGGTTGAGCTTGCCGGTACAGCGCCCCTCGATCTGTTTCCCTTCGGTCAGGTTCTGCAGAATAGAAACCAGCATGGAATCATAGCCGTGAATGTGAGTGCCGTTGAAGCTCGGGGTGTTGGCGTAGGGGACCGGCAGATCTTTCGGAACATGCCCCTTCTGCCGGGCGTTCTTGATGAAAGCGGTCAGGTCATCGCCGATAACCTCCGGCATGCAGGAGGTGAAGACCGCAATCATCTTCGGCTTGTAAAGGGCGACCGCATTCTCCAGTCCTTCATGGAGGTTGTTCTGACCGCCGAACACGGCGCTGTCCTCCGTCATTGAATCGGACACGGCCGGGGCCGGCTCGCGGAAGTGACGATTGAGGGTCGAACGGTAGTAGGAAGCACACCCCTGCGAACCATGTACGAACGGCAGCGTGCCTTCAAAACCGTGAGCGGCCAACTGAGCGCCGAGCGGCTGGCAGGCATGGGCCGGGTTGATCACCAGCGCCTGGCGGGCAAAGTTTTTCTCTTTGTACTCTTCACTGTTGATCCAGTTTTTGACCCGCTCCACCTCTTCCGGCGGGGTCTCAACAATCTTTTTAACTTCGAGTCCCAGTAGGTTTGACATGATATTTCTCCTTTGCATAAATGCTAACGGCGCCCGTAACTCGTGAAATAAGAGTTAGGGCGCCGTTGCCGTGCTGATCGTTGGAATATATAATTGCCTGTGCCAGCTTCTTTGCAGAAGGTGTGCCCAAAACGGTTCCAAACCGGAATATTCGCAGATTCAGGCAGTTACCGTTATCATGGCAACTGATTTATGCTCTTGAGCGGATCTGTTGCTGTTTTTTTATGCAATGATTACGAGTCGGTGTAACGCTTTGAGCTGCGCACCATACGAAAAAAAGCGCCGGATAAAATCCGGCGCCTGTCTGGGATACTATGTCGCTGCCGCTTAAAGCAGGTCGGTCTTCTTGAGGATAAGGACGGCTCCCTGGTACGAGACAACAATTACCAGCAGCCAGCTTACGAGCAGAATTGTATTCATGGGTTTACACCTTTCTTTCGTTTAGTACATCTCGTTGGAATCTTCGCTTTGCAGCTCGGCCAGAGTCAGTTTTTTCGCATCCATAAGCTTCCACACATAGGCAACATACCCGAGAACAAACGGCACGGCGATCGCCACATAACTCATGACCGTGAGCGTGTATTTGCTGCTGGAAGCGTTGTATATGGTCAGGCTTGATTGCAGATCAGTCATGGACGGGTAGAAGGCGGTGTTGTTATAACCGGCCAAGGAAAAGATCGCCAGCCCCACCAGCACGGTGCCGACACCGCCAAACCAGATACCGCTGTGCTTGCCGAGAAACGCCGTGGCAATAACGCCGTACACCACCGCGACGAGTCCGCCCAGCAGCAGAACCAGCACGACCGGCATCCCGAGCAGGTTGTGGAGATACTTGCCCTTTTCGATGAAGACCGTACCGGTGGTCGGATCGACGGCATACCCATCCATCGTGACAAGCTTGAACAGAATAATCAGCAGAAACGGGAGGGCCCAGATGAGGTTGATCAGAGCCGCTTTACGGGCGCGCGTGACGAGAGGCTCATGCTCAACATGATTGACGATGTACATGGCGCCGAGAACCCTGGCGAGAAACACCAGAAACAGCCCGAAGGAGAGATTGAACAGGTTCAGCGCCGCCTCCAGACCGTGGAACGGCGTGCCCCAGGTCACGGAGTTGTACATATTGAGGCTGAAACTGGAGCCGCTGAAGAATGTTCCGACCGCAGCACCGATCAGCAGTATCCCGACGCTGCCGTTGATGCACATGAAAATCTCAAAGGTACGCGCCCCAAGGACATTGTTCGGCTTCTTGCGGTACTCGTAGCTGACCGCCTGAAGGATAAAGGTGAACAGTATCAGCATCCAGACCCAGTAGGCACCGCCGAAGCTGGTGGCATAAAAAAGCGGGAAAGCCGCAAACAGCGCGCCGCCGAAGAGGACCAGCGTGGTGAAGGTCAGTTCCCACTTGCGCCCCATGGTGTTGATGATCAGCGACTTTTCTTCTTCTGTTGTCGCCGTGGTAAAGATCAGGGTCTGTCCCCCCTGTACAAAGGTCAGGAAGAGAAAGAGCGACCCGACGACGGAGCATATCAGCCACCAGAGCTGCTGCAGAATTGAGTAATCAAGGTTTCCTATCATTTCTTATGCCTCCGGTCCGATCTTGATTTGCTTCACCATAATACTAATTTCAGCCACCAACAGCCCCGTAAACAGCGCCAGGAAGATAAAAAAGGTCGTCTGCACGTTGCTGGCAGCGATGTTGGTACTTGCCACGCCGACAGGGAGCATCCCCTGGATCGCCCAGGGCTGTCTGCCTACCTCGGCTACGACCCATCCCGCCTGCTGTGCCACATAGCCTAAAAAGATTGAAGCAAAGCATGCCAGGTTCAGCAAGCGTTGAGATTCTATAGTACCCTTGAACGTGAAGTAAAGAACCAGCAGGAAAACCAGCGGGAACATGGTGCCGAGCACGACCATTATGTGGAAGCTGTAGAATGTGGTTGATACCGGCGGCACGGCCTGAACCGGACTCTTCAGATAGCCGTAACCGAGATCGCCCTTGTGCTGATCAAAGACAGCCAGAGCGGCCGTTGCTGCCGCCATATCTCCTTTAGCCTTGGCTTCCTTGTAGCGGGCCAGGGCGGCCACGGCAATCTTGCCGGTAACCATGCGCTGCTCGGCACCGATAATATTGCGTCCGGGATTGCCGAAGACGAGATCATCAATACCGGGAACAAAACTGTTAAGGTCGCGGTTGGCGAGCAGCGAAAGCAGTCCGGGTATTTTCACTTCCTGATGGAACGCCGGCTGATCATCGCCCGGTTTCTTGGCGGAGTTGATGATGCCCGCTGCAATGAGCGGTGCTCTGTCCGCGCCGACATACAACCCCTCCATAGCAGCCAGCTTCATCGGCTGCCGCTGAGCGACGTTGAAGGCGGCCTCATCTCCGGTAAAGGCGCAGAAAATCGATGCGACGAGACCGAAAGACGCAGCCACGACCATGCTCCGCTTGGCCATTTTCTGATGCCGCTTCTGCAGCAGAAAGAGCGCCGAAATCCCGACAACAAAGAGGGAGGCGAGCAGAAAGGCGGAGCTGGTAGTATGGGTAAACTTGTGCACAGCCACCGGCGAAAGTGCGACTTCCCAGAAGTTCTGCATTTCAAAACGAGCCTTGTCCGGATTGAAGGCCATGCCGACAGGGTTCTGCATCCAGCCGTTTGCCACAAGGATCCAGACGGCCGAGAGGTTGGAGCCGATCGCCACCATCCAGGTTGAAAAAAGGTGGAACCCCTTGGGGACCTTGTGCCAGCCGAAAAACATGACGGCAAAGAAGGTCGCTTCGAGAAAGAAAGCGAAGATCCCCTCGATTGCGAGCGGGGCGCCAAAGATATCACCGACGATCCAC
>JAQTXD010000059.1 GCA_028688955.1 Desulfuromonadaceae bacterium
GGTTTAAGTAATCGTGGTTATTTTATGGAACGTTTGAACGCTGAGCTCGATCGCGCAAAGCGTTATGGATGTGTATTCAGCCTTGTCATGCTTGATCTGGATCACTTTAAGTCTGTAAATGATATGCGTGGTCATGCCGCCGGAGATGAAGCATTACGATCATTATGCCGTGTTCTTAATTCTTCAGGGCTACGTGGTACTGATTTTACCGGCAGAATTGGTGGTGAAGAGTTCGCGTTCGCATTGCCGGAAACAAGGATACAACGTGCCGTTGAAACAGCTGAAAGAGTGCGGAGGAATATTGAAGAAACGGTGGTGCTTCACGAAGGTAATGAGTTTTTTATTACCGCAAGTATCGGTGTCAGCGAATACAGAGACGGTGATACACAAGAGACCCTGCTGAGCCGCGCAGATCAGGCTATGTACAATGCAAAGGAAACCGGAAGGAACAGGATATGTGTGGAATCTTGAACGGCTTCAATCGAAGAAGCGGGAATATGCATATCAATCGCTGTACCATGAAACATTTGATCAAGAGCAACAGCATCTGGCCATTAGAGAGATCAGTTGAAATGTTCAACCGCAGGCAGGACTGGCCCGAAAGCGGACCGGCCTGGCATAAGCGCCGTTAGACATTATTTATCCGGCAAAAAAACCGCCCACCATGACCCAGGACGCTCACTTCATCTATCGCCCCATTGGCACCCTGCGATCCCCCTATGCCCGCCGTATTGATGCTCCCCATCAAAGCACGGTAGTGGAAGGCACGGAAACCGGGGACTTTGCACTTGCCACTCTGGAAATTGATGATTGGCTTGAGGAGAAAGTCATTCAGGATCTGAGCGGCTTCGACAGGCTATGGCTCATCTTCGCCTTTCATCTGAGTGAAGGATGGAAGAGCTGTGTCAAACCTCCACGGGGTGGACCCAAGCGTGGCGTTCTGGCAACCAGATCCCCTCATCGCCCCAACTCCATTGGCCTGTCGGCGGTAGAACTGGTGTCGATTAAAGGGAGAACGCTCTACCTTCGAGGTGTTGACCTCCTGGATGGTACACCCGTTCTTGATCTCAAACCCTACGTGCCGTACGCAGACGCCTTTCCGGATTCAAAAGCCGGCTGGATCGACGAATTGGATGCTACATTGGGGCGTTATTCTGCGCCGGGGCCCCGAAAACCAAGGTGACTGTGGAGTGATGAAGTGTAACAGAATCGTAGTGGTTATCCTGCACAGTTGTTCCTATTGAACTATCGCATTTAATTCAACCCTGCTTCTCAAAGCCGACTCTCTCTCCGGCTTCTTGAATACATCGTCGAACTTCTGAAACATGCGCTCTGCCGGCACTCCACCCTTTTTGACCATGTAGTTCACGATCGATTTTACCCGTTCATGTGCCAACTCCTGCAGCTCGGATTCGCCGACCGCTGTGTTGGTGATGATAAGCTTCCGCATCTCCTCAGGCGGCAGCTCCTTAACCAGGCCAAAGGCGTTCCGCGGCTTGGGGAACTTCTCTTTTTTATAAACCGCCGACATATACAGAGCCTGCTCTTCCGGCATGACGGTCATCGACTCGGCTGTTTCCCCGTCTTTACGCATCCCCGTTTTGATTACGGCAAGGAACTTTTCATTGCGCAGCTTGCCGTTGAGCAGTTCGCGGCGGTATTCTTCCGTGTCCTTTTCCCGGTCAACATAGCCCTTAAACTCAACTTTCAGCGCCGGGCGATCGAGGAGTGCTTTGGAAAGGGCATGGAGTTTTTGCTCCTCACGAGGCGACAGAGTGCTGCTGCCGTAGTTGAATTGAATAGCGCTGAAATCCTCACCGCCGCCAACCATGGAGGAGAGAAGCGCAAACGGCGAAGTAACCGCCTTTACCAGTAAATTCTGGACGACCTGAAAGACAAGTTTCCATACGTTGAACTGTGGATCATCGGTGTGCCCGGTGACCGGCACATCCAGATGAATTTCTCCCTTGCGGTCCTTGAGAAGCGCAAGCCCCAGTTTTACCGGCAGACTGGTAGCCTTATCACTTTCAACTTTTTCACCGAATGTGAACTGGTCGATAAAGATCTTGTTCTCGGATACGAGCTGTTTCTTGTCTATGTGATATTTCAGATCAAGAAATAACTTGCCTTTTTCAACCGTATACCCCAGAAACCTGCTGGAATATGGCGTAACCGGTGAGAGCTCGATATCGCGGAACGATACTTTCAGGTCCACAAACAGGTCATCACGAAGCGGATTGATCTGGCCGTTAATCTGAAGGGGAGAAAGGTTCTCCAGATTGCCGCGCAGATCAACGTCCGCCATTCTAGAATCCTCTGATGACAGGCCGCTGACCCGTCCCCCCAGATTATGGAAGGTCGTGGCAAACTGCTGGGGAAGATGTTTATCCGTAAATGAGATCGTACCGTCCTGGATAGTGAGGGCACCGACATTGATCTGTTTCCGGGGAACAACCGGCTGCGGCACAACAGGGGCTGCAGACGGCACAACGGCCTTGGATACAGAATCCGCCGACGCTCCGCTCTCCGGTTTCCGTCCTTCCTTCTGAACCAGATTCTGCAGATTCAACGTGCCATCCTTGCGAACAATGATACGGGAATAGACTCCGTTCAGGGCAATCTGTCGCAGAGACAGGCTGAACGGCTCCAGATTCCCCTGAATATCATCAAACTGAAGACTTTCCCACTTGAGCAGGTCCTCCTCGTCCATCATATCGACGGCATGAAAGGCACGAATGCCCGAACTTCCCTTGAAGCTGCCGACCGCTTTACCCTCTTTGAGGGCAATATCCACATCCATTGCCGTGTCGGCAAACCCGCCGAGAATGAAGACTTTAACGTCCGACGGGAAATAGGCTTCAAAATCCCGCAGCGGCAGGCGACCGACAGAGACTTTCCCCTTGTAGCGGAACGGCATCGGAGTAATGTCGCCAGTGACAGCCAGAGGCGTCGACTTGTCAAAGGTGGACGTGAAGCGGAGCGCAGCCGGAGTGAACTTCGGCCCATTCAGATTGGACAGACTCAGTGAACTGTTTTTCAGGGTAAAAGTAGGCTTGTCCTGAACTGTTTTATCGGTGAACGTCGTATTGAATTTTTCTATCTGGAGTTTTTTAACACGATACGAGAGTTCCTGTTTTGCCTTCTTTACCGGCTGATCCTGCGTCACTGCCGTTGATCCCGGCTTTTCCGGGGGGGGCTTCAGAAGGGTCAGAAGTGAGATTTTCCCATCAGCCTGACGTGAAAGCGACACGTCTCCTTTTGAAAGCGTAACCGCGCCGACGTCTATCGAGTTGTCCTTCTGCCTGAACCACGCATTTGCGACTTCAAAGCGCGCCAGATCAAATCCTTCTTTGTCACCATAGCGAGCTGAA
The DNA here is from genome assembly GCA_028688955.1 of Desulfuromonadaceae bacterium. Taxonomy (GTDB): domain Bacteria; phylum Desulfobacterota; class Desulfuromonadia; order Geobacterales; family Pseudopelobacteraceae; genus JACRCG01. The sequence goes on from JAQTXD010000059.1 coordinate 3,372, forward strand.
AGCCCATTTATCAGCATGTTCCCCTGTTTAACAGTCAGACCGGATTCGTTGTTGAAGGCTATTTCCGCAGACAGGTCAACAGTGCCCTTGACCGGCGCCGTCAAAAACCGTGACAGGTACGGCCATGCACGCTGGATTTTTACTCCGTTCAGCTCGCTGGACACGGTTACGGTCAACGGTGCCAGAGAAAAGCTGCCGTCAGCGCTGAAAGTCGCTTCATTATCCAGCAGCAGAGAAAGCTGGTAATCAGCGGAGCTGTTTGCTGTGGTGGAGAAATTATGCACTGCGGCGTCTATCCGGGAAATACTGCTTTTGAAGCCGCCGGTCGGCTGCGCATCGGCAAAATGGACGATGCCGTTGGAAAAAGTGAAGGTTTTGACCTGCACTAGCTGTTGTAGCGTTAATGAAGATTTTTTCGGCGGCGTGACACCACCCGGTGCCGGTTTTGCATTCTCTGTTGAAGCCGGCATGAGCTGGCGGTACATCCACTCGCCTGCGGCGTTACGACTTACAAACAGTTCAAGACCCTCGACCGTTATGCCATCAAACAGAAATTTCCGGGTAAAAACTTCAAGATCAGAGGCCTTGACCTGAAGTGAAGGGAGCCTCAGCAGCGGCTGCCCACCCCGCACATTGACGCCGACCGTGTCCAGGCCGAGCTGACCTTTGATACCCAATTCCGGTATTTTGTCCGCCGAAATCCGGTACGTCACCTCACAATCCACATTCAGGTTCCCCGACACGAGGTCTGCAGGAGGTTTGGACGGCAGATATACTATGTATTCAGGCAGGCTAAGCTGCTTGAGGTTTATATGTACAGATGTTTCCATGGATTTGCTGAGCGGTTTTACCTTGCCGTTAAAGGTGAAAGGGGCGCCGTCTACTATGGCGGAAATGTGTGGATCGGTATATTTTTCCACCAGATACGGGATGTTGCTGATAAACGGCACAGCAATCTTGAGATCGTGGATTGTGTGCTTACTCCCCCCCTCCACAGCCCGGTCATCGAAATCCAGTGAGCCATTCGTAACAGAGATATTATTGATTGAAAAGTGCAGCTCACCTTTCGACTCCTTTTTCGGCCTGCTCTTCAGTCGTTCGGTTATATCGTTAAAACTGTAACTGTTGGCGCCCTGACGGGCGAACGAAACTGCCGGTGCGTCAATAGACACCTCTGAAAGAATCAGGGCCCGACGAAAGATGGAAGCAAGTCCGAGGGAGGCACGGACAGTGCCGATCGAGATGAAGCCCCCGCCATCTGCGGCATTGATTGCACATCCCTGAACGGTAATGGTCAGGGTGAAGGGATTAATTGAGACTGACTCAATACGGGCTTTTCGACCGGTTGCTTCTTCAATGGCTGCCACCGCCTGACTTCGGACAATCTGCGGCAGAATCGCGATGATAAAAAGGAGCAGCAGCGCTACGGAAACGAGCGTAGTAAAGAGAATTTTCTTATTCTTGGACATGTGATCTCCAGGGAACTGAGTCAAACGCAGAAAAATTTTCGGATAACAGTATGTCGGCAGCCACACCTGAAACGATACGCCGTGCCTGCTCTTCTTCAGCTATTTCAGCAGAAAATCCGACATTTTCACAAACTGGAATCCGCGCCGTTGCAGCTCCGGCACTGCAGCGATGATACCCGCTCCGGTCCCCGCCTCAGGGTGATTCATATGCAGCAGGGCAATGTCGCCCGGCACCGCTTTCAACAGAGCCGCTTTTACCTGCGCAGCGCTCCAGGTTGCCCCGGCATCCCCCAACAGCGAATAACCGGCAACCTCATGCCCAAGGTCATGAGCTATCTGCACAGCAATCTCATCGTAATAGGCGGTGCCCGAACGGTACAGAGTCGGCCGTACACCGCTTATTGCCTCAATCTTGCGGGCGTTCAATTCAATTTCATCCACCAGCTCGCCGACATTCCGGGTGCCGGCTATTCCGTAGGCTGAACGGCCGGTGGTAGAAGCCGGTTTGTGACGAATCCCGTGGTTGGCGATCTCAAAAAGAGGGTTGGCAGCCAGTTGCCGGAACAGTTCGATATTGGCGTCAATCCAGCGGCCATTAATAAAGAGTGTCGCCGGGATCTTCTGGCGGATGAGAAACTCCACCAGATGCATATCAACGCCCTTCCCCGCAGTTCCACCACAGGCATCAAGCGTCAGGGCGATAACCTTCCGGTCCGTATCGAGACGGGTACGGACACCGGAAACGGATTCACCCCAGACGGCGGGAACGACACCGGCGTAACGGCTTATGGCATGCTGTTTCAGATTTTCCACTGACGGAGGAGGCGAAGCAGCAAAACCTGGGGAAACAACTGAAAGAATACTGGCAAGTAGAGCGGTTAATACGGTAATCACTGAACATATCCCCACTGAGATTAAGGCGCGCACTGTTCCATCTATCCTCTGCACGTTATGCCGCAAAACTACCACAAACATTGGCGCTTGACTTGAAAAAATATACCGGTAGTCTGTCACCCCTCTACTCCATTCTAATTCAGGAGCACCACCGTGTCACGAAAACTGCCCAAAATGCTGTATGCCGATCATAAAGGCAATATTTTCGATCACCCCGAACTCTGCATGGCCGGGATGAATGGAAACATTCCAACCCTGCCGGACACGGTTGAATTGATCCCGCTTCCCGAAGACAGCAAACTCTTCACGATGCCGGGCACGCCGCCGGTTGCCTGGGATGCTCGCAAGAAGACCTTCATCACTGTTGACACGTTGCGGGAAGGGAAGCGAAGCCAGCGCATTCAGGCAGTATCTGCCTTTATGGCCCCCGGTTATCTGCGCACCCTCCTCCCTGCGTGCGACTACTCACACAAAAAGGAGCTGCTGCCGCTCTGGTCCTATACCGCCGTGGGGTGGGACGAGGATCGCGACTGTTTTGTCGTCGCAGCCACCAAAGTAGACAACAACAGCAACTGGAACCCGGTCAATTATGATGACCGCACCCTTGATCCGCTTGTTCGGGAGATGCTGAAACTGGCACCGGACAATCGCCTGCTGGAGCAGTTGGCGCGCTGCGCCGTCGATTATCACTGTTTCGCCGCAAAGAACCTCTTTTATCGCCGTTGGGAGGCACCGCTGCCGACCTCGCCGGTCTGCAACTCGGCCTGTCTGGGCTGCATCAGCCTGCAGGCGTCGGAATGCTGTCCTTCCAACCATGAACGCATCGGCTTTGTCCCGACACCCGAGGAGCTGTGCGAGATCGCCCTCCCCCATCTGGAACGGGCTGACCAGGCAATTGTTTCCTACGGTCAGGGGTGCGAGGGTGACCCCATTCTTCAGGCTGACACCATTGCAGAAGCGACGGTGCGCATGAAGAGGGGAAGTTCACGCGGTACGGTCAACTTCAACTCGAACGGTTCGATTCCCGAACGGGTGCAGCTGCTCTGCGATGCCGGCATGGACTCGTTCCGTTTCTCGATGAATTCGGTGCGTGAGGAGACCTACAACCGTTATTACCGCCCAAAAGGTTACCTCTTCAGCGATGTACTCCGTTCAGTGAATATCGCCAAGCAGGCAGGCCGCTTCACATCGATCAATTACCTGGTTTCACCCGGCGTTACAGACGCACCCGAGGAGGTTGAAGCACTGCTGAAATTTGTATCCGAGACGAATATTGACATGATCCAGATGCGCAACCTCTCAATCGACCCGGATTATTACAACCGCGAAATGGGTGTGCAGGGAAAGGGCATTGGCATGTACCGTCTGCTGCAGCGCCTGAAAAAAGAGTTTCCGCGTCTGCAGTTCGGTTATTACAACCGTACAAAGGAAAATTTCTTTCCGATCGGCTTCGAAACCGGGTGGCCAGTCAGGTAGTTACAGAAAGATACGGGGACAATCCAGTGATTATTTAAAATATCAAATTTTATTATTGACTTTATTTTCTTGTTTTGTTCTACTAAACAACAGTTATACATTGAAAATTAAATAGATCACCGAAAAGGCACAATCCGGGGAACCGGATGTCGCAAAGCCACCTCCCAGACCGGGCAGAGGGGTTGTCGAACTGGTTAATGATCGTTGCGTGCGCAACGGCATACGTGAACCCGCCTTTTCAAAAAAGAGGCGGGTTTTTTTGTTTTCTGCACAATTCAAGAGGAGGAGGAAACCGTGAAATTATCAGTGGATGTAGTGAGAAAAAACAGGAAGTGGCATGTGCCGGTTTCGATTGCAACGTTTGCTATGGGCATCTGTCTGACCATGGTTTATTTGATTCCTTCGTTCGCCCCTCAATACCATGACATGGCAACACATGGAAACGTATGTATGGCAGTTCCGTATGCCATATTTATTTTAGTTGGTTTTCCTCTGTTCACCCTCTGGTATTACACCAAACTGGATGCTGACCCAGAATACATTGAGCAGTTTTACGAGCAGGATTGATAACAATCTGAATCAATAATTTGTGCTTATTTTTCTGAACGTTTGCCGCCTCGTCAACACACCATCAACCTGCAGCACCAAACCCGGAAGGAAAAGGAGAAGTGATCATGATTATTTTTGCGAGTGTATTCTGTGCAGTTACGTTGGCAATTCTGTTCGTCCAGTTTTTCTCATATCGTCAGCACCTCAAAAAAGTCGAATACGCCAAGCAGTATACCGAAGGTCGATGACATCATTTGAGAACATGATGACTCCGAATAAGTAACGACACATAAGGCCACCTTCATCAGGTGGCCTTTCACATCGCCTCTTGCTCCACGTATTCCTCTCTTGCTAGTTTTTGGCTGCTACTTCAACTTTTTCTTCTTTCGCAGCAGCCACAACACCTTTAACCATTCCGGTCATCAGCAGTAGTGCCGGTACAATCTGTGCTACGACTATCAGGGCGCAGAATCCCAGGAATACCCAAACAAAGATGCCGCTGTTATCTTCACGTAACCCACTGGCTGCAAATGCCGTTACCGGTGCCAATGTTCCTGCGATGGTGGTAATAAGTGCTCTCATGACATCCTCCTATTTCAATTTGTTGTTGAATTTAATTGCTGTTGTAAATGTAATTGCATTGCTGATGCCAAGTTGTAATTCAAAATATAAAAACATATAACCTCTTATTTTTATTTATAAATTACGTGGCCACTGTCCACCTCAACTAATTGCAAAAAATATTCGTTCCGCTAAACTGTATCTGGATAAAATACTGACCATCAGCAGTAACATTTTTACTTCTTAAATTTCATACAGTTACGTTTTTATATATAAAGAGGAAGGTGTATACGTCTTTTATACCCCCTCTGTATGCAGTTCGACTCTCACTCCCGTGCAAAAAAAAATTATTCCACCCGACTTCCGATTCAATCGGATATCCAGAAATCAGCCCCCCACCCTATCATTTCAACCGGAATACCCCGGACTATAAAAAATTGCAGATACCCCTTGATTTTTGAAAGGGCGCTGTTTATATTCCCGATGTTAGCACTCGGCAGCCGCGAGTGCTAAATTCAACTTTTCCACCACACCACACAAGGATAGAAAGGAGATGTACAGATGAACTTACGACCACTTCAGGACCGCATCATTGTTAAGAGAGTAGAAGAAGAGACCAAAACCGCCGGAGGCCTTTTCATCCCGGAGACCGCTAAAGAGAAACCGCAACGCGGCGAGATCGTGGCTGCCGGTAATGGTAAGAAAACCGAAGACGGCAAGGTGCTGCCGCTGGACGTTAAAGTCGGTGATATCGTTCTGTTCGGCAAGTATGCCGGGACCGAAGTTAAAGTTGATGGAAACGACTATCTGATGATGCGTGAAGACGATATCCTCGCTGTTGTAGAATAACCGGACACCCCACAACCGGGCGGTCACCAATCGCCATGCATTTAAAAAAAATATACGGAGGAATACACAATGGCAGCAAAGATTATTAAATTCGACCAGGATGGCCGCAATGCTATCCTGAAAGGCGTGAACATTCTCGCCGATACCGTTAAAGTTACTCTCGGACCAAAAGGTCGCAACGTTGTTATTGACAAATCCTACGGTTCACCGCTGATCACAAAAGACGGCGTAACAGTTGCCAAAGAGATTGAACTGGAAGACAAGTTTGAAAACATGGGCGCACAGCTGGTTAAAGAAGTTGCTTCAAAGACTTCCGACGTAGCTGGCGACGGCACCACGACTGCAACTGTTCTGGCTCAGGCAATCTATCGTCAGGGTTCCAAGCTTGTTGCCGCAGGCCACAATCCTATGGAAATCAAGCGCGGCATCGACAGGGCTGTTGAGGCAATCGTTGCGGAGCTGAAGAAGATTTCCAAACCGATCAAGGACCATAAAGAAATCGCTCAGGTCGGCACAATCTCTGCCAACAATGACAAAACCATTGGCGACATCATTGCCGAAGCAATGGAAAAAGTCGGCAAGGAAGGTGTCATCACTGTTGAAGAAGCCAAGTCAATGGAAACCAGCCTTGAAACTGTTGAAGGTATGCAGTTCGACCGCGGCTACCTGTCCCCTTACTTTGTCACTGACCCGGAGCGCATGGAGTGCTCCATCGAAAACGCCATGATCCTGATTCACGACAAGAAGATCTCCAACATGAAGGATCTCCTGCCGGTTCTGGAAGCAACTGCCAAATCAGGTCGCCCGCTGCTGATCATCGCTGAAGATATCGATGGCGAAGCGTTGGCAACTCTGGTTGTCAACAAACTGCGCGGCGTTCTGAATGTCTGCGCTGTTAAAGCACCAGGCTTCGGCGATCGTCGTAAAGCCATGCTGGAAGATATCGCTATCCTCACCGGCGGCCAGGTTATTTCCGAAGAAGTCGGTTTCAAACTCGACCAGACCACTATCGACATGCTCGGCCAGGCCAAGCGCGTCACCATCGACAAGGACAACACCACCATTATCGACGGCAACGGCAAGGAGGAAGCCATCCAGGGCCGCGTCAAGATGATCCGCGCTCAGGCCGAAGAAACATCCAGTGACTATGACAAGGAAAAACTTCAGGAGCGTCTTGCCAAACTGGTCGGCGGCGTAGCGGTTATCAAAGTCGGCGCAGCAACCGAAGTTGAAATGAAAGAGAAGAAAGCCCGCGTTGAAGATGCACTGCACGCAACCCGCGCAGCAGTAGATGAGGGCATTGTCCCGGGAGGCGGCGTCGCCTATATCCGTGCCATGACGGCACTGAGCGACCTCACTCTGGTCACCGAGCAGCAATTCGGAGTTACCGTGATCAAAGCTTCCCTCGAAGCTCCGATCCGTCAGATTGCAGAAAACGCAGGGATCGATGCTTCGATCGTAGTTGACAAGGTCAAGAACGGCAAAGATGCCTTTGGATACGATGCCGCTAATGATGAATATGTCGATATGATCGCAGCCGGCATTATTGACCCGACCAAAGTATCCCGCAGCGCACTTCAGAATGCAGCTTCAATTGCCGGCCTGATGCTGACAACCGAAGCATTGATCGCCGAGAAGCCGAAAGAGGATTCTGCCGGCGGCGGTATGGGTGGCGGAATGCCTGGCGGCATGGGCGGCATGGGTGGTATGGGCGGCGGAATGTACTAAGCCGTTCGACTTACCTGCAGCACGTAGCCGGACCTGTTCCAGATAACGCACGGGCGGAAAACTTCGGTTTTCCGCCTTTGTTTTTTCCGGCTGATACGTTACTATGGCGACCCGACAGAACAATACAGAGTTAGAAGACGGAGGCATGTATGGAATTAATCGGTAATGCGTTAACCTTAAGCGAGCTTGTTGCCTATCAGGATGGTTCGGTTGTCAGCAAAACACTGATCGACAAGAAGGTAGGTACTCTGACAATGTTTTCATTTGGAGCCGGACAGGGGTTGAGTGAGCATACGGCACCGTTTGATGCGGTCGTCCAGGTAGTTGACGGTGAGGCGGAAGTCGTTATCAATGGTGAAGCTCAAACCGTCCGTACCGGTCAGTTGATCATCATGCCGGCCAACATTCCCCATGAGCTGAAAGCGGTCAAGCCGTTCAAGATGCTGCTGACCATGATCCGGGCGTGAGCCATGTCAGAGAAAACCGCCGTCCTGCTGCTCCAGATGGGTGGACCTGATTCGCTGGAATCGGTCGAGCCGTTTCTGTACAACCTTTTCTCAGATCGTGACATCATCAAAATCGGACCGGCCTTTTTGCAGCCTTTCATTGCCAAAATGATCGTCAAGCGCCGGGCACCTAAAAGTGCCTCAAACTATCGCCAGATCGGCGGCAGATCACCATTGCGTCAATTAACGGAACAGCAGGCGGCAGCACTTGAAACCGCATTGGGAGATTCGTACCGCTGCTTCGTTGCCATGCGTTACTGGCACCCTTTTGCACCGGAAGCGCTGGCGGCAATCCGGAAGCTGGGGATAAAAAAGATTGTTGCCGTCTCGCTCTATCCGCATTACTCCCGCGCCACCTCCGGATCAAGTTTTAATGATCTCGACCGCTCGCTGAAAAAATGCTCGCCCCCGTTTGAAGTCCGCACCGTAGGCCAGTTTTACGATCATCCGATCTATATCAAAGCATTGGTCGAAAAGGTGGAGAAGGGCCTTGCAGCTTTCACTGACCGCTCGAAGGTAAAGCTTTTTTTCTCTGCCCATTCTCTTCCCCAGTCATTTATTGACGAAGGCGACCCCTATCTGGATCATATACAGGCAACGGTACGGCTGGTCATGCAACAGTTCAGCGACGTGACGCACCACCTCGCCTTTCAATCCCGGGCCGGCCCGGTCAAATGGCTCGAACCGTCCACCGGTAACAAACTGAAGGAAATTGCCGCTGCGGGGCACACCGATGTGTTAATGGTCCCGTTGTCGTTTGTTTCCGACCACATTGAGACATTGCACGAGATTGATATTGAATATCGTGAGGAGGCAGACCACCTCGGCATTACCAATTTCCGCCGCATGGAGTCACTTAACGACTCTCCGTTGTTTATCCGGTGCCTGACAGAACTGGTACGTGGCTGTGTGGCATGATATTGATTTCCTGACTGACCTGACGTATAGTGCAGGCTCATTCTGTACAAAACATACCCGGAGGATATCATGATTAAAAATCTGTTGAGTGCCGTTGCACTGATCTGTTTGACTGCAGGAATTGTCTGCGCCGAGGGCAAAAAAAATCCGGTTGTCACCATGGAAACAAGCCTTGGCAGCATCAAGATAGAACTCTTTGAGAAAGAGGCGCCCATAAGCGTCAAGAATTTCCTGAGTTATACCAGGAGCGGATATTACAGCGGTACGACCTTCCATCGCGTCATCCCCGGCTTCATGGCTCAGGGGGGAGGACTTACTGCGAACCTCACACCAAAACCGGGTAATCTGCCCCCGATTAAAAATGAGGCAGACAACGGCTTGAAAAATGATCGCGGAACGCTTTCAATGGCCCGGTCCGGCGATCCGAACAGCGCTACGTCTCAGTTTTTCATTAATGTTGCCAACAACAGTTCACTCAATCGTCCGAGTCCCGATGGATTTGGCTATGCCGTTTTCGGTAAGGTGATAGATGGCATGGATGTTGTTGACAAGATTGTTTCCACGCCGCAGGTCAGGAAAAATTCGGTGTTCCAGAATGTGCCGATTGAGCCGGTCACCATTAAGTCCGTCAAAGTAGTCAAATAAACCAGCCATGGCACTGTCAGAAGAACTTATCAGCTGGACCCATGAACAGAAATGCCGAAAGGCGGTGACGTCGCTTGAGAAAAACGGCTTCACCGCCTGTTTCTGCCCCTCTCCGCAGAATGCGGCTGAGTATATTATTGCTGCTGCTGCCGATTCGGCGACTATCGGTTTCGGCGGTTCAATGACGATTGCATCCCTGGGAGTAGAACAGATACTGCGGGAACAGGGCAAAGAGATCTTCAATCATGGTCCTGCAACGTTCTCCCGTGACGAGAAGATGGCAATCATGCGGCGTCAGCTGACCTGCGACCTTTTTCTGTCCGGCTGCAATGCACTGACCCTGAACGGCGAACTGATTAATATTGATGCCACCGGCAACCGGGTGGCGGCAATGTGTTTTGGCCCCCTGAAGGTCATTATTGTTGCCGGCCGCAACAAACTGGTCGATGGCACCCCACAAGACGCAATCGCACGGGTTAAAGCCTGGGCAACGCCCCCCAATTCAAAGCGCCTCAATTTCAAAACTCCCTGTGCCGCCACCGGTTTTTGCAGTGATTGCAACTCTCCCGACCGACTCTGCCGCGTAACTACGATCATTGACCGTAAGCCACGTTTTACAGACCTCCATGTGTTGGTTGTCAACGCAGACCTTGGTTTTTAATGGGGCGCGTCGCACAGTTCTTTAACGCACTGTGCGACGTCATCCTCCCCCCCATCTGCCACATCTGCCGCAACTTTATTCCGAATGCCGGAACACTCCATATCTGCCCTGACTGCCATGACCGTCTGCCATGTGCTGCGTCTCCGCTCTGCCCAACCTGCGGGATTCCTTTTGCCGGAGCGGGCGCTGACCACCGCTGCGGAGCGTGCCTGACTCATCCGCCACATTTTGATTCCGCCCGGGCGCCGTTTCTGTATGAAGGGACCATTCGCGACCTGATACATGCATTCAAGTATGATCGGCGCACCCATCTTCGCCGCCCGCTGGCGCTTCTGATTCTGGAGGGATTGGGCGAGGCACTGATTGAACAGAGACTGGATCTCATTATTCCGGTGCCGCTTCATCGTTCACGCCTGCGCCAGCGCAGCTTCAACCAGGCGGCGCTTATCGGAAACCTCTTGTCTCGCCGTCTCTCCCTGCCGATAATGCCGGATACCCTCTTCAGAAACCGACCGACGGAACCTCAGATCAATCTTCCGGCGGCAGAACGGCGGCAGAATGTAAAAGGAGCCTTTACGGTCCATATACCCGAACACATTGCCGGGAAACGAATTCTGCTGCTGGATGATGTCATGACTACCGGCAGCACCATGGATGAATGTGCCAAAGAGCTGAAAGACAGCGGGGCGGCAGCCGTTATGGCAGTAACCGTTGCACGTACGGCAAGGTAGTCATAGACACCGATTCACCACCTACTAACCGTTTATTTACTTGACAATGGCTAACTGCTTCCGTAATCATTTGAGCAATTAATTCACATCATGGAGTGATAGAATGCGCCTTTCAACAAAAAGCAGATACGGCCTGCGGGCCATGTTCGACATAGCTTACAACTGCGGGCCAGAGCCCGCCCAGATTCAGGACATCTCCCGTCGCCAGCAGATTTCTCCCCGCTATCTTGAACAGATTTTCCAGAACCTGAAACGTGCCGGCCTGCTTAAAAGTAAGCGCGGTCCGCAAGGAGGGTATGCATTGTCCCGCAAGCCGGACGCAATTACCGTTCTAGAAATATTGAATGCCACCGAACAGGATGTATTGCTGGTTGACTGCGCCGGGGCTACTCCCAAAAAACTGCGCCGCAAGTCGGAATGTCCCTTCGAAGGAAAATGCGTAACCCAGACGGTGTGGGCGGAAGCAAACGAGATGCTCGACTCGCTGTTTGGCGGCATGACTTTACAAACCCTCTGCCAGCGTGCACATGACATGGGTATAACAACTGAGGTTGATCATCGCGTCATGTACTACATCTGAATGTTTGCACTGGCAGGCTGTTGACGGGAAGTGATGGAGAGAAAAATTACAGGGAGTTACGGTTGTACCGGAATACATCAGGCAGACGAAAGGGCGGCTCTAATGGCCGCCCTTTCGTTGTTCACAGGTCGAGAATCATTGCATTTTCATCACAATCCGGAAACTTCGGGCATTTGATGCAGTCCCCCCAGACCTTATGCGGCAATTCTGCTTTATCAACCAGTCGGAAGCCATGTTTGGCAAAAAAGTCCGGTTTATATGTCAGACAAAAAATCCGTCTCAAACCGATTTCACGGGCTTCAGAAATGCAGGCCTGCACCAGACGGCTGCCGATCCCTTTGCGACCTGAATCCTCCAGCACGGCAACCGATCGCACCTCAGCCAGGTCGTCCCACACGACATGCAGGGCAGCGGCCCCGAGAAGGACACCATCTTCTTCAACGACGTAAAAATCACGCAAAGACTCATAGAGCTCCGATAGCGAGCGGGAGAGCATATCTCCCCGATTGGCAAAGGTCATCAACAGCTTCTGAATCTCCTTTACATCGGCAATCTGTGCTTTTCTGATCATCTGACTCTCCTTTTCTATCTGATGCCGACGGCAACCAGATGCGGTTTCAGCACCCTGACAAGCTCAGACGGCTCCATTCCAACCAGATAGCCGCGCTTCCCTCCGTTAATATAAATCCTCGGCAGATCGGAAATGCTCCCTTCCATATACACCGGCATCGGATGACGGATTCCGAATGGCGAGGTTCCCCCGACCAGATAACCGCTCTGTTTCTGAGCAACATCCGGAGTACAGGGCACAATCTGCTTTACGCCTATGACCCGCGCCAGCTCTTTTGTGGAAACCTGCAGGTCACCATGCATCAGCACAATCAGCGGCTTGTGCCGTTCATCCTCCATCACCAATGTTTTGATGACGGAGTGTTCGTCAAGACCGAGTTCACGTGAAGAGGCCGCCGTACCACCTTTATCCTCGTAATTGTACAGATGATCACTGAATATGACATTTTCAGCACGCAATGCCCGTACAGCAGCGGTTATCGGAGTTTTTTCCCTGGCCATATCAACAGATCCTCGGCAGCTGCTCGCCGGAGAGCATCTCCACCGACCGCAGACCACCTACCAGCGTCTCCATCCGCACCCGGCCAGCCGGTCCTGCTTCAACAGTGCCGATAACAGCGGCAGCTGTTCCAAGCGAATGTTTTCTCATAACAGCCAGAGCAGCCTCTGCAGCACCGGCAGAGACAATCACCAACACCTTACCCTCATTGGCTACAAACAGGGGGTCAAGACCAAGAATAGAACAGACACCGCGCACAGCAGGCTTGACCGGTAGCGCTTCCTCCCGCAGATATATGGCAACGGCCGACTGTTGTGCAATTTCCTTTATTGTGGTCGCCACGCCGCCGCGCGTCGGATCCCGCAACACATGAACAGCAGCACCGATCTCCGCAAGCAATTCAGCAACGAGGCCGTTCAGCGCGGCTGAATCACTTTCAATTTCCGTACTCACCTCAAGCCCTTCCCGTCCCGCCATCACTGCAATGCCGTGATCACCGATCGTGCCGTTAATGATCACGACATCCCCCGCTTGCGCATTGGCACCATGAATCGGCAGGGAATGATCAAGCGAGCCGACACCGGAAGTCGTGATAAAAATCTTGTCGGCCTTGCCCCGCGGAACGACCTTGGTATCTCCGGTGACAATGGCAACGCCCGCCGCATCGGCAGCAGAGCGCATATCCTCAAGAATGACCTTCAAGTCGGCCTTACTGAAACCTTCCTCAATAATCAGGCCGACGCTCAACCAGAGTGGTCGCGCACCCATCATGGCCAGATCGTTGACAGTGCCGTGCACTGCCAGGCTGCCGATTGTCCCGCCCGGAAAGAATATCGGATCAACGACAAAAGAATCCGTCGTATAGGCTATCCTTCCGGGGATGCCCTCCAGCACTGCGGCATCATTCTGCCCGGAAGACGGTATCCCGCTGACAATCGGTATAATCAGCTCATCGAGCAGTTGGTGAGAAAGGCGGCCCCCGCTGCCATGGCCGAGAAGAATGAGGTCGTTATTCATGCTCGTATTAGTAGCCTCCCGAAAACGTGCCGCACTCTAGCACGAAACCGCCCCCATGTCACGGCAGCTTTTTATGTTCACATGATATGACCATGTATGGTAAAAGGGTGACTCATTTTATCAGAATCGGGGGATCGCATGACAGAATATAGGCCACTACAGCAGCTGCCTGATACGGCTGGATACAGAGCCGGCGACGTGTTGGTGCTGGTTGGTGAGCTGTTTGGACGCGGCTATGCAAACGGCCTGGTTGACGAAGCAAGGCGGATCGGCATGACCGTGATAGGCACAACTGTTGGACGCAGGGACACTAGCGGAGCGCTGAGACCACTTACCGCCGAAGAGATTACCGAAGCCGAGGCATTGTTAGGCGGGCCTGTCATCAACATCCCGCTTGAAGCCGGTTTCGACATGGAGAGTGTCAACGGCATTCCTTCCATCGCCGAGCAGCTGAAAAAAGCCCGCCCTGATGATTTCGCCACGACCAGTTTCATCGAGGGAAGCATTGAAAATGCCCGGGCAGCCGGAACCGCACGGCTGCGCGCTCACCTGGCACAGCTTGAAGAGGAGCTGCTCTCCCGAATACCGGCAGAGGCCAATATCCTTATTGCCCATGCCATGGCAGGCGGAATTCCCCGCGCCCGGGTGTTCATGCCGCTCTTGAACCGCATATTCAAAGGGATCGGCGACAAATACCTGGCTTCAGAGCTTTTTTGGGAGAGCCCGCTTGGCCGGCTTTGCAACAGCAGCTTCAACGAAGTCACCGCAGAGACCTTTCTCTATCTGATTGAAGGTACGGCTGCCATCCGTGAGCGCAATACGGCGTCCGGAGCCCGGGTAAACTACTCGGCATACGGCTACCACGGTACCGGAGTACTGATCAACGGAGAATACCGCTGGCAATCCTACACACCCTATGTACAGGGATTCGCGAAAATGCGACTGGAGAAGATCGCCTCAGAAGCAACCTCCAGAGGAATTTCCGCAACAGTATACAATTGCCCGGAAATCCAGACCAATTCCAGTGCGCTCTTTCTGGGAGTCGAGATATCGCTCTACCCGCTGTTGAGCGCCATACGTCGCGAAGCGGGAGATCAGATTGCAGCACCGCTTGAGGCACGGTGCCAATCAATGCTGAAGGAGGGTGAAACGGTCAGCACCCTGCTTGAGTGCGCCGACCGCTATCTCTCATCCCCTGTTCTTGACCAGATTGAAGACTTTTCAACATGGCCGCAGCATAACACGCGCGAACAGGCGGAACTGATGCTGGCCGCCTCCGGCGCACTGATGGAGATGCACTCGGACCAGAAGCAGCTGATCTGCGCCGAACTGTCACGCATCGTGTTCCTTGCCACCGGCAGACTGATACTGCACAGCTCATGGAACCCGCCCGCATCGACTCTCTGGCTGAATCATGACGTAATTGGCCAACTACTGGCAGACGCGCGTGGCGCAGAAATTGTTTAATGCATATGACACACAAAGGATCCGTATGAAAACAGTCGTCACACTTTTCGCCGTTCTTATCCTGACATCAGTGCTATTACCGGGGTGTTCCACCCCGCAGGTAAACAAGTCAGCTGCCGTACTGTACACAGAAGGAGAACAGTTCTTTAAGGATGGGAAATATGAAGATGCCATCGCCCGGTGGAAGAAGGTAAAAGAGACGTACCAGTCACCCGAACTGTCCACAAAGGCCGAGTTGAACATCGCAGACGCCTACTTCCTGAATAAGGATTATATTGAAGCAGCCGCCGGGTATGAAGATTTCCGGAAGCTGCATCCCAAACACCCGCAATCCGATTTCGCCCTGTATCGCCAGGGTATGAGCTATTACAATCAGATAACCGGTATTGACACTGACCAGACCCCGGTAAAAAATGCGCAGATCACGTTTGCATTGTATCTGTCAACCTACCCCGCCGGAGCTCAGGTGGCTGAAGTACAGGAAATGAATCGCCAGTGCCGGGATAAACAGCTGCAGTATGAACTGTATGTCGGGCGTTTTTACCTGAAAACCGATGCCTATAAAGCTGCAATAGCCCGTTTTGAAGAGTCGCTCAAGATGTTTTCCGACGCCTCCCGCCGTGATGAAGTGCTCTACTACCTTGGTAAGGCATATCTGCAGGACGGGCAGAAAGATAAAGGGCGTGAGGTACTCGACAGGCTTATCAAGGATTTTCCAGCCAGTACGTTCAGCGCCGATGCAGCCAAGGCCATCGCGGGTATTTAACCGATGGCTGATTACCAGACAACCATACTGGCACAGTGCATTGTTATCGGAGCTGCCTACCTGATCGGTTCGATCCCCACGGGGCTTCTACTCGGCGAGGCTTACGGGATCGACGTCCGCAACGAGGGAAGCGGCAATATCGGTGCAACCAACCTCTACCGGACCGTTGGCCGCAAAGTCGGCATCATAACGCTGATCGGTGACTGTTTGAAGGGGCTCCTCCCGGTGCTGATTGTTACCTTCAGCTCTTTTCCCCCGGAATTTGCAGCCTGGGTCGGGCTGGCCGCTTTTTGTGGTCACGTTTTTTCGCTGTTTCTCAAGTTCAAGGGGGGCAAGGGAGTTGCAACAGCGCTGGGAGTGTTCCTGGCATTGGCTCCCCTGGCGGTCGCAATTGCCATAGCTCTGTTCGCGCTGCTGATGTTTCTCTGGCGCTACGTATCACTCGGGTCGATCGCTGCGGCAGCGGCCATGCCGCTGGCGGTCTTTTTTCTGGGCGGGGACAGGAATGTAACGATTGTGACACTGATCATTGCAGCGATCGTCATCCTGCGCCACCATGAAAATATTTCACGACTGATTGCCGGCACCGAAAACAAATTCAAGGCATGACAAAGGCGGTCACCAGACCGCCCATAACTACCGTCCCCCCACCGGCACCCCTGCGTAACTCCCCCGCATTACCCCCGGCGGCCTGATAAACGCTAAAAACCGCTCCTGCAGTTCCTCCGCCGCTGAAATATCCCCGGCGAGACGCAGTACCTCAATGACACATTCTGCTGTGCAGAGACCAAATTCCTTCTGATTTTTTCTGAGATTGTACGCCGATTTTTCATCAATTTTCAGCCCGATCCGGCGAATATTCTGCAAATACGGACTTCGCTGATGAATTTTGCGTGCTTCATGCCATGTCCCGTCAATCAGTATGCACCTCTTGATATCGCTGAGATCGCCATCATTTTCATTGACCGCACCGGGATAGATGAGAGCAACGCCGCCGGCTTCAATTTCTTCCACAAGCCCGGCCGGGGGAACCATCCTGTCCCAGCGGAGCTGTTCAGCGGCGTCACCCAGAACGTCAACTACCAGCCGTCCGGTATTGGAACGTTTTTCAAGCTCTTTAAAATGGGTCAGCAGTGTAATTTTCATTCGTAGAGTAATCCCTCTCAGCTTCAACAGACCGCTACAATGGTGAACGATTGTGCCGCGGAGTCATCCCCTGCCCGGGCTTCGTCACCGCACCGCAACCCCAGCAACGAGCGGCCCAGCGGAGAACCGGGAGTAATAACAACGACCTCCCCGGCATCATCAGCAAGCTTCATGCCCCCTGCCTGTGGACCGAGAAAAAGTCGCCGGGCACCTCCCTCTGCGTCTTCAAGCGTAACCAGAGCGGTCAATCTAATCGGCATATCATCACCGAACGGGACCAGTGTCAGGGTACGGTAGCATTCAAGTGCAACGCGGATCTCCTGAGCACGATTGGCCTGTCCCTGGGCGATGTAGGAAGCCTCGAGCGCGGTAGTATCATACTTGTTATCAGGCAGACATTCCGCATGGGTTGCCGCCGCGTGAGCGGCCCGTGATGCAGATGAAAGCACCTCCAGGTCGGCAGCAAGTACTGCGATGATTTTCTGTACAATTCGTTCTTTGGACATGGTTTCGAGGATTCTCTGGAGCAGGTGGATTCGCGCCGGCAGAGACGGGCGGGCAGGAAATCTAGCAGAAGCGGGCCGAATCGTCAATTGCCCTCTGGCGCCATACCCACCCGAACCCGGAGTACGACGCCGGAAAATAACTGCAAAAACAATGGAACCACAGCGACTATCATGGTATAGGGTAACGTATATTTACGCATAGAGTCTTGTGGAATAGCTGCGTGGCACCATGCACCACAACCCGACCGGATTCAAACAGAGATGAATTGGAGGAGAAATGACGATTGATGACATTGGGAAAAAGGCCACTAAAATAGTGCTGCTGCTGGCAGTAGCGGCTGTCGTCCTGTTCGCTGGGTATGTTGCGATTGTCCTCAACTGGAGCTACTCAAAGGGCGAGAGGGTCGGCTATGTCCAAAAGTTTTCGGAAAAAGGGTGGCTCTGCAAAACCTGGGAAGGGGAACTGCAGATGCTGCCGGTACCGGGAGCCCTGCCGGAAAAATTTCAATTCTCAGTGCGTGATAAAGCACTGATAACCAGGATTAATTCATCCATGGGGAAAAAACTTGCACTCACCTATGAACAGCATAAAGGCATCCCCACTACCTGTTTTGGCGAATCAGAATATTTTGCCGTAGAATCGAGAGTAGTGGAATAACATACGGCCACCGGCTCGTATTTCAACTATGACAACGCGATAGTGGAGGTCAACGGTATGGCAAGCACACCTGACAGCCCGACAGAAAATAATTCTGTGCCGACAGACGTTCCTGCTTATGAAAGCCCGGATGTACTGGCCCGGCTGGAATCCGAGCGCCGAAAAGAAGTTCCGGCCCTTCTCGGAACGGCCGAAATACCTGACCCGACGGAACAGGCACCTGGTGTGGAGCCGGAGGTCGCAGCTGATGCCACAGACTCCGGCAGTGAACCGCCTTCGGAACCCGACCATACGCCGGAACCGCTACCTGCTGAGGCACCGACAGTTGCCGCGATTGATGTAGCACTGCTGTTGGAGCCGCTGCAGGATTCGCTGGCTGCGACCCGCTATATTTCTGCAAAAATCGACTCCGTCTCTGAAGACACGGGCTCCCTGTTACAGCGGGTCAGCACCTTATCAAACAGCAATGATCAGCTGACTGCCGAGATGGAAGCGCTCACGTCAAGCTCAACCGACAAAAAGCTGCTTTCAAAAACCTTCCTGATTGCTGCCTCGTCACTCATTGCCGTGCTGGCAGTTGTACAGATATACACGTTTGTTTCTCTGCTTAACACCCAGCGGCTCCAAAATGCTGCCGGTTCAGCCGTTCTGGCACAGATGACAAGTCTCAACAAAAAAATGGCGCAGTATGATTCAAACCTCGCAAAAGCACTCGAAAAGCCTGTTCCTCAGGAGCAGGCCCA
>JAQTXD010000060.1 GCA_028688955.1 Desulfuromonadaceae bacterium
CAGGTCTTTAAAGTTCGCAATAATCAATTCGTTCTTCATGGAATGTTCCCATCCGACCAATTCGGTGGTGGTCACCTGGTAACCATGGGCCTCAAGCTGCAGGCAGCGCAGAACATTGGTCACATGGCTGCCAAACTCACGCGTATGCAAAGAGTGCCGCCATAGTTCAGTCAGGCTGTGTGCCGCAAGAGCTGCACCCTTGTTTTTGCGGAGAATAGTTGCAACTTCGGCCTGACAGCAGGGAACGAGAACAATAAAGCGGGCTTTTTTATCCAGGGCAAATTTGATTGCATCGTCAGTGGCGGTGTTGCAGGCGTGGAGCGCGGTCACGATATCTACCTGCGCAGGAAGCAGCGTTGAATGGATTGACTCTGCAACGGAAAGATTCAAAAAGGTCATTGCAAAAAACTGAAGCTTTTCAGAGAGTACCCGCGATTTTTCAACGAGATCTTCACGGGTTTCGATACCGAACACGTGGGAGCCGTCATTCTGATACTTAAAAAATAAATCATAGAGAATAAATCCGAGATAGGATTTACCGGCACCATGATCGACTAACGTTACGCCAGTATGACTGAACTGAATCTCTTTCAATAACGGTTCAATGAACTGATACAGATGATTGACCTGCTTGAGTTTACGCCTGCTGTCCTGATTAAGTTTCCCGTCACGGGTGAGTATATGCAGCTCTTTCAGCAGATCAATCGACTGCCCCGGTTTTACCTCATGTTTCTCCGCCATTTTCCTGGTTCCTAAGCCCTTCCCGCATATGCAATCCGCATGTATCGATCAGTTAAAAAGTATCTGCTAGTTATCGAACATCAGTTTGCGTTCAAAGTCCATCGAATGAGTAAGTCGCTGGGCATCCTGCAGGGTAATGAGATCCTGTCGATAAAGCTGCAGCAGGTGCATGTCGAGGGTCTGCATGTGATATTGGGACGCACCGTTTTCAATGTGCTTTTCAATTTCATCCAGGCGGCCTTCCCTGATGCACGCCTGAATGGTCGTTGTTGCCCGCATAATCTCGACCACCGGCAGAATACTTTCGCCGGATTTGTCTTTGATAAGCCGGATTGAAATCGTAGCGACCAGAATGTCTGCCAGTCGGTTACGGGTAATTTCCTGTGCATCGGGAGGGAAGTGCCCGATTATTCTGTTGATTGTTGAAACGGCCCCCTGAGTATGCAGGGTTGAGAGCACCAGATGACCGGTTTCAGCAGCCTTGATGCAGGAATCTATGGTTTCCTTGTCGCGCATTTCGCCGACCATGATGACATCCGGATCCATCCTGAGTGATGCTTTCAGAGCCGAAGCGAAGCTGTCGGTATCGATTCCTATTTCACGCTGGATGATACAGCTTCTTTGAGATGAAAATAAAAATTCAATTGGATCTTCAATGGTTATGATGTTGTAGCTGCAGTTTTCATTGAGGTATCGCAGCATGGAAGCAAGTGACGTTGATTTACCGTTACCGGTCGGTCCGGTTACCAGTATCAAACCGTTCGGCACCTGGGCAATTTCTCCTAATACCTGTGGCAAATTAAGATCGTCAAATGTTCCGATGACCGGCGGGATTACCCGCATGACCACGCCGTAACACCCCTTCTGGCGGAATATACTGACTCTGAAGCGCCCACCTGACGGAAGAGAGTAGGAAGCATCACATTCTTTCAGATCGCTGCTGGTCTGGCGGCCATTCTGGGCGAGCACGGTCTCAGCGATGAACTGAGTATCGGCTGCTGTCAGGTTCGACATCTTGGCACGTACCAACTGGCCGCGTCCCCTGAAAAACGGGGGGTTGTCAACTTCGAAGTGGAGGTCTGATACTTTTTTCTGAAAGGCTATTTCCAAAATCTGATGCAGAATATTGGCGTCCATCTGGTCCTCCGAAAAATCTGTTTAATGGTTGAAACTTATACTCATTTCAGGGCAGCATTTTCAATGCTCTTCCGATAGAGAGCGTTATCAAGCACCGATCCGGCATGTTGGGCAAGTGCCTCCAGCAGATTTGTCTGGGGTGGAGAAACAGCTTTTGATCCGAAGTCAGCGTATGTGACGGCGATGACTTTTCCACGACTGATCAGCGGGATTACCATGATTTTCGGACTTCGGGGAGCACCGATTTCCTTGTAAAGCTGTTGTGTCAAAACCGAGTCACTTCGCTGTCCGAAATACAGGCGTCCCTTT
This sequence comes from Desulfuromonadaceae bacterium, assembly GCA_028688955.1. Classification (GTDB taxonomy): domain Bacteria; phylum Desulfobacterota; class Desulfuromonadia; order Geobacterales; family Pseudopelobacteraceae; genus JACRCG01. Next base: position 2,188 of record JAQTXD010000060.1, read on the forward strand.
TCAACAACCTCCTGCAGGACCGAATGATTTTCGAGCGGGATTCGGAATAGCAGCGGAGCAGTCGGTCCATCAGCTTTCTCCGAGGAAATTCCGATCGACTTTTCGGCAATCAGTTCGGTTTTGGCAACGACAAAGGTTAATGCCCGTTCAAACTGAACTGCTGCAAAGCGGAGCATAACCAGTGCAATTTCCGGTGGTTCTGAAAGAGATTTCAACTGGTTGAGTGCGCCAACAAACTGATGGCCCACTTCCGGGTCCGGCACGGAAAGAATCGAACCGAGAAAAGAGCTTATACCAGAGAGGAAAGAAATCAATTGCGGCACATAGGTATCTTCGCAGCGGCTGCAGGGTCGGGGGATAATTGAGCGAGTACCAGCTCCCAGAGCATCCATGCTGATGGAGCGCCAGCTGGAACAGCAGGCGGTAATCACAATCGATATCTGTGGGTAGGCGGAAAACTTCTGGCGTATGAGTTCCAAAGATTTAACCCCATCTGATTCATGAGGGATGTCTATGAACAGAACCGGGTGAAGATCCCTTCCAAGCGATTGTTCGATAACGATATCCAATCCACTTTCTTCGTCTGTAGCAAATATAAACAGGTTGTCATGTTTGCAGACGGTGGTTATTGCATGTGAAAGCAGTTCGTCCTGCGTCAGCAGAATGATGGCAGTAACCGGTGGTGCCGATGATTGTGGTGGCGGGGTGGAATATTTTGTTAAGAACGAGACCAGCAGATCCTGTTGGTCAATAGTCGATTCAGGAAGCACCCGGGCAACCATCTGCCGATGCTCTTCGAGCGGATCATGGTCTTTCAGACCGATAAAAACGTCCGGTATTTTACGGGTAATTACATCGAGATCGTCCAGGCCGAGAAGGTCTGCAGTTATTTCAGGTGTGCCGGATTCTGTCGAAGATGGTGCTGTATTTGTGTTGTTTTCCTCTTCAAAGAATATTCTACTCAGGGTCCCATCCCGCATCTTTTCATCATAAATACGCAGTGAGTCCATCAAAACTCCCTGCGCATTCAGTAAAATATCCTGATTCAGTTTTTCCGGAAAATAACGATATTCATCAGAAACATACTCTTTGGAAACATCAAGTGAAAATGTGCCGCTTGCCCAGGTCAATACTTCCACAATAGTCATTTCTATCAACGATTCAAGACCTTTAAATGCTGTGTCCTTGTCAATCAGGCCCTGTTCAATCAAGGTTGCAATCAACGGTTTGCGGTTTCTTCCCGCTTTTTTCTGCTCTGCCAGTGCCTGATGGAGAGTTTCCTGAGTAATGGCCTCCATATCGACAAGGACCTGGCCGATGCGGACACTGTTATTCAAATGGTTTGCACTTACAAAAAAACCCTCATGAAAGACCAGCTGGCTTTCCCCTTTGGGACTTTTCAAATATAAGATACCGGTTTTACAGGTCATGTGCAGAAGTTGAATGACATCAACCAGAGGAAAATGTTCAAGATCACCATTAAATGACATGCAGGACCCTCCTTTTGATCAGAAACAGCGGCACTATACCGCAAAAGTCTCAAATGTGGTGCAGATTTGTCATGGAAATTATGAGAGTGTTGGTGACATACCGCGAATGTTTTGCTACAAATACGAGCCAGTAAACATTGATATCAAATCGTCAGGAGCTTTTAAAACATGAAGATATCCTGTCCAAAATGCAACGCCAGCGGGACTATTCCTGACCATGAAGTTCCCGAGTCCGGCCGTTTTATCAGCTGTCCACGCTGTAACGAGGGGTTCACCATAACTAAACCACGTTCCGGAGCTGACGTCTATCTTGTTGATACCTGTTCTTCGTGCAGCTACAGTACGTTCGGTGAAGAAACATTCAGTACCTGCCCGAAGTGTGGAATTTCAGTAAAAACGTTTGTTGAACGGCAACGGGAAGAACAGTTGCAGAAACGTAATCAGGAATTACTGGGAAGAAAATTAAACAATGTAGACACTTCTACGCCACCACCTGAGGACACACCGACTCCCGTTGCAGATTTTATCGAGAACCTCCATCCTGTCAACCTTATAAGTTGGAGCGTTGCTGCCGCGGCCGTCATTATCATAGGTTTCGGGCTGTGGGGAATTATCGGATATGACACTGCTGCGATTCAGGCCAGATTACTGGAAGAACGGGATGAACAGGTTACCGGAATAGTGGTGTTTTTCCAGTACGGGTTGCTGCAGTGGATCAAGTTGATGTACGGACTGACGGCACTTGCGGTATCGGTTCTGTTCTTTAAACGGTTGAAGTCCGGTCTAAATGCGATGAGCATACTGTTACGGGTAACTATTGTTCTCGTACCCGTGTTGTATGGTGCCGCTTTTGTGCAATGGATTATAGCTCCAATCGCGCATACTGTTCGCGGATATCTGATTGAATTTCTGAATGTACTATTCATGAGCGCACTGGTAGGGGTGCCGCTGTATCTGTTGGAACGTTTTCTTCACGAACGAAAAATTACCTCGATTGTGAAACTCTGAAATGAGTAACTCTGCATATATTTCATTTCTGCCGTGGATTGCTGTTGCGTGTCTCATCGTCGGGTCTTTGTGGCGGACAGGCCTTACGGTGGCCTTTGCTGCGCAACTTGTGTACCTTGCCAATCGAGGTTTTCAACTGGGCCGCCTGCCGCTGCTTGGTCCTCACGATACGCTCATGTTCTTCGGCATGTCCCTGGCGCTAATGGGGGTATTATCCTCGTATTCACCTGTTCTGCGTGGTAAACGCTGGTTTACCGTTTCAACGGGCATATCAGCCGGGATCATCACTGTCGCGGCATTGCTGTTCAAACCGATCAACATGCCGTTACCCCAAATTCTCGACACGCTCTGGTTCGAACTTCACGTTGTCGTAGCATTTTTTGGCTATGCCCTCTTTGCCGTAGGGGCATTGGTTTGTGCTGCCTTTTTGAGTACCGGAATTCGAGCGTATCTCGATATTTTTTATAAAACGGCATTGGTCGGGTGGACGTTATTTTCAGCATCGATGATTTCGGGAGGAATCTGGGGCTATTATGCGTGGGGAACGTACTGGCTCTGGACACCGAAAGAATTGTGGACGTCAATTCTCTGGATGTTTTATGCTCTCGTACTCCATGTCAGGCTGAAAGGTCCCCGATGGGACACCGTTACAGCCTGGCTGGGGATTGTCGGAGTATTTGTCATGCTTTTTACCTATCTCGGGGTGAGCTTGTTGATGAAAAGCTCCCACAGTTTCTCATAACGCAGGTTTAATCCCGATAGCGTTTCAGTAAATCACCGTACTCATCTATTCTTCGATCACGCAGGAACGGCCAGATGCGGCGCACCTGTTCACTGCGTGCACAATCAATATCTACCAGGATAATCTCTTCCTTTTCGTGTGATGCTTCAGCCAGTATTTCTCCCTGTGGCCCTGCTGCAAAGCTCCCCCCCCAAAACTGAATCCCGACATTGGACTGTTGCGGTGAACTCTCAAAACCAACGCGGTTTACCGCCAGGAGCGGAAGGCCGTTGGCGATCGCATGTCCTCTTTGAACCGTTACCCAGGAATCATGCTGGCGGTGCTGTTCTTCCGGTGAATCATCGCGATCCCAGCCGATTGCCGTCGGATAAATAAGTAGATCAGCTCCCGCCAGAGCCATCATCCGGGCAGCTTCAGGGTACCACTGGTCCCAACAGACCAGTACGCCCAAGGTACCGACAGATGTTTTGATCGGGGTAAAACCAAGATCGCCTGGCGTAAAATAGAATTTTTCATAAAAGCCGGGATCATCGGGAATATGCATTTTACGATATATACCCGCAATGGATCCGTCCTTTTCAAATACCACTGCAGTGTTGTGGTACAGTCCTGCGGCACGTCGTTCAAACAGGGAGGTGACAATTACTACCTTCAACTCTTTGGCTAATTGCCCAAACAGATCAGTTGAAGGCCCGGGAATCGCCTCTGCCAGATCAAAAAGGGCAGGGGATTCAACCTGACAAAAATAGAGCGAGGTGTGCAGTTCCTGCAGTACAATCAGCTCTGCTCCGGACGCCGCCGCAGTGCGAACCATGTGGATTGTTTTAGTATGATTGTCCTCTTGGTTGTTTGTACAACCCTGTTGAATCAGCGCCGTTTTGAGGGGTGTCATGCAAGAACTCCTTGGGGCAGCTGCATGGTTACGCAGTGGAGCGAACCATGCTGTTCAAGCAACGGCAGGCAATCGATGCCGATAATTTCCCGACCCGGAAATGCCGTGGCAATTCGTTCAAGTGCAGTACTATCATTCTCATGATCTCTATAGGTTGGCACCAGAACCGCACCATTGATAATCAAAAAATTGGCATAGGTAGCCGGAAGCCGGTGGGCATGTTCGTCAAAACGTGCCGTTGGCCAGGGGAGCGGAATGAGGTGATAGGGTGAACCATCCGGCGCAGAAAATTCCCGCAGTTCCCGTTCCATCAGTTTTAATGGTTCAAAATGCTCGTCAAGCGGATGGTCACATGCCTGATACACGATGGTGTTGTTAGGGCATATGCGTGCCAGAGTATCAATATGAGAATCGGTATCATCTCCGGCAAGATAGCCGTGATTGAGCCAGTGGATGCGCTTTGCGCCGACGAGTGAAGCCAGCGCCTGCTCGATTTCGCTCTTGCTCAATTGAGGGTTCCGATTCGGAGAGAGAAGACATTCTGTAGTGGTCAGGATTGTACCAAGGCCGTCACTCTCTATGCTGCCGCCTTCAAGGATCAAACCGATTGTATTCAGATTCGGGATAAATGCACCGTTCTGCTTGAGATGTTTTGAAATAACATTATCAAAATTCGCGGGAAATTTTAGCCCCCAGCCATTAAAGCCAAAATCAAGCATGGTCGGCGTGTTATTGTATATGACGGTAACAGGACCGAAGTCACGAGCCCAGGTATCATTATTCGGGATTTCGTACAGGGTGATATTACTCAGATCAATTCCTGCTTTACCGAGATATTCTGACACAGCTGCAGCGTGAGGAGCGGTCAGGATAATCCGTTCAAAGCGGGTTATTTGTCTTATTATGTCGACGAATACGGGAAGTACATCATCAAGCATATACGCCCAGTCGGTTCCTTCATGTGGCCAAGCCATCAGTACGCCATCTTGAATTTCCCATTCAGCAGGTAAGCGATTATTCACAGTGGTTTCTCCGGTTGATAGACTGATTAAGGTGTCGCGACTATAGAACAATTACCTGTTGCCTTGCAAGACCGTTGGATGCACTACGTACTTAACATAATATATCTTATGGGACATTTAATAGGCAACCCGTACATTTAGCTTGCATTTTTATAATCCTGTCAGTAATGTATCGCAGTTCGTACTAACTGAGTTATGAGGAGTATGTCAAGGTATGTCTAAAGAAGAAGCAATTGAAGTTGAAGGTACCGTTATTGAGCCATTACCGAACGCAATGTTTCGCGTTAAACTTGAAAACGAGCATGTTGTTCTTGCACATATCTCCGGTAAAATGCGTAAATATTTCATTAAAATCCTTCCTGGTGATAAGGTAACAGTTGAACTATCTCCCTATGATCTTACTCGCGGTCGTATCACCTATCGCGCTAAATAAACTACTTACGATCTAATTGATATCAACAGGCCCGTCCATTCTGGAGGGCTTGTGTTGTTTCAAAATACACTGTGCGAGGAACAAATGTATACTGTCGCTGATCTTAAAAAAGGTTTGAAAATTATTCTTGATGGTGATCCATATCTTGTCGTGGCGTTTGATTTTGTCAAGCCGGGCAAAGGCCAAGCTCTGTACCGCACCAAAATGCGTAATATGATCAATGGCTCACTTCTGGACAGGACATACAGATCCGGCGAATCTTTTGAACCGGCCAGCCTGGAAGAACGTACCATGGAGTATCTTTATAAGGAGGGCGACCATTATACATTCATGGACCAGCAGACGTATGATCAGGTCGTTATGGAAGAAGAAACTCTCGGGGATGCCAAAAATTACCTTCTTGAAAACCTGAAAGTCGAGGTAATGCTCTTTGGTGAGAAAGCGATCGGTATTTCACTCCCGAATTTTGTCAATCTGCGCGTCACCGAAACTGAGCAGTGGGCTAAAGGCGATACGAGCGGTAATGACTCCAAGCCTGCAACCGTGGAAACAGGCTATGTTCTAAGAGTCCCCCCGTTTATCGAGGAAGGCGAGTTGATCGTTATCGATACACGAACCGGTGAGTATTCGACTCGCGTCAAAGGGTAAACCGTGAAGAATGACGCTCTGTGGTTACGGGCAAATGTTGTCAAAGCGGTCCGAAATTTTTTCTGGGAGCGGGGGTTTCTTGAAGTTGAGACCCCCGTTCTCATTCCTGCAAACGCCCCCGAAGAACATATAAATCCAATTATCACCCTCTCCTCCTGGCAACTCCAGACATCCCCGGAACTCTGTATGAAACGTTTATTGTGTGCCGGACATGGAAAACTGTTTCAAATTTCTCATTGCTGGCGTGCTAATGAACGAGGGGCTCGTCATCTATCAGAATTTACCATGTTGGAATGGTATCGTGCCGGGGTGGACTACCAAACCCTCATGACAGATTGTAGGGAACTGCTGCAGTACGTCACAACGTCATGTATCCCTGACCGCCCTGTCCTATCACATAATTCAAGAAAAATTGATCCCTTTGAACCCTGGCAGCGTATAAGCGTGCAGGAAGCATTTTTACGCTTCGGGAAGGTTGACGTATTGGAATGTCTGGAAAATGGGATTTACGAGGATATTCTGACGTCAGTAATTGAGCCGGCGCTTGCCGGATTTGAAGCGCCGGTTATTTTAATGGATTATCCTGTTGAGTTGGCGGCTTTGGCACGAACGTCACCTGAAAATCGGAATTTGGCAGAACGCTTTGAGTTATACGTCGGCGGATTTGAATTGGCAAACGGGTTCAGCGAGTTGACTGATCCGTTTGAACAGCGCCGCCGTTTTGAAGCAGCCAACATCTTTCGCAGCAGTTATGGACAGAGCGTGCTGCCTCTTCCGGAACCGTTTCTTGAGTCACTTGGCACAATGCCAGAATCTGCAGGGATCGCACTGGGCATTGACCGACTGGTTATGTTGACGGCAGGAACTGATTGCATTGACGACATTGTAACATTCACTCCTGAGGAGTTGTGACATCATGATACGTAACCGTCTCACCGGTGTATGTGCGAATATGCAGAGTTGTTCCCTGTATTTCGACATCGTCCGGAAGGAGCGCCACCTTGCCCTTCCCTCCTGGCAGGTCTATCACATAGTGTGGTACCGCCAGACCGGAGATGTGGCCGCGTAATCCCCGCATAATTTCCAGACCGGTGCGAACAGAAGTCCTGAAGTGAGCAGTACCCTGAACAAGGTCCATTTGATGGAGATAGTACGGTTTGACACGTATCTTTAACAAGCCGGTCAGCAGTCTCCGCATGGTCTCAACAGAATCATTAACCCCTTTCAGAAGCACTGTCTGATTACCCAGCGGAATTCCCGCATCGGCCAGCATGGCACAGGCCGTTGCAGATTCGGGGGTTATTTCATCCGGGTGGTTAAAATGAGTATTGATATACAGCGGGTGAAATGCACCGAGCATACTGCACAGATCAGCGGTTATTCGTGCCGGAAGCGTGACCGGAATCCGGGTACCGATACGGATGACTGCAACATGAGGAATAGCACGCAATCCTGATAAAATGTGCGACAATGATGCATCATCCAGCATCAGCGGGTCACCACCTGACAGAATCACATCATGTATTGACGGGTGAGATGAAATATAATCAAGGGCGGTACGAAGATCATCTCTTCCCATGGGAGAAACACCGCTTCCCACCAAACGTTTTCGCATACAGAATCGACAATATACCGGACAACAATTTGATACGAGTAATACAACCCGATCCGGATAACGATGTATAAGCCCCGGCACCGGACTTAACAGTGACTCGTCCAACGGGTCAGGACGTTGTGCAGTATCCTCCAGTTCTCGAGAGTCAGGCATACACTGTTTCCAGATGCCATCATGCGGTTTCTTTATTAGTCCGGAATAATATTCGGTAAACTGAACTGGATAGCGGGATGATACAGAATCAAATTCAGAAGATATTTCTGAATATACTGTTGTATTATCAATAGTTGTATTGTTATGTGTGAAGTAGTACATATGTTATTGATCCTGCCTGAAAATGAAGAAGAAACGGATGTGGTCGATGTGATTTATCTTGAAAGTAATCAGCTTTTATGAAATACACAACAACTTAATACACGGATTTCTACGTAAAAACTACCCTGTTCATCTTCGATTGTCTGCCCTCTGGTGAACTGCCTATGTATACTAAATATTTTGGATTCAACGAAAAACCGTTTACATTAACGCCAAACCCTCGCTTTATCTACCTTAGCAAACATCATAAGGAAGCGTTTGCCCATCTCCTGTACGGGATCAATAACCACTATGGTTTTATTGAACTTATCGGAGAAGTTGGGACCGGCAAAACAACGGTCTTACGTACACTTCTCAGTCAACTGAACGAGGAAAGCTATCGTTCGGCATTGATCTTCAACCCCTGCATGACAGGTGTTGAGCTGCTTCGCAACATCAATCACGAGTTCGGCCTTAATTCTGACAGTGAGTATGCCAATGAATTACTTGAGGAGCTGAATAATTTTTTGCTGAACGAGAATACTAAAGGCAAAACCGTTGTTCTCGTTATTGACGAGGCTCAGAACCTGTCGCCGACAATCCTCGAACAGTTGCGACTTATTTCAAATCTTGAAACCGAAAACGACAAACTGATCCAGATTATACTTGCCGGACAGCCTGAGTTATCTGCTCTTTTGGCTTTGCCGGAATTACGGCAACTGAACCAGCGTATAGCCGTACGGTACCGACTGAGACCCATGAGCATGGATGAATCACACACCTATATTCGTCATCGAATGGTAGTCGCCGGTGAAACCGGGGGTGTTTCTTTCAGTCCTTTTGCTCTTAAGTTAACACATTTGTATTCCCGAGGGCTGCCCCGGTTGATCAACAACATTTGTGATCGTGCACTATTGATCGGCTATGGCGATGAACGACGACGTATCACCGGAGGCAATATTACCCGGGCGATTCGGGAAATTCGGAACGAACGTCGGGGCAGGACGTTTTCTCTGGCGATGGCAGGTGTTATTATCCTAATTCTCGCGGGTGCTGTTGCAGTGGTAATCATGAACTTTGATAAAATTTCAGCAGAAGTTGCCGGCGTATCCGGCCACCGGATAGAAAACAAATCGGGTACCGTTAAATGAGTTCTATATTAAAAGCACTGAAAAAGCTGGAACATGAAAAAACCGGGCGTATCCCTGATGCGTTGAACCTTAACTCGGATATTCTGAAAATTCAGAAATCCCCGCGGAAATTATCCAAAGCCGGATTGGTGCTCTTTACAGCTCTTGTATTTGGCGGAGGCGCTGCCATTGCCGTTTATTTCATGAAAGAACCGAAAATGGTGCAGACAGCAGCCACATCACCGGCAGTTCCTGCTCAAAAAAATTTACAGACTCCGCTGCCGATTGTTAAACAGGAAACTCCTCCCGAAGAAATTATTGTCGTTCCGGCAGCTGCGTCTCCTCGGATAAAAACAGTACGTGAAAAACAGGTACAACCTGCAGCCGCGCCTCACGAAACAGTTACTGAGGGTAAAAAATCCATAATTTCTAATGCCTTACCACCTCCTGAAAAACAAAAATCCGTGGTTGAATCCATAAAAATAAAAAAAGAGCTGCCAGCAGTATCCACTGTCCCGACACTTAGAGTTAACGGTATTGCATTTCAGCCGAACGCTGCAGACAGTATGGCAATTGTCAATGGATCGCCGGTATCTCGTGGATCCGTCATTGAGGGGACAACTGTGGAGGAAATCCAGGAGGATCGAATCCGCTTTCAACGTAATGGAGAGAGGTTTGAGATAAAGCTGGGACAGTCAAATAAATAAGGCAGGTCAGCGGACGATGATCCTGATGAAACGCGCAAGGTAGTCAACACCGGACCAGACCGTAAGGGCGGTGGCTATCCAGAGGAAAAACATGCCGACGTTGTGCATGTTAACGGTCAAAAGTATGTGTGAAATTCCGAAAAACCAGTTGTAGTTATAATGGAGCACAAGCCCGATAATGGCAACTATCTGAAATATTGTCTTATACTTACCCAGGTCACTTGCCTGAATGACAATCCCCTCACTGGAAGCAATCCCCCGCAGACCGGTTATAATAATTTCACGTCCCAGAATAACGAGCACCATCCAGGCGGGAACCCGATTAAACGGAAGCATCATGATCAACGCCGCCATAACAATCAGCTTGTCTGCGATCGGGTCAAGAAATTTACCGAAAATCGTGACAATACCCATTTTGCGGGCCAGATAACCGTCAAGCCAATCAGTAATTGATGCCACGGAGAAAAGTGCAGCAGCCCAAAATCCTGCGGAGCGTGATGGAGACATCAGAAGCGCAGCAAGGAGCGGAATGGAGGCAATCCGCATCATGGTAAGGATATTCGGTATATTCAGGATCTGATTCGGCTGTCGGGCAGTCATTATGTTCCACTTTCCTGATACGACTTCATGTAGGACAGAACCCGGTTAACATAGGTTCTTGTTTCATTATAGGGGGGTATTCCGCCATATTTTGCGACTTTATTAAGACCGGCATTATAGGCAGCAACTGCAAGCGATACATCGCCCCGAAAAGTATCAAGAAGAAAGCGAAGATATTTGACCCCACCCTCTACATTGTCTCTCGGGTTAAAGCGGTCTGCGACTTTAAGGGACTTCGCTGTATCAGGCATTAACTGCATGAGGCCGCTGGCGCCTTTACTGGAAACGGCATTCGGGTTATAGCCGGATTCAGCATGAATGACCGCTTTTACCAGGCACGAGCTTACCCCGTATTTTTCCGAGCAGGTTTTAATAAGCTGTTCAAACACTGCCGGGTCAACCGAAGATGCATATCTAAGCTTCGTACGTAATTCTTTATCTTTTTTGAGGTCGCGCATGAACACTTTAAAGCGCTTGTCTGTAGGAGCGTCGGTGAAATGAACGATATCATCCTCATCAACATACCGGTATATATCACCCGTTGCAGCCCACGGGGTTACACACACACAGATCGCAGCTACGCTCAGAGAGAGCGTGACACACGTGAGATAAGTTGACCGTTTCGGTATCATGACTTCCATAATCCCAAAAGATGCGGAATTGTCAAGAGAAATCCTGTCAATTTTACTTTTGGTGCCAGTTTGAAATTGACTTTTATGGGGCCATGTTCTACAAAGATTCTTTGCATTAAGGGGGAGATTTGCATGAGTGGAAAACCTGTTACCTATAAAGATTCCGGGGTAGATATTACCGCTGGAAATAATTTTGTAAATCTTATCAAGCCGTTAGTAAAGGCTACGTCACGTCCGGAGGTTCTTGCTGACATTGGCGGATTTGGAGGACTTTTTGCGCTTAATACGGCGAAATATAAAAATCCGGTTCTGGTTTCCGGGACGGATGGCGTCGGCACAAAGCTGAAACTCGCTTTTCTGGCGGATCGCCACGATACAATCGGCATCGATCTGGTTGCCATGTGCGTGAATGATATCATTGTCCAGGGAGCTGAACCGCTCTTTTTTCTTGATTACCTCGCCACCGGAAAACTGCTGCCGGAAAAAGGCGCAGAAATAGTAAAAGGCATTGCAGAGGGGTGCAAGCAGGCCGGATGCGCCCTGATAGGTGGAGAAACTGCAGAAATGCCGGGCTTTTATGCCGAGGGGGAATACGATGTTGCCGGTTTCACCGTTGGTGTCGTCGACCGTGACAAAATCATCGATGGCTCTTGCATATCGGTTGGAAACAAGTTGATTGGTATTGCATCCAGCGGACTGCACAGCAACGGCTATTCTCTGGCACGTACGCTACTCTTTGATCGTCTCGGTCTCTCAATCCACGATACATTCCCCGGTTCCAGCGAATCGGTTGCGGACGTATTTCTGACGCCAACCCGGATTTATGTACGATCGATTCTCAATCTTCTGAAGGATTTTTCCATTAACGGTATTGCCCATATCACCGGCGGAGGACTGCTGGAAAATGTTCCCCGCATACTTCCCAAAGGATGTCTGGCCCGTATTCACACAAACAGGTGGAAACGTCCAAACCTGTTTTCGGTTCTCCAAAGTGCCGGATCTGTTGAGCGGGATGAGATGTACCGTACGTTCAATATGGGCATCGGGATGGTTCTGGTTGTAGCTGACCGGCAGTCCGAAGAAATCATTGATCGACTGAAAGGACTGGGAGAAACGGCCTGGGTAATTGGTGATATTGCTGTAAGTGAAAGCGGCCAGGAACGAGTCGATCTGGTTGAGGGAGAGTAATGCCAGAACATGCCCCCTGCAGATTGGGTGTCCTTGTTTCGGGGAGTGGCACCAATCTTCAAGCAATTATAGACCGGATAGAGTCCGGAGAGATCAATGCCGAGATCGCCTGTGTCATTAGCAACAAGGCTGATGCCTATGCGCTGACCCGTGCTGCGCAACACGGTATTCCGGCTATTGTTCATGAAAACAGCAGGTATCCGGAGCGGCGATCATACGATGCCGCAACAGTGGAACTGTTGCGCAGCCATAAGGTTGATCTGGTCATCCTTGCCGGGTTTATGAGGATTGTTACGGATGTAATGGTCAACGCCTTCCCCCATGCCATCATGAATATCCACCCTGCCCTGCTCCCCTCCTTCCCAGGTCTTCATGCCCAACAGCAGGCACTTGATTATGGCGTTCGTTTCTCCGGATGCACTGTACACTTTGTTGACTGCGGTACTGACACCGGACCGATTATCCTGCAGACGGTTGTTTCGGTCGAGCAGAATGACACAGAAGAAACCCTTTCTGCCCGGATTCAGAGTGCGGAACATCACACCTTTGCTGCGGCAATCAAGCTGTTTACAGAGGGGAAAATCCAGGTACATGGTCGCAAAGTACTGATATTAAATTGACACATTGTTATCAGTGCATGACTTTGATGTACTTCTGGTTACTGTCTGTCACTTTTGAACTCTGCAACTCAACTGTGCCACTTTCAACGTTTCCACAGTTATAGAGCCATCCCATGTTTCGTCCTGTTTGTGCGATCATGCCGGGCGCGCATCAAGTTGCAGAAAACGGTCTGATAATTTACCTTTACGAAAGAGTACATTCTATTGATTCCACAAATTACTGACGACAGTGTTGCAGAAACGCTCCGCAATCTTTCACATCCAGTACGGATAACAGCCACCGGAGAGGACACATTACCCACTCCTGTGTTCGTACCATCACTCATGCCTGAACAGCTCGGAGACCAGAACTTCTGCCGTGAAATCGGCATACGCTATCCATACCTTGGAGGTTCCATGGCCAAGGGGATCAGCTCCGTTGCCATGGTGGAGGAACTGGGACGAGCAGGTATGCTCGGCTTCTTCGGTGCCGCCGGTCTCCCCTTTGCTGCCGTGGAAACCGCAGTGAACCACCTGGCAAATGTCGGATTCCCCTGTGGCTTCAATCTGATACACTCACCCCATGAGCCTGACCTTGAGGCTGCACTTGCGCAGTTGTATATACGCAAAGGTGTTCGATTAGTGGAAGCCTCGGCTTTTCTGGCTCTGACGTTGCCGCTGGTTCGCTACCGTACCCACGGGATTCACCGCGCTGCAGACGGTTCAATCATTGCTCCGAACCGGATTATTGCCAAAATCTCACGGGAAGAGCTGGCGGAACGGTTCTTTTCTCCCCCCCCGGAAAAGTTCCTGCGAACTCTGATTGAAGACGGCTCCATCACAGCCGAGCAGGCTGAACTGGCTGGTCAGATACCGATGGCGCAGGAAATTACTGCTGAAGCCGATTCCGGCGGGCATACTGACAACCGGCCTGCTATCGCCTTATTTCCCACGATAGCCTCACTGGCTACTCGTCTGGAACTGAAGTTTGGCTACTCCGTCAAATTGAGGGTCGGACTTGCCGGTGGTATTGCCACCCCCGCAGCCGCCGCTGCCGCCTTTGCCATGGGCGCTGCCTATATTATGACCGGGTCCGTGAACCAGGCATGTGTGGAATCGGGGACATCGGACACTGTGCGGCGGATGCTGGCAGAAACCCGCCAGGCTGACGTAACCATGGCACCGGCTGCCGACATGTTCGAAATGGGGGTCACCGTCCAGGTATTGAAGCGCGGCACCATGTTCCCCATGCGTGCTGCAAAGCTCTATGAGATGTATCGTGCGTATGACGGGATTGAGAGCATTCCGGCAGCGGAACGTGAAAAGTTTGAAAAAACTTTTTTTAAAGCGACGTTCGCCGACATCTGGCGTGATACACGGACTTTTTTCCTTACGCGTGACCCACATCAGGTTGAACGTGCCGAACGGGATGAAAAGCACCGCATGGCTCTGGTGTTCCGCTGGTATCTGGGACAGGCTGCTCACTGGGCAAAGGATGGTGATCCGTCCCGCACCATTGACTACCAGATCTGGTGCGGACCTGCCATGGGCGCATTCAATGAATGGGCAGCCGGCAGCTTTCTGGCGTCACCGGAACAACGGCGTGTCGCAACAGTTGCCCGGAATATTCTGTTTGGTGCGGCTTTGATGACCCGTGCCAATATTCTCCGTTACCAGAATGTCAGGCTTCCTGCCGATTTTAGAGTCGAACCGTTTGAAGACACACAGATCAAGGAGTACTTCGCGTGATACAGGACAATGCCAATCGGGAAACCACCGCCAGTGCCGCACCGCTGGCCATTATTGGAATCGGCTGCCTCTTTCCCCGTGCAGAAGACAGCAGCAGCTACTGGACGAACATCCGCGAAGGTATCGACGCGATAAGCGACATTCCGGCAAGTCACTGGCGTGTTGAGGATTATTACAATCAGGATCCCAAATCTCCTGACAAAACCTATGGCCGTCGTGGCGGCTTTCTTTCCGATGTTTCCTTTAATCCAATGGAGTACAACATCCCCCCTGCTACACTGGAAGCTATCGACAGCTCCCAGTTACTTGGGCTTGTTGCGACCGGACAGGCATTGAAAGATGCCGGGTACGGCGCAGACCGGGCCTATGATCGTGATCGGGTCAGCGTTATCCTGGGCGTTACCGGAACACTCGAGCTGGTCATCCCGCTTGCGGCACGACTCGGCCATCCGCATTGGCGCTCGGCCCTCAAGGACGCCGGTGTTGACGACACCACCGCCGAAGATGTGGTGCAGCGAATCTCTGATTCATACGTTTCCTGGCAGGAAAATTCCTTTCCCGGACTGCTCGGCAATGTCGTTGCGGGAAGAATAAGCAAACAATTCGACCTGGGAGGAACAAACTGCGTGGTTGACGCCGCCTGCGCCAGCTCCCTCAGTGCTCTGCACCTGGCCTCCATGGAACTGGCAACCGGAAAATCCGACATGGTTGTTACCGGCGGGATCGATACGTTTAACGATATCTTCATGTATATGTGCTTCAGCAAAACTCCGGCGCTCTCTCCGAGTGGTGACATCACACCGTTTGATGCTGCCGGGGATGGCACAATCATCGGTGAGGGGCTCGGCATTATGGTCATCAAACGGCTTGCCGACGCTGAACGCGATGGAGACCGGATCTATGCGGTAATACGTGGCGTTGGTTCTTCCAGCGACGGCAAGGGTGAAGCGATCTATACTCCCAGCGCTTCAGGACAGAGAAAAGCCATTCTGGATGCATACGAGCGATCAGGAGTCACACCGGACAGTATCGGGCTGGTTGAAGCCCACGGCACGGGCACCAAAGTCGGAGATGCCGTTGAAGTCTCGGCACTGCGCAGCATTTACGGTGAATCCGACAAACCATGGTGCGCTCTTGGCTCTGTTAAATCACAGATTGGTCACACCAAGGCCGCCGCAGGTTCTGCCGGAATGATAAAAGCCGTACTGGCGCTGCATCACAAGGTAATCCCGCCAACGATCAAAGTAAAACAGCCGCTGCGTGAAGTTTCAGAAGGGCAGTCACCTTTTTACCTCACCACCCGCAAACGCCCCTGGCTGCCTCACAACGGCATGCCACGCCGGGCTGCAGTCAGCGCTCTCGGGTTCGGTGGCTCAAATTTTCATGTTGTCCTCGAAGAATATGCACCAGTAGCACCTGTCGCCGACTGGGACGGATCAGTACAGATTCTGCCGTTTTCCGCCGTTGATGCCGTGTCGTTGGAAAACGCGCTCGCAGATGTTGCCGGGATGCAACTCTGGAGCGATATTCGTACCGGTGCTGCAGCCCTTCGTAAATCATTTGAATCTGCCGCTCCCTGCCGGTTGGTACTGGTTGTTGAACGTGACAAAACTTCACTGAAATCGCTTTGCAGTAATGCGTTGACCATGCTCAAGAAACAACCGGCTACATCCTGGAGTACGCCCGATGGTGCGTGGTATGCCTGCGGCTCCGTCCCGGGAAAACTCGGCATGCTTTTCCCGGGACAGGGTGCCCAGTACACCGGCATGCTGCGAGATCTTGCCTGCTGTTTTCCCGGGATGCTGGCAAGTCTCGACGCAGCGGATTCTGGTTTTGGCACTCCCGACGGCAGCAGGCTGTCAGATCTGATCTACCCACCCACCGCATTCAGCCCAGAGGCCCGGGAAGAACAGGAAGCGGCACTGCGCGCTACTGATGTGGCACAACCTGCCATCGGAGCCGTCAGTCTGGGAGCACTGAGAATCCTGGAATCATTTGGTGTTTCACCAGACGCGGCTGCCGGTCACAGTTATGGCGAACTGACCGCACTCTGTGCCGCGGGTCGGCTCGACGAGGATTCATTCCATGCCTTGTCCCGCCTGCGAGGCCAATTGATGGCGGCGGGAGATGGTGATAGAGGCACCATGCTGGCAGTGTCCGCTCCGTTGGCTGACGTGCAGCAATTACTCATCGATGAAAAGCTCGATCTGGTGATCGCCAACCGCAATGCGCCGAACCAGGCAGTTCTTTCCGGCAGCAGCGCGGAAATTCATCGAGCGGCCAATGCCTGTGTATCCCGCTCACTTTCCTGTAAACAACTGACAGTAGCCGCTGCCTTCCACAGTTCGCTCGTTGCCGATGCCGCCATCCCTCTGCTGGCAGCATTGGCTGACATACCACTTGCTGCCGGTGTGATTCCGGTGTACGCGAACAGCACCGCCTCCTGCTATCCGTCTGACGAAACTGCGGCAAAAAAACTGCTGGCTGGTCAACTGGCACATCCGGTTGAGTTCGTGGCAGAAATTGAAGCCATGTACGCGTCCGGAATACGCACATTCATCGAGATAGGTCCGGGTGCACGCCTGTGCGGACTTGTGTCGGCAATACTGTCCGGTCGTCCCCATACGGTCACGGCACTTGATTCTTCCGGCGGCACGCGTTCCGGCATCGTTGACCTGGCGCGGACCCTGGCACAACTGACCGTGCTTGGCCATTCTGTCTCCCTTGCCGCATGGGATGAAGGGTATCAACCCGCTCCACTGCCCACGGGTAAAAAACCTGCGATGTCCATAAAACTGTGCGGTGCAAATTATGTAACACCTAAACCGAAACGACCTGCCGCTGCACCGCGGGCTGCTGCATCACCACCTGCTTCACTGTCCACCGCACATTCCGTTCAGCCGAATCAGGCAGCATCTGCATCAGGTGTATCCCGGGATGTCCTGACCGAGTCGCTGCGGGTTACCAGGGAAGGAATGACGGCTCTGACCCGGATTCAGGATGAAACCGCCCAGCTTCACCGACGTTTTCTTGAAGGTCAGGATGCTGCCGGGAAAACGATTCAGCTCCTTCTGGAGCAACAACAGAGGATTCTTCAGGGGGGTTCTTTTGCCGCACAGACCATACCGTCATTTTCTGCAGCCGCCGTACCTGCATCATTACAATCATCCCCGCTAAATGCTCCGGCAGGTGCTGCCCCGGTAGTTCCTCCGCCGGTTCCGGTTGCCGAGACGCAATCAAATCCGGTTGCCGAGACAATGCTGGCGGTGGTCAGTGAGAAGACCGGTTATCCGATAGAGATGCTGGAAATGGATATGGGGCTCGATTCCGACCTCGGCATTGATTCCATCAAGCGGGTCGAAATTCTTTCCGCACTGCAGGAGCGGCTCCCCGGTTCACCGACTATCGGTCCGGAGCATCTCGGTTCTTTGCACACACTCGGAGAAATCGCCCGTCATTTGGGAGCCGGTACAGATATATCAACGACGACAGCGCCGGAGAACAGGACTGCGGGAGCTGTCTTATCCACTGTCACTGAAACCCTTCTGGCGGTGGTCAGTGAGAAGACCGGTTACCCGATAGAGATGCTGGAAATGGATATGGGACTCGATTCCGACCTCGGCATTGATTCCATCAAGCGGGTCGAAATTCTTTCCGCACTGCAGGAACGGCTCCCCGGTTCACCGACTATCGGCCCGGAGCATCTCGGTTCTCTGCACACACTCGGAGAAATCGCCCGTCATTTGGGAGCCGGAACTGCGACGGCGCCGGCACCTGCCGAGCAGCAAGTTGGCACCTCACAATCCTCCCGTATTACAGAAACCATGCTTGCGGTGGTCAGCGAAAAGACCGGCTATCCGGTTGAGATGCTTGAGCTGGAGATGGGTCTTGATTCTGATCTCGGCATTGACTCCATTAAACGGGTTGAAATTCTTTCCGCACTGCAGGAACGCCTTCCCGGTTCGCCGACTATCGGTCCGGAACATTTGGGAACCTTGCAGACGCTGGGTGAAATTGCGCGCCATCTAGGGGCCGGTTTACCAACCTCCGCCTCGGTTTCCACGCAGAGCGCATGTGAAGCGGTTGCTGCCTCTGCATCGCTCACCGCAGACATTGTCAATGGTATCGGTCACTCAACCGTACCGGTAAATCGAAGCTCTATTGTGCCGCTTCTTATAGCGGAAACTCCGCGCGCAGTGTCGCTTGCGAAAAGCGGTGACATTTGGGTTACCGCTGACGGTTCCGATTTTTCTACCGAACTGTGTGCCCTCATCCAGGCAACCGGACGGGATGCCCGGATTATCAGTATGGAAGATGCGTTCATGTCGGTATCGGGCACAGATCTTGCCGGACTGGTTATCTGCGCTCCAGCGAGCGGAACCGATGACTCCTTTTATGAAAACGCCTTTCTTCTCCTGAAAAGTTCTGCATCGGCACTCTGCCTGGCCGGTACTAATGGCGGTGCTCTGTTTGCTACGGTTTCGCGGTTGGATGGAGCATTCGGCTGCGGAAACGGCACAACTCTGACAGACCCGTTATCCGGTGGTCTTGCCGGTTTGGCAAAAACGGCAAGTCATGAATGGACCGGTGTTTCCTGCAAGGCGATTGATATAGGCCTCTTTTCCAATACTTCAGCAGCGGCTCGCGCGGTTGCAGACGAGTTGTTCCTTTCCGGCCCGCTGGAAGTCGGCCTGACCCCGGTTGGCAGGACTGCATTGAGCCGGGTTGCTCTTCCGGCTCTTTCCTCTCCTGAATCTGCCCCGCTGCAGAAGGGCGATGTGGTTGTCATCACCGGTGGTGGTCGAGGTGTGACGGCGTCAACAGCGATTGCTCTGGCAGAAGCCTATCAACCACTGCTTATTCTGCTTGGACGCAGCTCCGAACCATTAACCGAACCGGAGTGGATGTCTTCACTGAATGACGAAGGTTCGATGAAACGGGCCATCCTTGAACATGCGTCCTGCAAGATGCACCCCCGGGAGGTTGAGGAACGATACCGCACGGTTGTTGCCGGGCGGGAACTGAATGCCACCCTCGCCGCAATAAAAAATAGTGGGGGAACGGTGCAGTATCACTCAGTCGATATCCGCGATGCTGCCGCCCTCTCCTCTCTGATGAGTGAAGTCCGTCGTGTGCATGGGCCAATACGGGGTATTGTTCATGGTGCCGGCGTGCTGGCCGATCGGCTTATTGTCGATAAGACGCTGGAACAGTTTACTCTGGTGTACGGCACCAAAGTAAAGGGATTGC
>JAQTXD010000061.1 GCA_028688955.1 Desulfuromonadaceae bacterium
TCAACCTCTGAACGTGAAAGCATGTAGGCCGCAGCCCTATACATGGCCCCGGTGTCAATCTGGATATAACCAAGGCGTTCTGCGAGCAACCGGGCAATAGTGCTTTTACCGGCGCCTGATGGTCCGTCAATCGCGATAATTATACCGTTTGGACGTATATACATAGCCTAGTTTGAGGAAACCGTTTCCAACAGCGGGAAAAAAGTAGGAAATGAGGTTGCTACACAGGCGGTATCAGAAATGGTTATTGCACTGGATGCCACCAGAGCGGCAATAGACATGGACATGGCAATGCGATGGTCCCCGCAGCTATCAACCGTTCCGCCAAGAAGCAGTTCTGAACCGGCAATATCCATACCATCTTCGGTTTCGGTAACAGAAATACCTGACTTTCGAAGATTGTTGGCCATGGCAGTTATCCGGTCAGTTTCTTTGACACGAAGCTCCCTGGCATCTCTGATAGTTGTTGTTCCTTCTGCCCGCGCAGCTGCAATACAGATGGCCGGAAATTCATCAATTGCGCGGGGAACGACACTACCGGAAATCGCAATTCCCGTAAGATGAGATGTGCGCACCAGAAGGTCGGCCACCGGTTCGCCGGAAACTTCGCGCTGATCCATCAGTTGAATGTCGCCACCCATGGCAAGCAAAATATCTATGACGCCGGTACGGGACGGATTAACTCCAACATTCTTTATTAACAGTTCAGAATCAGGTGTAATCAGAGCAGCCACTATAAAAAAGGCGGCGGAAGATATGTCGCCCGGTACAGTCACTTCCTGGGCAGTAAGTTCAACTCCGCCTGAAACCGTTACTCCGTTTTCTCCTGTGGCGATTGATGCGCCAAAGAGGCGAAACATCCGTTCCGAATGATCGCGGGACAAACTCGGCTCTGTCACCCTTGTCTCACCGTCGGCGTAGAGACCGGCAAGCATAAGCGATGATTTGATCTGTGCGCTGGATACCGGAGATTGATACACAATGCCTTTCAGTGAACCGCCATTGATTGCCAGCGGAGCCAATGTTCCGCCATTGCGGCCGGTTATGCGGGCACCCATGCGGGAAAGCGGCTCGACAACACGTTTCATGGGACGTTTGCGTAGATACTGATCGCCGGTTACCACGGAAAAAAAAGACTGACCGGAAAGGAGTCCGGTTATCAGTCTGATTGTTGTTCCGGAATTGCCGCAATCCAGAACATCCCCCGGTTCATTCAGTCCATGAAGACCACGGCCGGTAATCTGAATCATTTCACCGTCATCCGCAATTTCAACTCCCATGGCACGAAATGCGTGCATGGTTGACATGTTGTCTTCACCACGAAGAAAACCACGCACAGTAGTAACCCCGTTCGCTATCGCCCCTAGCATGATGGAACGGTGAGATATTGATTTGTCGCCGGGAACGGTAATTTCGCCTCTGAGTGAGGTTGCAGGTTGAATTGTTATTGAGTCCACAGAATACTCCTGATGGATACCTGTACTCAGATAATTCCATCGCGAAATTTTTTTGCTGTCGTAAAAAAATCAGTCAAACCGGTCTTATCGTTGTTTACTATACGTGTACGGAGTTCGGCAAGACTTGCGGAAAATCCGTCTATACTCGCAAGCAGAGCCTCCCGGTTCATCAGTGATATATCACGCCACATGACCGGATCTGATGAGGCAATGCGGGTAAAATCACGAAAGCCGCCGGCGGTATAGGAGAGGACGTTTTCGCCTTCTACATCGGCCGTTCCGACAGCATGTACCAGGGCATAGGCGACTACATGGGGGAGGTGCGAAATTTCCGCAAAAATACGATCATGATGTCCCGGTTCCATGACGCAGACCTCAGCACCGGCAGCCCGCCAAAGTTGGGAAATTGTGCTCTGTGCTGTTGAGTTGGTCGCTGCTGTCGGTGTCAGGATGCAGCGTTTTCCTTTAAACAGTGTGGCAAACGAAGCGGCGGCACCGGAGTGCTCGGTTCCGGCAATCGGGTGCCCACCCACAAAAAAAATGTCGGAAGGTGCCAATTCATCACACGTTCGCACAATAGTTGCTTTAACACTGCCGGCATCTGTGACAATGCAACCGGGTGGGAGGACTGCAGCAATCTCCTGCAATGCGGCAGGGATTGCGCACGATGGGATCGAGATAAATACGACCTGAGCGTTGCGGACCCCTTCAACGGCAGTGTCGGCAATTTCATCGACGACACCCAGGGACAGTGCCTGTTCCAGGTTTGACCGGTCATTATCAATGCCGATGATGGTACGGACCACACCCGCTTCACGCAGAGCGCGGGCGAATGAGCCGCCGATCAGTCCTACGCCGATAATTGCCAGCCGTTCGATTATGAATGACATTGCAGGTACGCCCCTATATTGAACGTGGATAGGATCCGAGTATCTTGAGGAATTGGCAGCATTCCTTGAGTTCCTCAAGAGCCCCTGAAACATCGGGGTCGGTGAAATGTCCATAAAAATCGAGGAAAAAGATATATTCCCACGCCTTGCTCTTATAAGGTCGGGACTCAATCTTAGTGAGATTTATACCCCGTTTGGCGAACGGTTCCAACATGCGGCAGAGAATCCCGGGCTCATCCTTGACTGAGAAAAGTACGGACGTTTTATCACTTCCCGAGCGGTCACAGGGTTTGCGGGATATCACCAGAAACCGGGTGAAGTTATTGACCTGATCCTCAATCCTGCTCCGGACCGCTTTAAGATCGTAGAGTGAAGCGGCCAGTTCACTGGCTATTGCTGCGGCGGTGTAATCTTCACTGGCAATCTGGGCGGCAACGGCGGTGGATGCAACATCGACCAGGGGAATACCGGGCAGATTGTCATCAAGCCACTGACGGCACTGGGCTATTGGCTGTGAATGAGAGTAAACCTTCTTGATATCCTCCATGCGACCGGTGCGTGACAACAGGTCGTGGTGCACTTCCAGAAGAATCTCTGCGGTTATTTGCAGCTTACTTTCTACAAACATGTCAAGGGTGTGGGAAATAACACCCTCTGTCGAGTTTTCCACCGGGACAACCCCATACAGTGCCTTGCCCTTCTCGACCTCTTCAAATACCGATGGAATTGACTTCATGGGGATCAGTTCGGCCGAAAGTCCAAACTGCTGCATTGTTGCAAGGTGGCTGAAAGTAGCCTTTGGGCCGAGGAAAGAAACCTTCATTGGTGATTCCAATGCCAGACACGCCGAAATAATTTCCCGGTAGACGTTCTTCAGGGCATCGTTGGGAAATGGGCCGGGATTGTTGCTCAGGAGACGTTCGTAAATTGCACGCTCTCGTCCGGGAACATGAAAATCAAGGTTATTGCCGGATTTCAGCCGACCGACTTCAAGCACTACCTGCGACCGCTCATTCAAAAGGTCAAGAATGGTGTCATCAATGCTATCTATCCTTGAGCGAAGATCCTGAATAGTGAATGCATTCTTTTGCAAGGGAACCGCCTGGTGGGTAGCCACGATAAGATGCTAAAAAGGTGCGGTAATGTAAAACATGGGCGGAGAAAAAGCAACCGGAATAAGGGGGGGGAAGGCAAACCAGATAATCATTTCCAATTGAACTGCAGAAGCCATTTGTCAAAAATTGTGACCTTATCTCTGCCGAAAGGGGTCAGTTTTCTTCTCACCTGTTCTGACGTTTTACGTTCCCCCAGTCGGCCCGGTTTTTTAGAATAGAATAAATCGGCAAAACAGATGATCTGTTCGGACTGTGACTGGGGGCACATGTTACGATGGGGCAGAGGGAGTTTGTTGCGAATAATATCATCACATGTCAGCCCGACACCGGTATGACGTTCACATACCAGGGCATGGAGCGGGTACCCTTCATGTTCCAGAATGGCACGTCCAAGCACACCGTGCATGATATACGGGTGCGAGCCATGCAGTGACAGGTCAGGTGCATGAACCTGACAGACGCCAATATCATGCAGCAGAGCCGCCTCTTCAATAAAAGTACGATCATTTTTTGATAGGTTCAGGGAAGAAGCAATTTCCAGGGCAAGAGTTGCAACATACTGACTATGTTCAAAAACAATATCGAAGGCTTCACCCGCAAGATACCGAGCCAATATTTCAGTTGTCCACATACAACAGTCTCCTGTCATTATTTTGAATAATCTGATCTGGTGAATCGACGTATTTGTCATATAAATGACAAATACGTGTAACTACCTGTTAATAAACGAAATATAAATTGGCATCATTACTGCTAGTGATAAAAGCATGTCAGAAACAAACGATCGGTATAACCTCTACTGCGAGTAAGGAGTGCATCATGTACGCAAAATTTCCATTCTATTCAGTGGCGCAGATGTACGCACTCTCTTTGAATACTCCCGTTACAATTATGCTGGGGGGGGATAATCTCTACTGGGTTGTCGATCAAAGCAATGAACGATTGTTTGAACAGGAAGGATATTCTCTGCTGTCACGCGCAGTTTAGGTGGGTTTACATCTATTTCCCTAATCCTCCTGATGAATGATTGCGCTTCTCCAATTAAAAGCTTCAAGCTGCGCTGTCAGCAGTTGATCAAGAGAAACCCCGCATTGTCCAAGCAGAACAGTTACCGCTCCAAAATCAGTTACCTCAAGCTTCTCCGCCAGCATCAACATTTTACCCAGTTGACCTTCCCGCTTTAGCAGAGCAATGCTGACATCATCGTTGAGATTCAGGTTTGCAATTATCTCCTCCATCGGCGTCTCGAAGAGAATATCAAGGAGGGACAGAATGCCAACCATAAAAGCCGCCTCTGCCTGCTCATCGCTGGCAGCGCGACCGGATACCTGCTTCAGCATTATCTCCATAAGACGTCCGCGAACAGCCGCCATTTCAAGGAGCGGATGATTCATCGCACGCGCATCATGCCCGGCAAACAGCGACAGTTGTGTCCAGCGACGCAGGTGATTTGTGCCGAGCATAAGAATGGCGTGGCGGAGCGTTTTGATCTTTTCTCGCATGCCAAGTGCGACAGAATTCACCAGCT
The DNA here is from genome assembly GCA_028688955.1 of Desulfuromonadaceae bacterium. Lineage (GTDB taxonomy): Bacteria > Desulfobacterota > Desulfuromonadia > Geobacterales > Pseudopelobacteraceae > JACRCG01. Next base: position 4,991 of record JAQTXD010000061.1, read on the forward strand.
TCAGCAGATTGTAGGATAGGCCGGGATTCTCTTTAAAGGTTATTTCTATCATTTCAATACTGGCGCCCATGGTCAGTTGCTGCAGGAGTTTCAGCAAGGCAAGGCCGGAAACATCTATCTTTCTGCGATTGAGCACCACCGGCCGCGCAAAAAAGTACCCCTGAAACAGGTCAAAACCCAGGGCGGAACACGCTTGAAACTGCTCAACTGTCTCCACTTTCTCTGCCAAAAGTTTGACAGGGTATTTGCGAAGCTGTTTGACAACGTGTGGCAACGCATCCATCCCGGTCAAAAGGATGTCAATCTTGATAATATCAACAACATCGTAAATATCTGTATTTGCTTCATCAAATTCGTGATCATCAAGAGCAAGCACGAAGCCGAGTTCTTTCAGTTCTCGACAGCGCTCAATTACCTGCTCATCGAGCTGGATCATCTCAAGCAGTTCAAGTACCGTCTGCCCGATGGGGAGAAGTTCAAGCATTTCCGATAATAGCAGCCCGAGGTGCACATTTATGAAACCGAACTTTCCACCAAGCACCTCATGCATGCCGAATGAAGAGAGCGCATGGGTAATTACATTTGAGCTTGCGTGCGAATAGCTTTCGAAGACCGCATGATCCATATCTGCTGAACGGAACAGAAGTTCATAGCCGACAATTTCCTGATTGCGATCAAGAATCGGCTGTCGTCCTAAAAAGAATTTTTCGGATGGAGCGACCATAAAGCCCTAGCACCTTAGATTAAAATTAATTCGTAATGCCGAAATATTCTCGGATAATAGCAGATGTTCTGCAGAGTTCAAGTGTCATGATTCTGACTTCAACCTTTACTTTTCTTTGTGTGTCATGCTAGGTTTGCAGAAATTCGGTCCTGTGACGGTCACCGCTTACCCTGAATGTTCACGTCATGGAGCCCCAGGAGCTCTTTATGAAACGAAAAGCAATTGCCCTCCTCTCGGGTGGACTCGACTCTACGCTGGCCGTCAAGATGATGCTTGACCTTGGTATTGAAGTCGAGGCACTCAACTTCACTTCCCCATTTTGTACCTGCACAGGTAAAAATTCCGGCTGCAAATCTGAAGCGGTTCGTGTTGCACAGGAATACAATATTCCGATCAAAGTTATGCACAAAGGTCTTGATTACCTTGAAATAGTCAGAAACCCTGTTCACGGTTATGGTAAAGGCGTCAATCCCTGTATTGACTGCCGGATCTATCTGCTTAAAAAAGCTAAAGAATACATGCTTGAAAGCGGGGCCGACTTTGTTTTTACCGGTGAGGTTCTCGGACAGCGGCCCATGAGCCAGCGGCGTGACACGTTGAGAGTTATCGAACGGGAAAGCGGTCTGGAAGGACTTCTGCTCCGTCCTCTATCTGCGCGACATTTTGAACAGACTATTCCTGAAAAAGAGGGGTGGGTTGATCGGAGTCAACTGCTGGCGATTGAAGGCCGGTCGCGTTCGGTGCAGATAAAGATGGCTGATGATCTAGATGTAAAAAATTATCCGTGCCCGGCAGGCGGTTGCCTGCTGACGGAGTTGTCATTTGTACCTAAAATCCAGGATGTATTTGATCATTCAGATGAGCTCACTATGCGCGATTTTCGTTTGCTCAAGACCGGGCGGCATTTTCGAATCGGCCCCAGGAGTAAAGCGGTTATGGGGCGCAGTGAAGCGGACAACGATCAGCTTGAGCGAGTTCGTCAACCTGGTGAAGCAGCGCTTACCTGGCTTGATGGCAATACTCCGGTGGCTATTATTGTTGGAAATCAGGATGAAGATCTCCTGAAATTGAGTGCCAAAATTATGCTGCGCTATACCAAAGCCGAGGTGGACGCTGAATGTCGAATAGAACTGCGGGTAAATGACGAAACAAGGGTTTTCTCTGTCCTCAATGATATGGATGCCGAGGCTGTAGAGAAATATCTGGTTTCACTCTAGTGGTTCGGGGTGAGGCATATCAGGTGGCGGATGTACTGCTGAGAGACAAAACCGAGGCACTTCGCACCATAGTATCCGCTCTGGGTGGGTGTGTGGTTGGTTTTTCCGGTGGGGTGGACTCTGCGCTGCTATTTGCGGTTGCGGTTGAGGTCTTGGGAAATCAGGCGCTGGCGGTGACGGCCACTTCAGAAACCTATCCGGAGAGAGAGCTGAGTGAAGCCCGCACTCTTGCCCGCCGGATTGGCGGGAGACATCTGGAGATCGTCTCAGAAGAGCTGGATATACCTGAGTTTCGCGACAATCCCCGTAACCGCTGTTATTACTGCAAGAAGGAACTTTTCGGCAAGTTGCGGACCGTTGCCGACCGGGAAGGGCTCCAGCACGTACTGGACGGAACAAATGTGGATGATGCAGGTGACCACCGACCAGGGCGAATCGCCGCTGAAGAGCTGCATGTGCGTAGTCCGCTGGAGGAAGCAGGATTTACCAAGCTTGATATTCGTGAGCTGTCCCGCATTATGGGCCTGCCTACCTGGGATAAACCCGCATTCGCCTGTCTTTCCAGTCGTTTTCCCTATGGAACGGCGATCACACCAGAGAGGGTCGGTCAGGTTGGCATGGCCGAAGAATCACTTCGGAGACTCGGCTTCAGGACCCTGCGGGTTCGCTATCATGGAAGCGTCGCCCGCATTGAACTTGGTGACATTGAGTTTGAGCGAGCGACCGGTACTCTGCGGGATGAAGTTGTCTCACTGGTGAAAGCGGCCGGATTTACATACGTGGCGCTTGATCTGCAGGGGTACCGAACCGGGGCCATGAATGAAGCACCAGACATCTAAGTTTGTATCTATTCCATCTCTTGATCGTACGTTACCTGCCGTAACGGAGTTTTCCAAGCTTCCAATCGACAGCATCCTGCCTCAACTACTTGAATCAATCCACATTCATCAGAACGTGCTTCTGCATGCTCCACCGGGTGCAGGTAAAACTACTCGGGTACCATTGGCACTGCTTGATCGATTCCCTCCCGGAACCGGACGTATCCTTATGCTTGAACCCCGGCGAATTGCTGTGGTGTCCTCAGCCCGCTGGATGTCACAAATACTAGGAGAAGATGTCGGGAGGACGGTTGGTTACTCCATTCGCTTTGAGAGCTGCGTAACTAAGGAAACCCGCATTGAAGTTGTTACCGAAGGAATACTGACACGCCGGATTCAGAGCGACCCCGGACTGACCGGTGTAGCGATGATAATTTTTGATGAGTTCCATGAACGGAGCATTCATGCTGACCTGGGACTGGTTCTCTGCCGTGAGGTGCAGCAGCTGCGTTCAGATCTCAAGCTGCTTTTCATGTCGGCAACTCTTGACCTGCAACCGCTCTCCCGCTTACTTGATAATGCGCCGGTGATCAGTTCGGAAGGGCGCTGTTTCCCGGTTGAAATAAAGTATATCGATGACCATAGCCATGGCCGGGTCGCACAGAAGGTGGCAGCTGCAGTCGTTCGAGCATTGCATGAAACAGTGGGTGATATTCTTGCTTTTTTACCCGGCTCCGGTGAAATTCGTTCCTGTGCCGCCCTGTTGTCAGAAACCGGGATCGCTTCGCATGATGTGTCCGTGTGCCAGTTGTATGGTGATCTGCCGATTGTCGATCAACAGAAAGCCATACAGGCAGGGGCGACCCGAAAAGTTGTCCTGGCCACGAGTATCGCAGAAACAAGCCTGACTATTGAGGGGGTCCGTACCGTCATTGACTGTGGTATGTCGCGCCGATTGCAGTTCGACCCGGGGAACGGTCTGAACCGACTGGTTACCGTGCGCGAGTCGCGAGCATCTGCCGAGCAGCGTGCCGGCAGGGCAGGGCGGGTGGCAGCCGGCGTCTGCTATCGTCTATTCAGCCAGCATACATTGCATGCAATGGTTCCATACACGCCACCCGAAATATGTATTACCGATCTTTCGCAATTAGTTTTGGAACTGTCTGCCTGGGGAGTCGACAACCCGAATCAGCTCGGGTGGCTGGATGCACCTCCTGAATCCGCACTGAATTCGGCTCGCTCACTATTGTCAGAACTGGACCTTTTCAATACCGCCGGTAAAATTTCAGCTCTTGGTCGCGAAGCTGTACAAATGCCGCTTCATCCCCGTATCGGCAGACTGCTGCTGCGCTCGAAGGAACTCGGATGTCCTGAAGTGGGTTGTACACTCGCGGCGCTGCTCTCGGAGCGGGATCTCTTTCGCCATGAACCTGGTGGTACGCCCCTGCAGAGTAAGTCAGACATAAGTGAACGTCTGGACGCTCTGAACGTGTGGCGGGAATCAGGGAGGTTAGATCGCAGGTTAGATATTTCGGCAGTAAAAAACGTGGAACGGGTCACCCGTCAGCTGGAACGTTCTCTCTCCCTATCTGGTTCTGGAAAATCCGTGGCCAATGATGAAAATCTCATCTCCCGACTTCTATTAGCTGCCTATCCTGATCGAATTGCTCGCCGGAGATCATCCGGTGGCGGATATCTGCTTGCAAGCGGTCGCGGCACATTAATTTCAGAGCGCAGTTCCGTCAGAACTGCTGAATATATTGTCGCACTTTCACTTGATGCCGGTAATCAGGCGGAAGCTGTCGTCCATCGTGCTGTTGAGATCAACGAGCAGATTATCCGGGAAGAGCGATCAAAACATATTGTATGTGAAACCCAGGTTCAGTGGGATGACCGTGAGGGGCGCGTCATTGCCCGGCGACTTGAATTGATCGGCAGTATACAGCTTTCCACAGAGACGGTAGTTCCATCTGCCAGTGCGGACATGAAAGCTCGGGCGATGTCGACCGTGATTACCGCTCTGCGTACATCAAAGCTGGCTCTTCTGCCAATGAATGAATCGGTCCGCCAGCTGCAGAATCGTCTGCTGCTGGTGCGGTCAAGCTTTCCTGAACACGACTGGCCGGATGTTTCTGATGCTGCGCTGTGTAATTCTCTGGAAGAGTGGCTGGCACCGCACCTTGACGGAGTGTATACCGCCAGAAAAATTGCCCAGTTGGATATTGCCGATATTCTCCGGCAGCATCTTGATTATCGTCGGCAGCGTGAACTGGATGAAATCGTACCGACGCATCTGTCGGTTCCAAGCGGTTCACGAATCAGGATCGATTACTCCGATGACATCCCGGTGCTGGCGGTAAAACTTCAGGAACTGTTCGGGTTGGCGGTTGGTCCGACGGTCTGCAGAGGAAGGGTGCCGGTACTTCTGCATCTGCTTTCACCAGCGGGAAGACCGATACAGGTAACGCAGGATTTGCGAGGATTCTGGGATGGATCCTATCAGCAGGTAAAAAAAGAACTCAAGGGTCGTTATCCCAAGCACCCCTGGCCGGACGATCCCTGGAGTGCTGTTCCTACCCGCAGATTGAAGCCGCGCGGAACGTAAAGCCCCCTCCGGAGTCGGGAGGGGGCACGTTGTTTGCCACTGCTGCTACAATTGAATGCGGAAGGTGGTATTTTCCAATTGGAGGGCCTTCTCTTCAATTATGCCTCTCCCCGGGTTGGCTGCCAGATGCCGCAAGATAGCAAACAGCATCTCCACATCTTCAGGTCTCCCCAGTTGCGCTGCAATTGCTCCTGCTGTCATACCGCTCTGTTCTTTCCGTAATAGTTCCACGACTGATTTCTGGAGTGCAATCACGGTACCGGCTGCTTTTTTCCCCGCTTCTACTCCCGGTTGGTGGTAGGCGTTAACATTGATCAGACTGGCGTAAAACCCGACCGCACGTTCGAACAGGGCGATGAGAGCGCCGATCGTAGAGGCATTGACCTGATTAATGGTGAGGGTCATGGATTCACGACCATTTTCATAGAGTGCCGTGCGCGTACCCTGAAAGAAGCCGAACAGAAAATCTCCACTGGTACATCCCTCTTCAACAAACAGCGAACTTCCATCCCGATCTTTCAGTACCTCGATAAACGTAACAAAAAAATTGGCCACCCCTTCGCGTAATTGCTGCACATAGGCATGCTGGTCGGTCGAACCTTTGTTGCCGTATACGGTCAGCCCCTGATTTACCAGGATGCCATCCCGATCATATTCCTTGCCGATTGATTCCATAATCAGCTGCTGCAGATAACGGGAGAACAACAGAAGACGGTCCTTGTAAGGGAGCATGACAAGATCTTTTGTGCCGCGCCCTTCGGTGGCGTAGTGCCACATTAACGCCATGAGGGCAGCCGGATTGCCTGCTGTATCTGAAGTGCGGGTAACGACATCGCAACTTTTCGCGCCATCGAGCAGCTCAGCAATGTTGATCCCCTGCAGAGCGGCCGGCAACAGGCCGACCGCAGAGGTCACTGACGTTCGCCCTCCGACCCAATCCCACATGGGGAAAAGCTCAAGCCATCCTTCTGCTTGTGCCAACGAATACAGTTCGCTGCCGTCACCGGTGACCGCGACAGCGTGCTGCGAAAAATCAAGACCGGCCCGCTGGTAGGCAGCTTTAGCTTCAAGCATGCCGTTGCGGGTCTCTTTGGTAGAGCCGCTTTTTGAGATGACAACAGAAAGTGTCTGATTGATCGTTGTTCCCAATTCGGAAAAAACCTTGTCAATTCCGTCAGGGTCAGTGTTGTCGAGAAAATAGGTTTTCATCCTGTCTGTCGGAGATGCAAGCGCGTCGGCAACAAACTGCGGTCCCAGTGCTGAACCGCCGATGCCGATGATGAGCACGTTCGTGAACGGAGTATTGCTCTGAGATGATATTGATCCGCTATGAATTTTTGAAGCGAACGTCACAATCTGTTCGTATGCAGCGTCAATCTCAGCCTTTATGCTCGGGGAAGGTGAGAGGGGCGAATTTCTCAGCCAGTAATGACCAACCATGCGCTTTTCATCGCTGTTGGCAATTGCGCCGCCTTCCAGTTGCTCCATTTCCGAGAATGCACGCCGCATCCCCGGTTTCATCCGTTCGAAAAAATCATCAGCGAATTTCATGCGACTGATATCAAGAGAAATGCCTATTTCCGGGCAGCTGCAAAGATATTTTGTGTAACGATTCCAAAGTGTAGTGTTTTTCTCCATAGATAACTCCCGGATAGTAGATACACAAAAGGCGGAGCACGCTCCGCCTTTTGTGTTCAGCAGTATGTCAACACTACTTCTTGATGTTGTAGAACACGTTATGTCCTTTGAACAGGGAGGTGCTGTCAAGCTCGTCTTCAATACGCAGCAACTGGTTGTATTTTGCAACGCGGTCGGTGCGGCAGAGTGAACCGGTTTTTATCTGTCCGGAGTTGACCGCGACGGCAAGGTCCGCCAGAGTTGTATCTTCGGTTTCACCGGAGCGGTGAGAAATGACGGTGGTGTATCCTGCCCGTTTTGCCATCTCAATCGCTTCCAGCGTTTCCGTCAGGGTGCCGATCTGATTCAGTTTAATCAGGATTGAGTTTGCGATCCCTTTTTGAATCCCCTCTTTCAAAATCTTCGGATTGGTGACGAACAGGTCGTCACCAACAATCTGGATTCGCTTGCCGAGGCGGTCAGTCAGCAGTTTCCAGCCATCCCAGTCGTTTTCCGCCATGCCGTCTTCGATGGATATAATTGGATATTTGTTGACCAGATTCTCATAAAAATCAACCATTTCAACCGGTGTCTTTATCTTTTGAGATTCATTCTCCAGCGTATATTTCCCGTCTTTGAACAGCTCAGAAGAGGCAACATCCAAAGCCAGAAGCACGTCTTCGCCCGGTTTGTATCCGGCCTTGACGATCGCTTCCATGATAACTTCCAGTGCTTCTTCGTTTGATTTCAGGTTAGGAGCAAATCCCCCCTCATCGCCAACAGCAGTATTGTATCCCTTGCTTTTCAGAACTCCTTTCAGGGCATGAAAAATTTCGGCACCCATACGCAGCGCTTCCTTAAAGCAGGACGCTCCGGCAGGCATAATCATGAATTCCTGAATATCGACATTGTTATCGGCATGTGCTCCACCGTTAATGATATTCATCATCGGCAGTGGCAACTCACGGGCGTTGGCTCCGCCAATATATTTGTATAATGGCTGACCGGACTCTTCAGCTGCAGCCTTTGCTACCGCCAGCGAAACACCCAGAATTGCGTTAGCCCCAAGATTTGTCTTGTACTCGGTTCCGTCCAGTTCAATCATCTTCATATCGATCCCGACCTGGTCTTCTCCCTCCATACCGATTATCTCTTCAGCAATAACGTTGTTCACGTTGTCTATGGCCTGCAGAACACCTTTGCCGAGGTAGCGGGACTTGTCACCATCACGAAGTTCCATTGCTTCACGTTCACCGGTTGAGGCACCTGACGGCACTGCTGCGCGCCCAAAAGCTCCTGACTCAAGAAAAACTTCAACTTCCAGAGTTGGATTCCCCCGGGAATCCAGAATTTCTCTGGCATACACATCAACAATTTCACTCATGAACAGCCCCCTTGCATGGTTTTAAAGTGATCCGGAGATGGTACTCTCCGGCAAACCCGTTCTGTATACCACAAAAAATGAAAAATAACAGCCTCCTGGCGACTCCAATCAATATTTACAGTAGAGATCGTTAATAACTGATGAGTAACTATGCTTCACAATATAGTCTAAACGTGGTATGACAAAAAATGGCACTTTTGCCAAACTCCCTGCTATTCGAAGGTTCATTATGCCTGCCGATTCGATTGATGCACTTACCATTGATAAAACACGACAATCGGCCCCTCGTCGAATGTTTTCCAACCGTAAACGATTTGTCATTATTCTGATTGTTGCACATATCCTTATGGTCACAGCTTTTTCCATGTATCGAAGGCGAGCGATCACCATTGAAACGACTTCAGTGTCTCTGCAGTTTCCCTCTCAATCTTTTACGCTGCTTAATTCCAGCGGTTATGTTGTTGCACAGCGCAAGGCTGCAGTAGCTTCAAAGTCTACCGGTAGAATGGAGTGGATAGGTGTTGAAGAGGGGAGCAGGGTATCAGCAGGGCAGATCATTGCCCGTCTTGAGAACAAAGACCTTGAAGCGCTCGTCCTGCAGTCTGAAGCTCTGCTGCAGAATGCAAAGGCGCTTAGTGAGCAGTCCAGGGCAGAATTGCTGGATGCCGAAAAAACATTTCGACGGCAAAAGGAACTGTTTTCATCGGGAATTGTCTCACAAGCCGATTATGACAGCAGTGAAACACGGTATAGACGTTCAGTTGCAGCGACCGCAAGTGCTGATGCCGGAATCTCTGTTGCAGCAGCGGCGCTGCGTGGTGCAAACGTCAACCTTGAGTACAGTCTGATCCGTGCGCCATTCGATGCAGTGGTATTGACCAAGAATGCTGATGTTGGTGATATCATCACTCCTCTCGGGGCGGCAGCAAATGCAAAAGCTGCCGTTGTTACCATTGCCGACCTTGCTTCATTACAGGTTGAAGCTGATGTGTCAGAGTCTAACCTGGAACAGATAAAAAAGGGGCAGCCATGTGAAATTACTCTGGACGCTCTCCCCGGGAGTCGCTTTCGGGGGGTTGTTCATACCGTTGTTCCTACCGCTGATCGCAGCAAAGCCTCAGTGATGGTTAAAATCAGATTTTTGGAGCGTGATGCGCGGATCTTTCCTGAAATGAGCGCCAAAGTAGCTTTTTTACAGCGAGAGGTACAACCGGCTGATAAAGCCGCACGAATAGTCGTTAATCCGGCGGCTATTGTAACGAGGAACGGTCGCAGTGGCGTGTTTCTCATCGCTGGTGACAAGGTTGTGTTTACTCCGGTCACCCCGGGAACCAAGCGTGGTGATCTTCTGGAAATTACCGGCGTAAAATCAGGCGACAGAGTTGCACTTTCACCGCTAGATCAGCTGAAAGATGGCCGAAAAATCTCCTTCCCGGAGAAAAAATAGTCATGACAATTTCTGAAGACCAGCAGGTACTCGTCTCGGTCAACGCAGTTTCTAAAATATATCATCGAGGTAATCAGCCGGTTACGGTACTGGAAGGTATTTCATTCGAGATTGTCCGAGGTGAATTTCTCGCATTGATGGGACCGTCCGGGTCTGGCAAATCGACACTCCTGAATCTGATTGCCGGAATTGACACGGTTAACAGCGGTTCCATTGTAATTGACGGTATTGATATCGCAACGCTGGATGAATCTGACCTGGCTCGATGGCGGGCGGCGCATGTTGGATTCATCTTTCAGTTTTACAACCTGATACCCGTGTTAACTGCCTATGAAAATGTTGAACTGCCGCTGTTACTGACCTCTCTTTCACGCCATGAACGCCGTGCGCATGTAGAAACCGCTCTTGCTGTGGTCAGTCTCTCTGACCGGATGGAGCACTATCCATCGCAACTTTCCGGTGGTCAGCAGCAACGGGTTGCAATAGCTCGCGCGATTGTCACTGACCCTACTATTCTGGTGGCTGATGAACCGACCGGAGATCTTGACCGGGCTTCTGCCGGGGAAATCCTTGGCCTCATGACCCGACTCAACAAAGAACACGGAAAAACTATTATCATGGTTACCCATGACCCGCGTGCTGCTGATAAAGCCCATATTGTTCGTTATCTGGAAAAAGGGTTGCTGACAGATGTTTCTCCTTAAGCTGCTTTTCCGCAACGCTTTTCGGCATCGTGTTCGTACACTGCTGACGATACTGGGGATTACGGTAGCCATCCTTGCGTTCGGACTTCTGCAGACAGTCGTCGGCGCCTGGTACGCAGGTGTTAACGCCTCATCATCTACCCGCCTGATCAGTCGTAACGCCATTTCATTGGTTTTTACGCTGCCAATCGCCTATCAGGAACGTATCCGGCGCATTGACGGTGTCTCCGCTGTTTCCTATGCCAACTGGTTTGGCGGTGTCTATGTGACGGAAAAGAACTTTTTCCCCAGCTTTGCTATTGAACCAAAGAGTTATCTTGCTCTGTACCCTGAGTTTGTCCTGGCACCCAATGAAAAACACGATTTTCTACTAGATCGGAAAGGGTGCGTTATCGGTAAAAAACTTGCCGAACGTTTCGGATGGAAAATAGGTGACACGATTCCGCTTAAGGGGACAATTTTTCCCGGTACATGGGAGTTTGTCGTACGTGGTATCTATCACGGCGCAGAAAAATCGACAGACGAGTCACAATTCTTTTTTCAGTGGGAATATTTGAATGAATCTCTCAAAAAAACTGTAGCCAGGCGTGCCGATCAGATCGGTGTGTATATCATCGGTCTCAAAAAACCGCAGACAGCGGCAGAGGTGTCCCTCGCTGTGGACGCCACCTTTAAAAATTCGCTTGCGGAAACTTTGACAGAGACAGAAAAAGCCTTTCAGCTCAGTTTTGTCTCCATGACGGAGGCGATTGTCATAGCTATTCGTATTGTGTCATTTGTGGTAATCATCATCATTATGGTTGTTGTTGCCAATACCATGGCTATGACCGCACGGGAAAGAATTGGTGAATATGCTATCTTCAAGGCGATGGGCTTTCAGGCGTATCACATTGCCGGCATGGTGTTTGGTGAGTCGCTGTTTATTGCTTCGGCTGGTGGATGTCTTGGCATACTGTTGACCTTTCCGGTTGCCAGAACATTTGGAACTCTTATGGGTAATTTTTTCCCGATATTTCAGGTTGAGAGCTCCACACTGTATATGGATGCATTGTTTTGCCTGATTGTCGGGGGCGTTGCCGGAATTTTCCCCACCTGGCGTGCGATCAGGATAAAAATTGCTGATGGATTACGCCGCGTAGGCTAAGGAGATGTTTGCATATGAAAATTAAGATTCTGATCGTTGATGATGAATTAAGTATGCGTGAGTTTCTCTCGATTCTGTTGGAGCGAGAGGGGTATGACGTTGCTGTTGCAGGCTCTGCTCATGAAGCGTTGAGTATGATGGAATCGTCGTTATTCGATATGGTGCTGTCCGATGTAAATATGCCAGGCCTCTCCGGAATAGAGCTACTTGCACGTATCAAAGAAAAATCCCCTGAGACAGCAGTACTGATGCTCACTGCTTTTTCAACTGCCGACCAGGCGGTGGAGGCGATGAAGCTTGGGGCATACGATTACATCGGCAAGCCGTTCAAGAACGAGGAAATTAAACAATTGATCAAAAATGCTCTGGAAAAACAGGGCCTTAAACGTGAGAATATCTTGCTTAAAAAGGATGCCAGCGAGAGGGATAGTTTCTGTGGAATGATCGGAAAAAGCCATATAATGCGGCAGCTTTTTGATATGATCCAGAAAGTTGCCGTCAGCCAGAGTAGTGTACTGATTCTGGGTGAAAGTGGCACTGGTAAGGAACTTGCGGCAAAGGCGATTCATATTTGCAGCCCACGTAAAACCAAGCCGTTTGTAGCTGTAAATTGCGGCGCTATCCCGGAAAGCTTAATAGAAAGTGAGCTGTTCGGTCACAAAAAAGGAGCCTTTACCAGCGCAGTGAATGACCGTGCCGGTTTATTCGAACAGGCAGAGGGGGGAACACTTCTTCTTGATGAAATCGGCGAATTGCCGCTGCTGCTCCAGACAAAACTACTGAGGGTTCTGCAGGAGCGCGAATTCAAGCGGGTAGGAGATGTCGTGACCCGAAAGACAGACGTGCGGATTGTCAGCGCTTCAAACCGTGACCTTGAAAGCCAGGTGCGGGAAGGGTCTTTTAGAGAAGATTTGTACTACCGCATCAACGTTGTTCAGATTGTAATGCCGCCGTTACGGGAACGAATTGAGGATATCCCGCTTCTGATTGAGTTTTTCTGCCGTAAGTTTCAGGGCACCGGGCAGGCATTTCCTGCAACAACGACACCGGGGGCACTGAAAGCACTGATGAATCATCCGTTTCCGGGCAATATTCGTGAACTTGAGAACTGCATTGAACGGAGCCTCATACTTGATTCGGCGATTATTTCTGAACTCAGTCTCCCGCTCTTGGTTAGCAAATACCCGTGCCTTACTGCTGATTGTGATATTCCTGAATCTGGGATGCAGCTTGAACCGTTGTTGGAGAATCTGGAAAAAAAATATCTGCTTAAGGCGCTTGAGAGAACCGGTGGTGCTAAAAAGAAAGCGGGTGAATTATTGGGCATGTCATTTCGTTCGTTCCGCTATCGTTTAGCCAAGTTTGGTCTGGATACTGGTGAGGAGTGAGGCGTGTATGGCTGATCAAGCAGAGCTCGATTAATTAGTGACAAAAGTTGTCACTAATTGGTGACGAAGATTAGATATTAATGGCACGTGATGAGTGAAAGTTGAGTATAAACCATGTAATAACATAGTGTTACATTTATTTATTTTTTTGGTCTTGATATTGCTCTAAAGTACGGTAACCTCACAACCTAGCTCTTAACCAGAGCACAAACCACGAAAGGAGAAACAATATGTTAAACAAGCTTCGTAGCAGAAAAGGTTTCACCCTTATCGAGCTGCTGATCGTCGTAGCGATCATCGGTATCCTGGCAGCAATTGCTATTCCGCAGTTTTCGTCGTACCGCGCAAAAGGTTACAATGCCTCTTCTACGAGTGACCTGAAAAACTTTAAGACGTCTATGGAAGCATTCTTTGCTGACAATCAAGCGTATCCTACTGTGTTTAACTAATAATAAATGGAAAGGAGAAATATTGTAATGAAAAAAACTATCGTAATTACAATTAGTGCACTGTTGATGATGTCTTCATTTGCATTTGCTGTTACTTCAAAAGAATTTACCGCTGGTTCAAAGATGACAGGGCAGAAAGATGCATCTAGTGCTGCACAACCGTTAGGACAACTTTCAAATAGTGTTGCTCTAACTGTCGCCGCAACCGCCACCGATTTTGCTGCTGCTACGACCCATGTAAACGGCACCAAAGAATATGGGTCTTCCAATGGAGATACAAAGATTTACTCCAAAGATAAGTCAGATCCAAAAGCAACTAAACCTGGTACTGATATTTCAGCCGGTGACTCCTCTGTCTTTACGTCAGGTTGGACCTCAATGTAGTTAGTTAAGGTTTTCTAGCATTAAAAAAAGCGGGATGCCATGCGCATCCCGCTTTTTTTAATAATGGAGTTAACTTTGGAACATAAAAAATCCGTATTATACAATCTAATATTTATTTCTTTCGTTATTTTAGGTATTTACTACCCATGCATATTTAACCCTTTTAATTCTATTGATGATTTGAAAATGATAAACGGCCTTCTCAATCTTGATGATTTTTCACTCAAGCAATTGTTTCTGCCAAGTGGTTCTGGCCAATATTACCGACCGTTACTGTATCTAACATTTATTGGGGATAAATATATTTGGGGTCTTGAAGCAAGTTTCATGCACTTTGAAAATGTACTATTGCATCTCGGAAATTCACTTATTGTGTACTGGTTAACTTGGCAGGTTATATCAACATCATCTGAATTTAGACAATACTCACAGGCACCCCTGGCTACAGCTCTACTCTTTGGCCTTCATCCTATTGTTACTGAACCGGTAAACTGGGTCTCGGGGCGTACAGATTTGCTAGCCGGTTTTTTTGTATTTTTGTCATTTGGTTTGTTTGTAGAGGCGGTAAAGCAATTTTCATATTCCCCACATAGTTTTGAGTCTTGTAGCGATGAAGGACGAGTTAGCTTATGTTCAAAAAAAATTGTTATGATCAGCAGTTCCACACTATTCAAATATGTAGTTGGTTTGCTTGGTGCTTTGTCAATGCTTGCCGGCTGCCTTTCAAAAGAAACTGCACTTTTTTTAGTGCCAATCATTCTTGTTTGGTGCGTGTTGCCACCTCATAGCCATGGCGTAGACATCTTGCCTCAGTTTTTAATGCGGCGCTTATATTTATTTGCTATTTATTTAACTGCAGGTGGCGCCTACCTTGCTTTGCGCTCGTTGGCACTCAGTCGTGGTGATAAGATAATTTCAACTGTTGTAATAAAAGTAGGAAACAATGCAAATACTGAGGCATCGGTAGAAATATTCGATATAATTCGCGTTGCACTGAAATGTGCCGGATTTTACTTTAAAAAATTAATAATTCCTCTGCCATTAAATTTTGGTATAAACGGAATTTCACCAAATTATTTTTGGCTTGGCTTGCTCGTTTTTTTCAGCATGGTATGGTGTCTGTATAATCGTGACACAATTTCTTATCTTTTTCTTGCAGCGTTTATGTTGACATCGCCAGCCTTTATATTACCAATTCTGAAAATAACATGGACTCCTATTGCGGAGCGTTATATTTATATGGCGTCTGCTCCATTTTTAATTGGTTCTTCACTTTTATACCTTAAATACATAACTGAAAAACTTACTTCTAAGATATCAGTACTATTGATTTCGGTAGTTTTGGGAATCGCCGCAGTTGTAACTGTTCAGCGAAACATTGTATGGCAAGATAACTTTACGCTTTTTGCAGATACGGTAAAAAAATCTCCTGATTTTGGTGCTATCAAAAATGAATATGCAATTGCGTTACGCGCACGTGGAAGTATAGACGAAGCTGATAATATCGTGCGTTTAAATGTTGTTGATGAATTTCAACCGTCATCACTTAACAAAATAAAAATCATGGTAAACAATGGTGACTTGGATGAAGCGCGTTTATTGCTTCTGAATCGTCTTGATAAACCATGCGATTATCGTCAGTTATTATATGAACTGTTACTTAAAATTGATGAAAAACGACGTGAAAAGTCAACAGCAGCTGAGGAATGTAAAAAAATTGATAGAGATATTCTTCAGGATCTTGAAGAATTAGTTTCAATTACTGGTGACCCTTTTTATTATTACAGAGTTGGGGTTGTTCAGTTACGCTTAGCAGATAAAAAATCAGCTAAAGAATCTTTTAAAAAAGCGTATCAAAATTCTTCTCGAAACAGTCACTATCATGAAGCTGCAAAAACAATATTTGATAAATTGTAAGTAGATATTTTATTTTTCCCTTGATCTAGGTGCTTGGATTTTTATGACTGACAATATTTGTCACTACGGGTGACATAAATAGGTTTTAAGTTAAAATGTCACTTGAGTATTATCGTCTAAAACTTATATTGCAATATTAAGTAATAATGAGATATGTCATGGCATGAAAAGTGCTCAAATGCTATTGTCGCAAATTTTGTGATAATCCTATTTTTTGAAAGGGATGCGATCATGTTTGTAAAATTAAAATTTCAAAATATATTTGATAGCGTCTCATCATTTGGACATCTCATGTGTCCCACTCAGTCCCAACAGGTAACGGTTAGGAATAGTGGGTTTACTATGGTAGAATTGATAGTTATTACAGCAATTCTGGCTGTCTTGGCAATGATGGCAATGCCCGCCTACAATTCGTACCTCATTTCGGCCAAAAATGCAGCGTGTGTTTCCGATATTCGTGTCATTGAAAAAGCAATATCGGCCTATCTTCTTGAAAATAATACAACTGTACCAGCTGCCACATTGGGTGAAATGGGAATAGTAAGTCCGTTGGATCCGTGGAAACGTCAGTATGAATACCAGTTAGTTGTCGCGGGTTCTGAACTTGAGGATTCTGCAGGCAATCCTTTGAATACAGATTATGACCTGTATTCAAAGGGAGAAAATGGTCTAAGTATTCCGGCTTTTGGTCATGACGCCGAAAACAAGGACGATATAGCCCGTTCAAATGATGGTGTTTTTGTTGGAGTGAGGCCTTAATATGAATATAAACGATAACTCCCCATTTGATTTTGAAGCGCCGAAAACTGATGATACTTTTACCGTTTCAGATGAAGCGGATTTTAATTTTGACCTTTTGCAGCCAGTTTCTGACGGTGAAACCGTTGACGATAGGGTTGACCCGCCCGCACAGAACAGGGTCATGTTATGTGTCTGTCCTAAATGTGCTGAAAAAAACGAGGTTGATTTAGCTCAGATGCCTGAACAAATGTTTGCAATTACCTGTGCTAATTGCAGTCAGCAGATGCATGTCATCAGAGAATCGTGTGCATGCAGAGCGAAACGAAAGTCTTTGGAAATAAATTGCGCCAACTGTGGGGGATTGCTTGATCACCATGCGCATTGTCATTCCTGCGGGAAGTCATTCCCGGACTTTTTTGTGACTGTTAACCCGGATGAGGCCCGCAGCAAATCCCGCAAAGAGTTTTTTAAAAGAACCTGGGCTGCTGTTACAGACCTGAACGTATCATTCACTCCTGCTTTCGGTAGCAAGACGCACGCTGCCGTGTCTGGCTACTCTCCAACCAGAACAGCTTCGGTAGAATCGAGAAATGTATCCCGGCGATATATCGTCCCGGTTTTAATTGGACTTGTTGCAGTAGTT
>JAQTXD010000062.1 GCA_028688955.1 Desulfuromonadaceae bacterium
ATTCGTAAGACTGATCAATGTGTCACTGCATGCAGTGACGGCTTTTCTCGTATACCGTCTTGCACTATCGCTTACAATCGACAAGATTGCTGCGATATTTGCCGGATTGCTTTTTGCCGTTCATCCCATCCAGTCCGAAGCGGTAGATTTTTATTCTGCGCGGAACACGCTGCTGGCGACATTTTTTGTTGTCGCTTCATACCTGGTACATCAATGGAGTCATACAAAAAAGAGTCTTGCCGGCGCTCTTGCCGGTGCATCTCTCTTTCTGTGCGGCCTCTTTTCCAAAGAACTGGCAGTAGCAATCCTCCCCTTCATAGCGGCGATTGAATGTATCAAAGTTCAGGGAGAGAACCGGAATTCCCTGCAAAAGGCTTTTGTCAGATTACTTCCTTACATAACGTGCCTGGTTTTCTATCTGGCACTGCGAAATAATGCTCTCTCCCGAGCCGGAGCTTCTATTGATGTACTCCATGGACTGGCGGCCCGGCTGCTGGATAATGTGTACATCATCCCACGCTATCTGCTTAATGTTGTCTGGCCACAGTACCTTAGCTGCCGATACTTTCTTCCGGATGATTTTAATATGTATTCTCTGTCGCTGGTGTCAGCCTGGATCAGTATTGTCGGGTTGCTCTGGTGGTTTTTTACCGGTGGACGCAGTCGTGCCACCCTTTTCGGGTTGGCATGGCTCATTGCATTCTGGCTGCCGATGAGCGGTATTTTCCCAATTCCCAGTGCCCAGTTTGCTGATCGCTATCTGCATACTCCGGCAATAGGGCTTTGGTTGATTGTTGCCGATCAATTCAGATTGGTTGTTCTGTCACGGGCAAAGATGAGGCGATGGGGAATAAGCGCTGCAGCTCTGATTCTAATTGCTCTGGCAGTTGTGACGGTGCGGCGCAATCAGATCTGGCGAAGTGATATTACTCTTTTTACAAATATTGTTGAGATGTATCCTGACCAGGCGCTTGGCTATGATAGTCTCGGCTGTGCGTATCTGGACACGGAGAACAATATCGATATCGCTGAAAAGATGTTTGAGCGTGTGCTGGTTCTGAATCCCAGCTTTCCAAGGATTAGAACACAGATTGGCTATGTCAGATTGCTGCGTGGTGACTTGCGGGGGGCACTGGAACACTACAATCAGGCAATTTACCAGAACTCCCAGGATGCTGAAGCACTGTTGAACAGAGGTGTTGTGCTGGAACGGCTGGGAAGATTTCCCGAGGCAGTCGACTCCTATCGCCGCTTTCTTGCAACTCCGGGGAACGAGTTGACCGAGGCCCGCCTCGTAATTCCTGCAAAAATTGCTGAGCTTGAAAAAATATTAAACCGGTAAAGCGGGGGAGTATTAGACAATGACTTTGGAATGTGCCGATTCCATTTGTTCAATTTGTGGTCACCCGATAGTGATTTTTGCCACGCATATCGATGCGTGTAAAAATCAGTATTTCGTGTACTATTGTGCGTCATGTGGGCTGGGAAAGACGGAGCCGTGTCCTGATGAAGCAACGCTGCACGAATTGCACTCTACTCAATATTATCGTAACGGCGAAGGTGTCCGCTTTGCCACCCCTTTCGAATGGCTGGTTGAAGGAATGCGCCGCTGGCGGATTTATCGGCTCTCACATGTAGTGCGTAAGGGGCGGGCATTGGATATAGGGTGCGGTAGTGGTCGATTTTTGCGTGCCTTACGACAGTCCGGGTGGGAAGTCGCCGGTTTGGAGTTGAATGATGATACTGCAACTGCTGCCCGTAATGTTCATGGACTTATGGTCGAAACGGCATTGGAGGCATATGCGGATAAATCATTTGATTTAATTACGATTACTCATGTGCTGGAGCATATCCGCAATCCTCACCGGATGTTGGCTGATTGCGTCCGATTGCTTAAGCCGGGTGGCGTCATTGCAGTGGCGGTTCCCAATATTGCCAGCTGGCAGGCACGCTTTACCCGGGGTGGCTGGTTTCATCTCGACCTGCCGCGTCATCTCTGGCATTTCAGTGAAACATCGTTGTCAACGGAATTAATTGGTCTTGATTTTGAACTCATAAAGGTCAGGCGGCTGGACATTGCTCACAATATTTTCGGATGGCTGCAATCATTGCTGAATAGCGCTGGGCTGCGGCATAATCGTCTGTATTCATTTTTAAGCAGCGATGATCTTGAAACGGATAACTTGACGCACTATTTCAGTCTCATTGTATCGATAGCCCTATTGCCATTGTTAGTGCCGGTTTCAATCATACTTACAGTATTGGAGGCTGTTTCTCATGCGGGAGGCACGGTTGAAATTGTTGCCCGCCTGACTGCTGTTGAGAACATTTCAGAAGGGTCTTCAGGATGACGAGACTTCGTGATCTCTTCAAAAACATCGATCTTGTTATTGCGGTCGGTCTGGCTGTCCTGACTCTGGCGGTTTATGTGCGGGTTGCCTGGCATGATTTCATTAATTATGACGACCCCTTTATAGTCGTAATGAATGAGAATATCCGCGATGGTTTGACGTTACAAGGCATTCAATGGGCCTTTACCACACCGTGCGAGGGTAACTGGATTCCATTGTCGTGGATCTCCCACATGCTGGATATTGAGCTGTTCGGGCTGAATCCTGCGGGCCATCATATTGTGAGCGTGCTATGGCATATCGCCTCGACACTTCTTTTATTCAAGTTTCTCAATTATACAACAGGTGAGCGGTGGAAGAGCGGTATCGTGGCATGCCTTTTTGCTCTCCATCCGCTTCACGTGGAGTCGGTTGCCTGGGTTGCTGAACGGAAAGATGTGCTCAGTGGTTTTTTCTGGATGCTGACACTCTGCCTTTACGCCAATTATGTCCGATATCCCAGCTTTTATCGCTATTTTGCGTGTCTTGCCAGTTTTCTTCTGGGGCTTTTGGCAAAACCGATGCTTGTGACTCTGCCCTTGGTCTTACTAATCATAGATTATTGGCCATTGCGGCGTTTTGACCATGCTAAGGAGGAAAAAAACGCAGCAACTCTTCCACGTGTCTTGCTTGAAAAAATTCCATTTATACTCTTAACGATAATTGTCAGTATCATTACGTACATTACTCAGAAAGCCGACGGCAGTATTTCCGACAACTTCACATTTGCCTCCCGTGCAGGCAAGGCCCTGACCTATTATGTCGCCTATCTTGGTAAAACGGTTTGGCCGGCGGAGCTGTCAGTGTTCTATCCGAGGTCATTTTATCCCCCGCATTTTGCGTATATTGCAGGTTCGGCTCTACTGCTTGCTACGGCAACGTTTGTAGTCTTTGTCATGAGAAAACGCTGCGGTTATTTGATCATGGGGTGGATGTGGTACCTTGTCACGTTGCTGCCGGTAATCGGTTTCGTGCAGATAGGCTCGCACTCAATTGCAGATCGGTATACGTACATTCCGCTCGTTGGTATATTTATCATGCTGGTCTGGGGTGTTTCTGCCCTTTTGCATACATGGGACGATGGGGAACTGGCTCTTCGCATATTGTCAATTGCCCTTGTGGTTGTTATGGTCGTTGTTACGTCAATTCAGTTGGGGTACTGGAAAAACAGTATCACCCTGTTTCACCATGCAATGGAAGTAACAGAAAATAATCATGTGGCACACACCAACCTTGGTAATGCGCTGCTTCAGGTTGGGAGATTCCAGGAATCTCTCAAATACCTTGAGATGGCTGTTGCGGAAAAACCTGCTGATACTTTTGCTTTGATGAATCTAGGGAATGCTTATAGAAGTTTGAACGAGCACGAAAAAGCCCTTGCTTCATATTCACAGGTCTTGCTCATTGAACCGCGCAGCGAGAAGGGGCACTATGAAATCGGGATCGAGTATCTCATTGTCGGTCGACCAGATCTGGCCAATGAGGAGTATAAATTTCTTCTTGAGGCAGGATCTGGTCTGGCACCAAAATTATTGAAACAGATAATGCTCAGGCAACAGAAAGTGCAGCAAGTTAATTGATTGATGCTTCGATAACAATGCTGAAATTCCGTCGCTATATAATTCAAAGATTGAAACGAATTGACAGAATGTTCACAGAAATGCATAAAGGAAGAGAATTTTTTTTCAAGGAGAGAGTATGAAACCAGCACTTATGTTTTTCTGGACAGCCGTTTCTTTGTACGGTGTCAGCACATTCAGCTACATCTTCGGCATGATTGCCAAGCAGGACAAATTGTTTACAATCGGTCTGTACTCCGCACTGTTAGGGTTTATCCCTCATGTTATAACCATTGCCGTGCGTTGGTCAGCTACCGGGATAACGCCATTTATTGACATCTCTGAGTCGTTGACTCTCGGCTCTTTCATGGCGGTACTGATTTTTTTGATTTTTCAGTTTTCTACCAAACGGGTTCGCCCACTTGGTGCCCTGGTAATACCGGTTGTTTTTGTGCTGATGGGATGGGCGGGAACAATAATGAAAGAGGTCGCCTCTACAATTGCTCCTGCTTTACAGAGTGGCTGGATCTGGGTGCACATCGTCGGTGCTTCGGCAGGTTTTGCATCGGTGCTGATCGCGGCAGGCCTTGGTCTTCTCTATCTACTTAAAGAACAAAAAACAGGTGGTGTTTATGACAAACTGCCTGATCTATCGACGCTTGACATGTATTCATATCGCTTTATTGCGGGTGGCTTTATAATGTACGGCCTGATGATGGTGTCTGGCTGTTTCTGGTCAAATCAGGTAAAAGGGAGTTACTGGGGATGGGATCCGGTTGAAGTTTGGTCTCTGGTTTCCTGGCTGACCTACGGGATTTACCTGCATCTGCGCATTACCTTTGGCTGGAAAGGGCGCAAGCTTGCCTGGTACGCCCTGCTGGCGCTGATAGCAATGATCGTCAGTTACTGGGGGATACCGTTTACTGTTGAGACGTTCCATAGCGGCTTCAGGATTGATCATACTTGAAATCAATCTATTAATTTTGCGGAGGGTTAGGGATTTGAAGATAAGAGTATGTGCGGTAGTAGGCATAATAGCAGTGAGCGTTACGGCCTGCTCATTTGACAGTCAGGATAAATCGTCATCATCTTCTGGATCGAAGATTGAAAGGCGGGAAAAAGATAACTTTAAAATGGTTCCATTTCATGGCGAAATGAAGACTACTGATCTCCCGCTTGGAATTGAAGCGCTGAAGAAGAATCATTTGGAAGTTAGTGCTACGAAAACTATTGGCGAGGCCTTTGATTCATACAAATATGCCGAAGAGAAAAAATGGCTGGAAACTCCTTCAGAAAATGGCCCGCACTATATTGATTACGTCTGTTGGTTTCACATAAGCCCGGTCTCCTCTGCTGCTCTTCAGGAAGGTGTTGTAAAACGGGGGGTGGAGATTAAGTTTGTTGTTCGCGGTGATGGTGAAACATATATTGCCATGGTCAGCCGCATTGATATCACGAGTGACGGCATGCGCCATACTACAGTAATAGACCCCTCTCAAATTAAAAAAATCGTCACGGCGATATATGAAAACAAGGAGATTTCTTTTTAAATGAAGCTTGCGATCATATTTCCTCCCCTGCCGTTTGGCTGGACGCCGGTAGCACCGCCAATTCTGGAGTATCTGGCTGCACTTACCCGCCGGGAAGATTCATCAATTGAAATAGAGGTGTACAGTGCCAGTGCAACTCCGGATGTATTTGATACTCTGGACTGTGATCTTGCGGCAATCAGTCTTTTGACACCAACATCGGTGCCGGGATACAAAATTGCCGCCAAGTTACGGGCGCGTGGTGCCAAGGTGGTGTTCGGGGGGATTCACGCTTCACTTCTTCCCGAAGAAGCTATTCAACACGGAGATGCGGTTGTTTCGGGAGAAGCTGAAACCGCCTGGCCTCAGGTCTTGCGGGACTTCAAGTCAGGGTCTTTGAAAAGGTTTTATGAAGGCGAGCGCTTGCAGTTGGATGATCTGCCGACACCACTTTACGGCATGCTTAAGCATGGTCATCAGTTCAGAGTAGTGAATACCTCTCGTGGTTGCCCGTACAACTGCACCTTCTGTTCGGTCAAGCCGTTTATGGGCGCCGACATCCGTTTCCGACCGATTGACCATGTTGTTCGGGATGTGGCTGCTATCCCGGAAAATATGTACATCAACGGCGACGAAAATATCTGGTGGCAGGGGTTTGAACAACGTGCAATTGATATGTTTACGGCGCTTAAGGGGAGCAAAAAGAAATGGATGGGTTTCGGAAGTCTTCGCCCGGTACTGACCCCGGCAGGTTCGCGCATGCTAAATGCCGCTCGTGAAAGTGGTATGCTGACGGTGTGGGTCGGTTGGGACGCAATTTCCGATGATGCCCTGACCGCCTATCGTGCTAACGGTAAAATAGGCGTTGATCGGGAGCGCGCCGTCAAAACACTGCGTGATCACGGAATTGATGTCTCCCTTTTTTATATGCTGGGGGGAAGAAATGATTCTCTTGATGATTTTAAGCGCTCTGTAGAACTGGCAGACCGTCTTGGTGTAAGTATGCATCCATCGCTGCTGGTGCCATACCCAGGTACGGAGCTCAGGCGTCAGTATGAACCGTATCTCTACAAAGACCTCGGGTGGGAATACTACACCGGTGCCTACGCCCTGTTTGAACATCCTGATCCAGCCATGTCCCCAGAGGTCAGGGAGGAATTGTTCTATAAAAGTTCACTCGAACTCTTAAGCACCTGGCGAGTAATCAGCCATATGCGCCATGTACCGCTTTCAGGTTTTCCGTACGCACATATCCTGTCATTGATGAATCAGCTCCCCGTCAGAACAGGGATGAAAATTGCCTACGAGAAGTGGAAGGTTGATAAGGGCGAGGTGAGGAAGAAACAGTACGTCAGGTAGCTGGTAACGTTGGTTACGGTTTTAAACACACATAAACACACATAAACACACATAAACACACATAAACACACATAAACACACATAAACACACATAAACACACATAAACACACATAAACACACATAAACACACATAAACACACATGGCGGCTGGAAATTCCAGTCGCCATGTGTGTTTAGTGAGATGTTATCGGCATT
Source organism: Desulfuromonadaceae bacterium (assembly GCA_028688955.1). Taxonomy (GTDB): domain Bacteria; phylum Desulfobacterota; class Desulfuromonadia; order Geobacterales; family Pseudopelobacteraceae; genus JACRCG01. The sequence continues at coordinate 7,034 of JAQTXD010000062.1, forward strand.
TATTTGGCAGGTTTCTCCGATTTAAGCCCCGCGGGGTGGTCAAGCAGGTCCTGCTTTTTTTCTTCCTCAGCATACCAGCCCAGCGGTCGATCTGTCTGGTCTTTAAACGTATTGAGTGAGGCATCGCGCAACTCTGCCGCCTCTTTACTCGATTGTGACATCAGTATTTCATCTACAACCTGAGGACAGGAAGCTACTGATCCAGGACGTGCTTCTATTTCTTCCCGAATACTGGGTTCAACTTTCGGATCCTTTGCAAAGCGCATCTTAAGGTCTATCGAAAAGTTTGAATAGGTTTCAAGCATTCTGAAAATTGCCGAATCCCCCATCGGTCCGATGGTTTTCTCCTCATCCGGTAATGGCGACACCTTACCATTTTCAATCTTGGCGCGGCCGACAATTTCACAGCAGGTGCCGTTATTTTCTGTATATCCGAGGTTGTCTGTAATGACCGCCAACACGGTCGGTATATTGGCAAGATCCCAGTGGGCAAGCAACCCGACCTCGCCATCCGGTAGCGGTGACAGGTCATCGATGTTCATAGCAAGTACCCTTGACCAGGGCGGGATCGGACGGGTTCTTGGTCGTGGCGGCAAGCCTTTAACTTTACGGCGCAGCGTATCGTCAAACAGATTTGTGGCAGTCTCTGCTTCACCCAGAACGTTTACACAGTGGCTTTCTGGAATATCCAGAATCTCCTTGACCATGGCATAATAATCATCACGGGTTACAACACCGAAACGACCACGGTAACCACCACCGTCGCAGATACGGCTTCCAGCGGGGAGTTTGAATTTCATCTTTTTGCGTCGGCAGGACTGGAAGAAATAGACGTATGCGGCAGTTGCACCGATCAAGGCCACCGGGACTCCACTGGCCTCAGACTCTCTGAGTGCTTTTAACAGGTTTTTTACGTCTATGCCGCTCTTTCCAAGCAGGAAGATACTGTCTTCGGTGCCGAAATGTGTTCGGGTCTGATCCATGCCAATGGCCATTCCCATGGAAGGGGCTAATTGGGGACTGGGAGCCAGGATCAGGATGCGGCAGCGTTTCCCGTCTTCAAAATCCGGGAAGAGGTACGAGGCGGTCATTTTCTTGTTGGCCCCGAACACCAGTTTTTTCCCGTCTTCATCACGGAAAATCCGACCGCGTTGAGTGAGACTGGTTGTTCCACCAGTCAGGCACGCCATAACAGACTGCTCAAGCGGAAATGAAGCTACAAGATGTGTTTTGAATACATCATTGTAGACCATTGGAACATCCTGCCAGCGACTGATATCCGACGGTTTTACTTTTTTGATATCACAGAATTCACGAAATATCTTATTCGTTTCGTAGTGCAGTGCAAAAAGGCGTAAGCTGTAATCATTGAACTTTTCTTCTGAAAGTTCGGCATCAACACCTGCTTCAATAATTGCGAGAACTTCTTCAGTCAGTTGGTGGCTGGTTTCTGCAGTGGTAGTCATAGGTCTACTCCTCTTAGTAAGGACAAAAAGTAAGTGAAGGCTGTAGCATATATGCAATATATGCACCAGTACTCATTTCTGTTATAGTTCCGGGCATTGTACTAATGTTGAGTCAGATTTACCAGATAATATGCATATGTACTGGGCAGATATGCCTAAATAATATTCAGAGAAGTAATACCTATTGTAATGTCCATTTATTGCAGAAAATGCACTGGTCTAACTGTTCTATGGATGTGACTGCACTTGTCTGATGCTATATTACAGATGTATACTGGCTCCTTTTGGCGTGACATGAATGAAGTTTCTTGCAATTTGTCAGTGTGCATGTTTTTAATACGCAAGTATATGGATTGGAGGCATAGGTATGCAGCAGTATGAAATGACTTTTTTCTGGACGGCAGTTGCCTGTTATGGCATTGCTTCTTTCGGCTATATTTTTGGGCTTCTGGCCCGCAAGGAAGCTATCTTTAATTGTGCCCTCTCTTTTGTTGTCGTTGGTTTATGCGGGAATGCCGTTGCTATTGCCGTGCGTTGGTTTGTTGGTGTTGTTCCGCCGTTTATTTCAATTGCAGAGTCACTTGCATCGGGTGTGTTAATTGCGGTACTCATTTTTTTAATTACCCAGTTTTCTGCACGGAATCTAGAAGCTGCAGGTGTGCTGGTGATGCCGGTCTGTTTTATTTTACTTGGATGGTCCAGTACAATGATGAAGGGGGTCAGTGTTTTGCCCCCGGCGTTACAGAGCTCCTGGCTCTGGACCCATATTTTTGCGGCTGCCACCGGATTCAGTTGTGTCCTTTTGGCAGCAGCTCTCAGTCTGCTGTACCTGATAAAAGAGAGAAAAAACGGCGGAATCTACGATACCTTACCGAATTTATATGTGCTTGACGGATTGAGCTATCGTTTTATCTCTGGTGGGTTTGTTTTTCTGGGGCTCATGATAATATCCGGTGCACTCTGGTCGAATCAGGTCAAAGGAAGTTATTGGAACTGGGACCCTGTTGAAGTCTGGTCATTAATCAATTGGCTGGTATATGGAATCTATCTGCACCTTCGGATAACCATGGGGTGGCGTAATCGGCGGCTTGCGCTCTACGCACTGGCGGCTGTTGCCGTCATGGTGATCAGTTATTGGGGGATTCCGTTCCTTTCGGAAAATTTCCACACCGGGTTTAGAATTGAGCATTAACGGGAAGCCTGTGAAGCGGCGTTATCGGATGGGGGCTACAAATGATTAAAAAATCTCTGATAGTTTTGAATGGTTTTGTTCATGACTTTGCGGCCGGGATCTGGCTGGCAACTATAGTTACGATATCGGTGCTTCATGATGCACATGTCAAGGATGCAGTTGTTGTCAGTACACTGAATCATCTTGAGCGGATGTTCTTCTGGGGGAGCGTATGCGCAGCCATTATAATTATGGCAACTGGAGCAGGGCGAACATTTACCTATGTAGACAACTGGTATGGTGAGGATGCAGAGCGGCAACGGCGTAAGGCATTGATAATAAAACATGTTGTTCTTTTCTCTGCATATGCTCTCGGGTATTTTTGGGTGTGGGATAAAGTCTTTCATTGACATGTACCAAAAGTATTTATGCTTTTTTGTATTTGAAGGTAAGAAAATTGCAGACAAATCAGTTTTAATAAGATAATATCGATCCCATTCGTTGGGACGATTGCTCATTTTTTTAAAGAAGGATATGTATGACGATCAAACGTGTTGCGCTGATAACCCCTCCATATCACTCCGGCGTCGTTGAATCTGCCGGTACGTGGCTAAACGTCGGTTTTGTCTATATTGCAGGCTCACTTCGCGCTGCCGGTTATGAAGTAGATTATTATGATGCCATGTCACTGTGGCATAAGTGGCCGGATATAAAGGCCCGAATTGAAGCCTTCAAGCCGGATGTAATCGCTACAACCTCATTTACCGCCTCTATTGTCAAGGCTCTCGAGTTGTGTGACCTGGCCAAACAGATCAACCCAGAGGTTGTAACGGTGCTTGGAAATGTTCATGCCGCCTTCTGCTACGATCAAATCCTGACGGATGTCAACGACACGCTTGACTACATTGTCCGTGGTGAAGGAGAGGTTACACTCGTTGAACTGCTTGACTGCCTCAATGCTGGTGGTGACCCTGCATCGGTTAATGGTATCGCCTTTTGGCGGAATGATGCTGTGGTAGTTACGCCTAAAGCCGCATATATTCACGATCTGGATAACTTGCCGACTGCCTGGGATCTGGTGGAGTGGCCGATTTATACGTATCGGGCCAAAAAAAATGCCCGCTTGGCAATCATATCAACCGCACGCGGGTGTAAATCTCAATGCTCCTTCTGTTCGCAGCAGTTGTTTTGGGCCCAGACATGGCGCGCCCGTTCCGCTGAAAACGTGGTGGACGAGCTTGAATTGCTCTCAAACACCTACGGGGTTGAAGTAGCCATGTTAGCGGACGAATTACCAACTTACGATCGCGAGCGCTGGGAAAAAATTCTTGACCTGATGATTGAGCGGAAGGTGACAGTCAAGCTGCTGATGGAAACCCGTGTTGATGATATCCTGCGCGACGCCGATATCATGTGGAAATACAAGAAAGCCGGTGTTGAACATATATATGTTGGAGTCGAAGCCGGTTCGCAGGAAACGCTTGACCTGTTTAACAAGGATACGGAAGTTGTCCAATCAAAGCAGGCTATTGATATAATCAATGGCGCTGATATCGTTTCCGAGACATCCCTTGTTCTTGGTCTCCCAGATGACACCCCCGAGTCGATTGCCTTAACGGTGGAGCTTGCGAAGCATTACAATCCAGATATGGCATTTTTCCTTGCTATTGCTCCGTGGCCTTATGCTGATCTCTACCCACAGCTTGAGCCCTATGTATTCACAAAGGATATAGCAAATATAATCTGGTGGAACCGGTTATCAAACCTAAGAACATGACGGTTGAAGAGCTTGAAAAGGAACTCGGCAAGGCTGCGCAGAAATTCTATATGCATAAATTTCAGCACCTGCACGAGTTGTCTCCGTGGAAACAGGAATTTATGCTATCGGTGTTGGATATCTTTATCAACCACTCGTATCTGGCGGGGCAGATGAAGGCGGCCATGAAGGAGGGTAAAGATATGCCGGAAGAGGTCAAGGCGTTGATGAGGGCGGTGAAGGGGCATGCGAAAGGGCAGGAATTGGACCGTCATCCGACCATTGCACCTATACCGTAATAATTATTTATAACGTATACCATGCCCTGATCAGTCCTGCTGTCAGGGCTTTTTTATGTAACAACCCTGCTACAGATCGGACACCCTTGTAATGAAAATGGTTTTTCTAATCGGCAGGCTGAAAGGAGTGTGTCGTTCCGGAAAATCTCATTGGTAGGTCCATCCGCCATTACTGTGCCGTTATGCAATACAATCGTCCGTTCGCAGATATCCATCACCATATCGAGGTCGTGGCTGGTAATTACCTTTGTATGGTAAAATCCGCGCATGAGACCCATAAGCTGACGACGTGCATACGGGTCAAGTCCGCTGGTCGGTTCATCCATGACAAGAATATCGGGAGACATTGCCAGTACAGTGGCAATTGCGACCCTTTTTTTTTCGCCTCCGGAAAGATGATACGGAGGTTTGCTCCGCAGGTGCCCAGCCCCGACTTGATTCAGGGCTTCAGTTACCCGTAAATCCACCTCACATTCTGAAAGCCCAAGGTTCAATGGGCCAAATGCTACATCTTCACACACAGTTGGCATGAAAAGCTGATCATCCGGATTCTGAAATATCATACCAACCCTGCGGCGGATGTCAGGCAGGGACTCTTTCGTGAGGAGAATGTTGCCAATGCGAATCTGGCCGGAGGTCGCCTCTAAGCAGCCGTTCAGATGGTGCAGAAGAGTCGATTTACCTGCTCCGTTAGCGCCAATAAGTGCAACGGATTCGCCATTGGTAATGTAAAAGGAAACGTCCCTGATGGCAACTGTACCGTCCGGATAGATGTGTTGAAGGTTTTTCACCTCGAGAGTGTGGTGGTTCATAAAAAAAGTTCCGTTGCAACACCCCCGAGGTAGCCGGATAAATCAACAGAGCGGAATAAAATAAATAGTGCCGACCATCCGATTACGAAGCCGAGATCGCTCGAACCGAAATATGAGTACCGCTGGCTGTGAAATTTGCCCACGAAGCCACGTGCCAGCATTGCCGTATGAATGCGTTCCGCCCGCTGCCAGGTTCTGAGCAGCAGGTGCCCAATAAGTGAGCCGTGGCTGGTAATCCCGAGCCCGCTTTTCCCGCACGATCGAAGCTCCCGAGCACGTGACGCCCTGCCGGTTTCGTCTGCCAGAACAAATATATATCGGTTCAGGAACAGTAACTGTACGGAAAAGATCTGTGGGACTCCTAACTTTTCCAGTGCCTGACATACGGCGGGAAAACCGGTTGTCGCAATCAGGATGAATGCCGCACTGACCGTAAGCAGAGACCGGGTAAAGAGGGAGAAAAAAGAAATCCAGCCACCCGAAATACTCAGTTTACCAATCTGATAGAGTGCGGTACGGTCGAAGAGCGGATTGAAAAGCCCCATCATTATGATGAATGGACAGATAAGCATGATTTTTTTTGCGAGATAGAGCGCAGGAAGGTTGGCACGAGCAATCATAACGGCCGGGAAAACACAAAACGGCAGCAAACGGGAAAGCTCATACCGGTTGCACGAAACAACGCTTGTAATGAATACGAGCGTGACCAGCACTTTGGCCCGTGCGTCAAGGTTGTGAATAGCTGAATTACCTTCTGCCAGATATTCAAGCCGTTTTAAATCAACGATTGCTGCCCGGAGTAAAGTCATAGTAGAAATAGGTCCTCATCGCCTGAAATCCCGTCGATTAACCAGTATCGCTGAGGAAGTAAGTAGCACAAAAAATATATTAATAACACGAAAAATCGATATTACTCCTGATCGTGACATTTTATAAATAATCGGCTAGGATGCGTGCTGTTGTTCATGAAGAGGGGGGATTGCATGGGACAGACGGTACGATTTGGGATATCTCTGGATGAAAAGCTTTTGCAGAACTTTGACCAGCTGATCGAACAGAAAAGCTATATGAACAGATCAGAGGCTATTCGTGATCTTATCCGGGCATCACTGGTTGAAGAGAGATGTGGTGCAGAAGACCAGGAATCGGTTGGAACGGTGACACTCGTGTATAACCATCATGTCCGTGATCTCGCCGATAAATTGACCGATTACCAGCATGCTCATTATGACCAGATTATATCGGCCCTGCACGTCCATCTTGATGCCCATAATTGTCTTGAGGTGCTGGTAATTCGAGGGACGGTTCTGATGGTGAAACAAATTGCCAATGAGCTCATCAGCGTAAAAGGTGTCAAGCATGGCAAACTCGTCTTGACGACAACAGGTGAGGATCTTTAATTCAATGGGAGTATATCGGTTTTGAAAACTGCTGTTGCCATAGCCCTCTTCTGTGCCGGTGGCGGGATTACACGCTTTTACCTGTCTGGATGGATATATTCCCTGTTTGGTCGGTCATTTCCATATGGAACGTTTGTTGTTAACATAATTGGTGCTTACCTGATCGGTTTGATTATGGAGCTTGGTCTACGCGGCACCTTTCTTTCCGAAACTCTGCGAATAAGTCTCACGGTTGGTTTCCTTGGAGGTTTGACGACATTTTCCACCTTCAGTTATGAGACCTTTACTCTGCTTGAAGATGGTCAATTTCTGACGGCTTTTGTGAATATTCTGGTGAGCGTTACTGTCTGTCTTCTGTGTACCTGGCTTGGTATTGTAACGGTTCGAGCGCTGACGTGAGGTGACTGGTATGACAAAGCTGCCTGGTGAACAGGTATTGATGCGGATTTTTATCGGAGAGGGAGATCGCTTCGAGCACAAACCGCTCTATGAAGCTCTGATTGATTTGCTACAGCATGAGGGATTTGCCGGCGCAACTGTGTTGAGAGGGGTGTGCGGGTTTGGTGCAAACCGGGTCTATCACACTCAAAAACTACTTGATATCTCTGCTAAATTGCCGCTTGTCGTAGAGGTCGTGGATAGTCAGGAGAAGGTCGATGCGATTATGCCGAGGATTGATGCGATGTTGAGCGGAGGCATGATTACGCTGGAGAGAGTAACGGTTATCCGCTGCCACCGCGCTACACAGGAGCGCTAAAAGTAATGTAAAACTACTGAAAGATGGAGATGTCTGATTTTATGCAAAGTATAGCAAAAATTTTTGTTGCAGGGCACCGTGGCATGGTCGGTTCGGCAATCGTCAGAAAACTTCAGGCAGCAGGGTACACAAACCTGATTCTCCGCTCACGTGATGAACTGGACCTCTGCAGCCAGCAGGCGGTTGCAGATTTTTTTCGTGATGAAAAACCGGAATATGTTTTTGTGGCGGCCGCACGGGTGGGCGGCATTATCGCGAACAGCACCTATAAGGGTGAATTCATTCATGATAACCTGATGATACAGAACAACATTATCCACAGCTCCTGGATGAATGGAGTAACCCGCCTGTTATTCCTTGGCAGCACCTGCATTTACCCGAAGTTTGCACCGCAGCCGATGAAGGAGGAACACCTTCTGACCGGTCCGCTGGAACCGACCAATGATGCGTATGCAATCGCAAAAATTGCCGGTATTTGTCAATGTCGATCCTATAATCAGCAGTATGGCACCAGGTACCTGTCAGCCATGCCGAACAATTTGTATGGACCAAACGACAATTTTGATCTTGAAAAATCCCATGTTCTGCCGGCAATGATTCGCAAGTTTCATGAAGCAAAGCTGCGTGGCGACGAGGTCGTTACAATCTGGGGCACCGGTACGCCGCTGCGTGAATTTCTTCAGGTCGATGACCTGGCAGCTGCGTGTATATTTCTTATGAACCTGGATAATCAGTGCTATGATGGGCTGCTGAATGATCCGCTCGCACCGGGACTAATCAATGTTGGTTCCGGACAGGAAATAAGTATCCGGAACCTGGCACTGCTGGTACAGGACGTTGTCGGCTTTACAGGGGCGCTGGTATTTGATACGGACAAGCCTGACGGAACACCTCGCAAGCTTGCCGATTCTTCGCGCATTCACGCTCTGGGCTGGCGTCATGACGTTGAATTACGAGATGGAATTACAGGGGCGTACCGGTGGTTTCTGGATAACCATGTATCTCAATGAGCAGTAGCTGGCTCACATACCTGCCCGCATTCATCCGCGAACGGGTAGAGGGGCGCCAGACTCTTCAGAATATAATCAGCAATGCAGGCTGGCTGTTCTTTGACAAAGTCCTGCGCATGGGCGTCGGTCTATTAGTCAATATCTGGGTAGTACGTTATCTCGGGCCTGACCAGTTCGGCATGCTAAGCTACGCAATTGCTTTTGTGGCTCTATTTGCCACGTTTGCGACGCTGGGACTGGACGGAATTGTTGTTCGGGAACTGGTTCGTACGCCTGACAAATCTCGGGAAATACTGGGGTCGGCACTGGTATTGCGATTGATCGGCGGTGCAGCTTCGCTCGTGCTTTGTGTCGCTTCTTTTCTACTGCTTCGCCAGGGGGACCCGCTTGGAACGATGCTGATTGCGGTCATTGCCGCCGGTATGGTGTTCCAGGCGTTTGATGTCATCGATTTCTGGTTCCAGTCACAGATGCGCTCGCGTAATACGGTCATTGCCAAAAACAGTGCTTTTTTGCTGGCTGCAGGTGTAAAAATAGGGCTCATTGTTTCACACGCGCCTTTGACTATGTTTGCGTGGACTGCATTGCTGGAAATCATCCTTGGTGCCATCGGGATGATCGTCTTTTTCAGGAGATCCGGCTATCATCTGAGTGAATTATCCAGCACTTCCGTGCGGTGCCGTCACATGCTGAGTGACAGCTGGCCGATGGTCCTAAGCGGTCTTTCAATTGCGGTATATATGAAGATCGATCAGATAATGCTTGGTGACATGGCGGGAAACAGTGCCGTGGGCATATATACCTCGGCAACCAAACTGTCGGAAATCTGGTATATGATTCCTATGATTGTCGTATCGTCGGTGTTTCCGGTGGTGATACAGTCAAAAACAGAGGATGAACTGTTGTACCATCGGCGTATTACCCGCCTGTTCAGCCTGATGGCAGCTCTCTCGCTGCTGATTGCAGTACCGATGTCACTCTGTTCCAACTGGGTGGTAACGGTCATGTACGGCAATGCTTACCAGGCGGCGGGGCCGGTACTGGCAATACATATCTGGGCATCGTTATTCGTGTTTTACGGAGTAGCCCAGGGACCATGGGATCTGGCTGAAAATTTGACCCGACTGGCCATGGTGCGGATAGTTATCGGCGCGACGGTCAACATACTGCTCAATTATTGGTTAATCCCTGTTTATGGACCGCTTGGAGCAGCGGTCGCGACAGTCGTTTCACAATCACTGGCTGCAGTTTTTCTTAATGCTCTGCACAAAAAAACCAGGCCAATCTTCTACTGCCAGCTAAAATCCCTCCTGTTTGTGCGCTATCTGCGCGGGTTGTAATTGCCTGATATTAAAGGATTATGATGACAGAGAAACTTTTCAGTATAATTGCGGTCTGCTACCGGATGATTTTTGCCCGGCCGGCATGCTTCAAGTTCAATAAGCTTCTCTTGGAACTCAGCATGCGTGGTTTGGGAGTTAAGAATGCGGAGAATGACGAAGCCAGCGGAGAGATCAGTTTTCTGACGAATATGCTGAAGCGCTATGATCGTCCGGTTGTACTGGATGTGGGGGCAAACCGTGGAAATTATGCAAAAAAAATAATGTCACTTGCACCGGGTGCGACTCTCTTTGCTTTTGAGCCTCACCCGGCTACCTTTGCCATACTGGCACAGAACGCTGAAAAATATGGGTTTGAAGCCATAAACTGCGGTATGGGCGCTGATGCCGGGATCTTGCAGTTATTTGATAGACTGGAGGCTGAGGGGAGTGGAAGCGAACATGCCAGCGTCTACCGGGATGTTATTGAAGGTGTGCACCACGTGTCTGCAACTGCAGTTGAAGTGCGCCTCAGTACCGTAGATGCGTTTGTCAGTGAACGTGCGCTGGAGAGCATTACACTTTTGAAGATAGACACAGAAGGGCATGAATACCAGGTACTGCAGGGGGCCGCAGAGACTCTTGCCCGTGGGGTGGTAGAACTGATTCAGATAGAGTTCAACGAAATGAATACCATCAGCCGCGTATTCTTCCGGGATTTTTATCGTCTCCTCGGTGACAGGTATAATGTCTACCGACTTTTGCCGGGTGGTTTGCTCCCCATCACAACGTATCGCCCGCTGCTTTGTGAAATATTTGCGTATCAGAATCTCCTCTTCATACGTCGGGACAGCTCAATGGCTGCGGCAGGGGTGTTGTAACCATGGGTTTTAAGACAGCCGTTGCCTTTATTGTGTTCAATCGTCCTGATACTACGGGACAGGTTTTTGCTGCCATCCGGAGCGCTCGGCCGGAAACCCTGTTGCTGGTGGCTGACGGTCCCCGGTCAGACCGCCCCGGTGAAGCTGATGAGTGCGCCGCCGTGCGTGCCATCATTGATCGGGTTGACTGGCCCTGCCGGGTTTTAAAAAACTATTCTGATGCAAATATGGGGTGCAAAGGGCGCGTGTCGAGCGGGCTTGATTGGGTTTTTTCGGAGGTCGAAGAAGCGATCATACTGGAAGACGACTGCCTGCCACATCCTGATTTTTTCAGCTTCTGTGACACGTTGCTGGATCGGTACCGGAGCGATGAGCGGGTCATGATGATTGGCGGTACTAATTATCTGGGGGAGCGTCTACATGTGCCGGAGAGTTACGTCTTTTCGCGCTACTTCCCGGTATGGGGGTGGGCCTCCTGGCGGAGAGCGTGGCATCGGTACGATCTCTCCATGCGTCACTGGCCGCGATTCAAGGAAGAGGATCAATTGCGCGGTTTCTACGCCGATGGCTATATGCGCCGGTATCTATCGGCTACGTTTGAGGATGCATACAGTGGTCGAGTGAACACCTGGGACAGCCAGTGGTACTTTTCCTGTCTTTCCAATAATGGCCTGAGCGTTATTCCCCGTCGGAACATGATCTCCAATATCGGAACAGTAGGTGCCCATGCCGGCGGCTATTCGGCGAATAATTTTTTCCCGCTGTTCCCGTGTGATGTAAACAGTCTCGTTCATCCAGAGGTCGTCTATCCGAATCAGGAGTATGACCGGACTTTTTTTGAGGAGCAATTCAAGGTGCGACCGGCTTCGGTTGCGCGCAGTATGAACGCATTCCTGCGGAAGAGAATTCGCCGGATGCTGCCGGGAACGGTGTCATGAGCGTGGGGCGGCTGCAAAGCCGTACCGGGAATCTCTGCCGGCGGATTTCCCGCCTGCTCGGTGCACCGGAAATTTCACCGCGGCGTATCAGAAGCTTTCTCGAGAGATTCCCCGAAAGCTCCGAGCCGATGAGGGACGAAATACCTCCTTCTTCGCTGGCGGTTGTCATTCCCTGCTATGGTCACGCAGAATTCCTCAACGCTGCACTGGAGAGCATTGCCAATCAGACACGTCTGCCGGATGAGGTGGTTGCAGTTAATGATCATTCTCCGGATCAGAGTGTGGCTGTGCTGGAAAGACAGTTTTCCCGACTCCGGGAACTAAACGTTCGTTGTACTCTCCTGAACAACGATCGGAACAGGGGGCAGGCATTCAGCCTTAACCGGGGCATTGCTGATGTTGAGAGCAAACTGGTCATGATACTCAACGATGATGATTATCTGATGCATGATGCCGTCGATACAGTGCTTGACGTTTTTAAGCTTCGCGCTGAGGTCGTAATGGTTGGTGGTACCAGCATTCACTTCTGTAGTGACGGGGATTTGGCGCAATTCCCAGCAATCGGCCGGACAGCTGCGCGTTCAGAAACAATTCCTCTGCACATCAGTACGCCGGTTGACGTCCGTGGCTATCGTTACTATAACGATTTGAACATGACTCACTCAGGGTGCTGCTTTCTGAAATCGGTCTGGGAGAAGGTCGGCGGGTACTATCCTGAGAAGGGTAAACGGCTGGTTCCGTTTTCCGACCGTGATTTTCAGCTGCGCGTTAATGCGCTTTTTCCCGTGGCTGTAAGTCCGGTCATACCGTTTTCCTTCTGGCGGAGCGGCAGCAGTGTCGACCAGGGAAGGGACTCATGACGGGGACACATGATGCCGTGGAAACCATGCCGGACGGGCTGTTTTCCGGGCATGAAATTTATGAAAATGTGAATCCGAGAATTGCGGCACTGTATGCCGGTGAAAAGGTTGTGCTGGATATCGGCTGCGGTTCCGGTGCTCTCGGAGCATGGATCAAGCGGGAGAATATACATGCTCTGGTACATGGTATCGATATTTCTCCCGACGCCGGGATAACGGCATCAGAACGACTTGACCGGTTCTGGTGCGTTGATCTGGACCTGTCGCCACTTCCTGATGCCGGTTTGAAGTATGACCTGATAATTATGGGGGATCTACTGGAACACCTGAAGCGACCTGACCTTTTTCTGAAACAGGTGTCCAAATTTCTGGCTCCTGGTGGTACAGTCATAGTCTCAGTCCCGAATATCGCCAATTACAGCATCCGGTTGCGCCTCCTCTGTGGTGAGTTCCGTTATACGGATACCGGTATCATGGATCGTACCCATCTGCGCTTTTTTACCTGGCGCTCATTTTCCGAGCTGATTGAACTGTGCGGCTTTTCCATAGAAAAGCGGACGTTTATTTCGCGTTTTTCAGGTCCCCTGCTGAACATCTTTTTTCCGTTGCTGGCGGTGCAGTTTATTGTCACCCTGAAAAGGCGGTAGGCTGTGGCGACAGGAGAGCTTGTCTATAAGTTCCAGCGTATCTGCCAGCGTTATCTTCCACAGAGAGCGCTGGGTATATATCCGGAAGGGAAGGGGGAGCCGAGGGGAAAGGCGCTGGTCAGCTATCTGCCGCTGCCGCTTATCGGAGATCCAGCCTGTTTTCGCGGCCACTCGAATGTGTGGGAAAGCTCGGAAATTGTCCGGATATTCAATCGGCTTGGTTACTCTGTTGATCTGATTGCGTGGGATGATACGTCGTTTGTGCCCACTGTACCGTATGATGTAGTGTTTGATATCCACCGCAATCTGGTCCGCTGCAGCAGTGAAAGAACAAAAGCCATCTTTCATGTGACCGGCAGCAACCCGGAATTTTCCAATCAGGCGGAATCAGCGAGACTCAACGATCTCAAGAAACGCCGCGGGGTAGAGATCGGCACTCGTCGGGCGGTGGAAGCGGGTGATCAGAAGCTGTTTGCGGAGGGGATGGCGAGAGCAGACCTAATTACTCTGATAGGTAATGATGTTACCGAAGCAACGTTTCCCGGTGACATACGGCAGAAGATGCGTCAGGTTGTGGCCACCGGTACCCTTCTCCCCGAGGTTCTGGAGAGCACACGCCTCACTCACCGACCGGTGGAGTTTCTCTGGTTCAACGGCGGAGGCGCCGTGCTTAAGGGACTTGATCTGGTGCTGGAAATATTTGCACGAAACCCGGAACTTACGCTGCATGTTGTCGGTCCGTACCTGAAGGAACGTGATTTTGTTGCCGCGTACCGGACAGAACTGTTCGAAACATCGAATATTAGAAGCCATGGTTTCCTGTTTCCCGCCGATCGTCGTTTCGTGGATATTGCTTCGAGAACACGTGCATTCATCAGTCCGTCGGCCAGTGAAGGTATCTCAACGGCGGCAATTACCTGCATGCAGGCCGGATTGGTTCCGATCATCAGCAAAAATTGTGGCATTTCCCTTTCCGGTGATGCTGGAATACTTCTTGAGGATTGCACCGTGGCTACTATTGAACGTGCCGTACAGTTAATTGCTGCCGAGGATGGTGATGCCTGGAGCCTCAGGGCCGAAAACGCGCGCCGGTATGCCAGAGAGAGCTACTCCCGTACTGTTTTTTCACAGGTGATGGAAGAGGCAATCGTCTCGGTAGTGCATCAGGAACAGGACAATATTCATGCTCTGTAAAATCTGTGCAGGTTTTACTGATTCGTTTGCCCATGCCCGTCTGCTGGGGAAGAATGATGTTGAATATTACCAATGCCGTTCGTGCGGTTATATCTGTACTGAAGAGCCCTACTGGCTTGAAGAGGCGTATTCCGCTGCCATCACCGGGAGTGATGTCGGTCTGGTGAGACGAAACTCCCGTCTCGCCACAATTACCCGTGTTGTACTTTCGGTTTGTTTTAATAAAACGGGGCGTTTTCTCGATTTTGCAGGAGGGTATGGCCTGCTGGTCAGAATGATGCGGGACAGCGGGTTTGACTTCCACTGGTACGACCGCTACTGTACCAATCTGTTTGCCAGCACCTTTGTAGCAGATTTGGATGCAAGCAGTCACTATGAACTCATCACCGCTTTCGAAGTGTTAGAACATCTGGTCGATCCCCTTGGCGGACTGTATCAGATGCTGAAATTTTCGAGGAATATTCTTTTTACCACGAATATACTCCCAGATCCTGCGCCAAAGCCCAATAACTGGTGGTATTACGCTCTCGAACATGGGCAGCATGTGTCATTTTATTCGCGGA
>JAQTXD010000063.1 GCA_028688955.1 Desulfuromonadaceae bacterium
CTATATTAATCCGTCCACCAGATCAAGGGTAACTTCAGCCCGGTTAAGTGTGTAGATATGTACTCCCGGGACTCCGTCATCCAGTAGTTCCTGTGCCTGACGCCGGGCATGTGCAACACCGATTTTCTGCACCGCTGCAGCCCCTCCCGCCTGATCAGCTTTTTCCAGTTCATCAAGGAAGTCTGCCGGAATCGATGCGCCGCATAATGACACAATCCGTTTAATGACCTTTAGACTGACTACCGGCAGAATTCCGGGGATGATTGGCTTGGTGATGCCTGCTTCCCGGACTCGCTGTACAAACGCGTGGTAGAGGCTGTTATCAAAAAATAGTTGTGTAATAGCGATGTCTGCACCGTTGTTCATCTTTAACTTGAGGTAAGAAAGATCTGTTTCCGGGGTCACAGCTTCAGGATGAACTTCAGGATACCCGGCGACGCCGACCCCCATAGCTGGAAATGTAGAGCGGATAAAATGTACCAGATCAGAGGCGTGCTGTAATGCCGAGGGAAGGTTTGCGGGGTGTCCCTCTGCCGGGAGGTCGCCTCGCAAGGCAAGCACGTTTGTCACCCCGGCAGCGGCAAGGTCACTCAGAAAACGTGAAATTTCAGTTTGTTTCGAACCAATGCAGGTTAAATGCGCCATGGTTTCAAAGCCATATTCCTGCTGGATTCTGGATACAATTTCAAGTGAGTCGACGTTTGTACTGCCGCCGGCACCGTAGGTTACGGAAGCAAACAGAGGATTCAATTCGGTAAGCCGCCGGACTGTTTTAAAAAATGCGGGCCAATCCTCCCGCGATTTTGGGGGGAAAAATTCCAGTGAGATAAATTGTTTTTTCGGGTTAATGAGGTCGATAATTTTCATAGTTCTCCACTAAATTTCCGGAATCGTAACTTCAAACGGTTCTTTGTATATAAATTTTATATAGAATAGCAATAGAAGATTCACGTGCCCGGGATTTTGATTTGACAGTATATGGTGAAATGGCGTATACAATAACACTTTTTACCGTTTTCACAGCTAGTTAGCAGATACTTCCACACACTGGATTTCACCAGCAAAATTCAATTAATAAGAGAGAACCAGACCCAATGTTTAACTTGAAACCTGAAATTGTCGCACAACTCGAACGTGTCCTGAGCTCCGTGGAAATGCTGCTTCCCAAAGCAATCGCTCCCATTGACTGGGAACACTGTACCGCTGCAAACTGGCGCCGTCACTCATTTTCAGGGTATCTGGAACCGGTACGCGTGACCGATACGACAACCCTGAAAGAGCTGCTCGGCGTGGAAGAGCAAAAAGAAATCATGGTGAGCAATACCCGCCAGTTTCTGGCAGGGCTGCCGGCCAACAATGCCCTCCTGTGGGGGTCGCGAGGTTCCGGAAAATCTTCACTGGTCAAGGCGCTGCTTAACGAATTTGCTCCACAGGGATTGCGCTTTATTCAGGTTGAAAAGGAAGATCTGATCTATCTCTCCGAGATATTTACTGCCGTTGAGAACCAACCGTACCGATTTATCCTGCTCTGCGACGACCTGACGTTTGAAGTCGGGGAACTCAGCTATAAGATGCTGAAAAGTGCCCTGGACGGATCGGTTTACTCGGCGCCGGAAAATGTCCTGATTTACGTAACCTCCAACCGCCGTCATCTCCTGCCGGAATATGATTCAGATCATCTGGGCGGGAAGTTCGTCAAGGGTGAACTACAGCAGAGTGAAGCGATGGAGGAAAAAGTCTCCCTTTCGGATCGATTCGGAATCTGGGTGGCGTTTTATGCCTTTTCCCAGGATCGTTACCTGGATGCGGTACGACTGAATTTTGATAAAGAGAGCAGCCTGCGAAATGTCACAATACCCTGGAGCAGTGAAATCGAGCGTGATGCGATCCAGTGGTCCCATGACAAGAGCAAACGCTGTGGCCGGACCGCCTATCAGTTCGCCAAAAACTGGGTTGGCCGCCACCTGTTGACTGATAAATAGGATTGATACGCTGCGCACCCGCTCCGGTTATTTTATGCGTGCAGCCAGTTCCGCAGCCGCACTAATCCTTCGTCTGTAGAAACCTCGGGGATGTAGCCGAAATCGCGTCGGGCGGCGCTGATGTCAAACCAATGGGCTGTGGAAAGTTCGTGGGCGACGAAACGGGTCATGGGAGGTTCGCCGCTCAACCCGAAGCGTCCCCATAATCCTTCGCAGATGCAGCCGATTGCGTACGCCAGTTTTGGCGAGATCGTGCGGGTAACCGGCGGGATATCGGCTGCTGCGAGGATTTTGTTGACCATATCCCACAACGGCAGCGGTTCGCCATTGCTGATGAAATAGCAATTACCCGCAACGCAACTGCCGGGGAAAAGCCTGTCGGCGGCGAGCAGATGGGCACGGGCGGCGTTATCAACATACACCGTATCAACGAGATTTGGACGGGTACCGATGCGGCGCAGTTTCCCTGCCTTTCCCCTCGCAATGATGCGTGGAACCAGATGGTTGTCTCCGGGGCCCCAGATCAGGTGGGGGCGCAGCGACGTTACCGCCAGTTCAGGCGAGTCAGCCTCAAGCACCAGTTGCTCTGCCTGTGCTTTCGTCTTCGGGTAGTGCGCCTCAAATACTGCCGGATAGGGAATTGTTTCGTTGCCCCCTTCCACATCGGTGCCATCAAAGACAACGCTGGGGGAGCTGGTATACACCAGTCGATTGATACCGTTGCTCCGGCAGGCGGTAATGACATGTTCAGTGCCAACGACGTTGGTCCGGTAGAAATCGTCATAAGATCCCCAGACTCCCGCCTTTGCTGCGACATGAAATACCAGGTCGCACCCTGATGCCGCCCGCTGCACCGCTTCCCGATCCTCCAAGCCTCCCTTGATCTGTTCAACTCCAAGTGCTGCCAATGCAGGATAGTCGCCACGTGAAAAACTGCGAACCTGATCGCCACGTTCCCGCAGCATCCTCACGATCACGCCGCCAAGAAATCCGCCTCCTCCGGTAACAAGCACCTTCATGACACCTGCCCCTTTGCCCACACGGCAAGCTTTTCTCGAAATATTTTGGCGTTATGACGAATATCAACCGGAAAAGCGGGATGAAACAGAATATCATGGATGTTTTTCGTATGAGGATACCGGTTGCCGATCTCAAGAAGTTCCTTACGGATCAGCTCCAGCTGTGGTTTTCCGGGTGATTTTTCAAGTTCAACGCAGAGTACCGGAAGCTGGCTTCCCACCATACCTACGCCAACCAGAGCAGTACGGAAGACCGCCGGGTGGGTGTTGAAAATCCCTTCAACCGGGATCGTAAACATCGTGGTGCGTGACGTCACCACGCGGTGGCTTTTTCGACCACAAAACCAGATACGACCGATCTTATCGAGATAACCGATGTCACCCATTCGGTGCCATACACCGCCTGATGGATCGGCAATTTTCGCCATTTTTGTCGCTTCCGGCCTATTCAGGTAGGAGCTGCTGACCTGCGGCCCGCGCACGGTAATTTCTCCCACTTCCAAGGGAGGCAGCATCAGTTCATCACTCCAGACTGCAACTGGTGAGTCGGTGATCGGAATGATGGCTATCGAGATGCTCCGCACCGGTCGTCCGACACAGACACCATGCCCTTCTCCAGTCATCGCTCCCGTTTCATTGAGCACCTCGCGACTCCCTATGGAACTGACCGGGAGTGCCTCGGTAGCTCCATAGGGGGTAAAAATTTCGGCACCATCCGGCAACAACGCGGTAAAACGCTTCAATACCGCAGCAGGAACCGGCGCACCGGCAGAAATTACCCGCTTAAGATGTGAGAATCTGATGCCATGTTCTTCACCAAAGCGACTTACTCGATTGAGCAGGGCAGGGGAACCGAACATGGTTGTGGCTGCATACTCGGCTGCAGGGCCGAATATGCGTCTGGGATCAACACTCCCGGGGCGGGTAAAATCCATTTTCGGAATAAGGGCCGTCATCCCGAGAGCCGGTGCAAACAGCGCGAAGAGTGGAAATGTCGGCAGATCAATCTCACCGGGACGTATATCGTACATTTCGCGCAAAGCTTCAACCTGTGCCGCAAAGGTCCCATGAGTATAGACCGCTCCTTTTGGCGGACCGGTACTGCCGCTGGTAAACAGAATGGCAGCCACTTCGTCGCGTGCGGTATCTGCCGCAACAAATGGTGCCGATGGAGCTGATTGGCGGATGCTGTCAAGCGGCACTCCGCCCCAGATTGATCCTCCACCGACAACAATATTCGTTCGAATTGTGTCACGGCCCCATCCCAGCAGACGCCGTGCAACATGTGCCTTGGGAATCCCGATGAATGCGGTTGGCCCGGCTTCTGCCAGACATCCTTTCATATTGCGCGCTCCGATGCCCGGATCGATAAACACCGGCACGGCACCGGCCTTGAACAGGGCAAAGGTCAAGGAAAACAGCTCCGGTGACGGTGGCACCAGCAATGCAACCCTGGTTCCCCGTATAATGCCGTTTTTAATCAAGCCGTGGGCGGTGCGGTCACTGTCCCGGTCCAGCTCGCGATAAGTCAGGGAACGTTTTTCCTGGGGGAATATTATGGCAGGTGTATCCGGCTGTAAACGCGCCATTTCAGAGAGAGGACGGGATATGTTGACAAAGTAGGTTGCGTTCATGGGTACCCGGTTATTATCAATACTTCAGGCAGCTGTGTGCAGAGCCCGATCTGCATGTACGGCACTGTGCTCATAGAACAGTAAATCCCGTTTTATGTGGATGTTATAACAACAGGTGTGCTGTGTTGTCAAACAAGACAGTATGTTGCATTTGCGTCATGGTTTTGTATTGACAAAAATATGGCAGGGGTAATAATAAACCAAACATTCGGTTTTTTAGGGAGACACCATGAAAAGCAAAGGCGAATTGACTCGTGAAAAAATACTTGAAGTTGCACGGGAGCTTTTCAACAGCAAGGGATTTAACGCAACTACGATACGTGATCTCGTTGCAGCAACAGGTATGCAGAAAGGAAGTCTTTATTTTCATTTCGAAGGGAAAGATGCCATTGCCCGTGAGGTATTGAGCGAAGCGACTGCCGAGTTTATGGACTTTTTAAGTAAGTCTCTCAGTGGAGAGAATCCTGGGGAGTGTATTGACAACTTCTTTCGCTGCGCACTGAAAAAACATCTGGGCACCGGTTTTGTCGGTGGCTGCATTTTTGGCAACACCGCTCTGGAAATGAGTGACTCTGACCCGGAATTTGCCGGTGCCATCGATAAAGTATTTGATGAATGGATCAGTAGAGTAGCGGTTGCTGTGTCCAATGCTCAGAACAATGGGCAGATCAGAGCGGACATTGGCAGCAAGGCATTGGCGCAGTACATCGTCGCAACAATTGAGGGTGGCATTATGATGTCCCGTCTTAAAAAAAGCGAACGCCCGATGAAGGAATGTCTTGAAACATTACGAATTACGCTTGGTTTACGTAATGAGATCCAAAACAACCAACAGTAAAAACGGGAGGAACAAGTCATGCCAAGAATAGCTGTCTATAACGCAAAAACAGCATCTTCTGAAGTCGCAGAAATATTTACAGAGCTAGAGGGAGCTTTCGGGAAAGTCCCCAATATCTTTCTCACCTATGCCAACCATCTGCCGCTGTTAAAAGCAAATTGGAGCAAGGTAAAGTCGGTCATGGGCGAAGGGACGTTAAGCCAGAAGACCAAACAGGCAATTGCCGTTCTGGTCTCCCGGGATAATGGCTGTGCCTACTGTGTCGCCGCGCACACCGGAGCATTGCGGGCAATTGGTGTGTCCGAAGAAGAGATAACATCTATTGAAGAAGATCTGGAACAGGCGAACTTTACCACCAAAGAACGGGCACTTATTTCCTTTGCACGTAAGGCAAACAGTGGTCCGTTACGGGTTCCCGATGATGAGTTTGTTGCACTCAAACAGACCGGCGCAACCGATGCCGAGATCATTGAAGCGCTGGGTGTTATGGAACTCTTCACCGCCTTTAACAAATTTCTTGATGTTTTGCAGGTAGAAGTCGACTTCTGAGTGTGTGATAAAAGTCCATCGTAAAAGGGAGATAGCCATGAATTTTTTAGACGTGGAAGGTGATTTTATCAGGGGGAAAGTTCTTCCCGATTTTCAATGGACATCTTTTGCCGAGCCGACTGAACCGGCTTTGCTAAAAAAACCGGTTAACAAATGCAAGATAGCACTGGTTGTAACTGCAGGCGCCTATCTGTCAGGCACTCAGCAACGCTTTGAAACCCGAGCTCCCCTTGGTGACGACAGCTATCGCATTATACCAGGCGATACTCCTGCAGAACAGATTTCACTCTCTCACCCCGGATATGATACCAAGCGGGCTTTAACTGATCTGGATACTGTTTTCCCGATTCAGCTCCTCATGCGGATGCAGGAAAACGGGACCATTGGCGCAGTTGCTCCCCGCCATGCATCATTTATGGGGTACATCCCCCGTACCGAACGGCTGCTTTGGAACAATGCTCCTCAGGTTGCCAGAATGCTCCGGGATGATGGGGTGGATCTGGTAATCCTGGTCCCTTCGTGACCGGTATGCTCCCAGTCCGTGGGACTGGTTCAAAGAGTACTCGATATATTCGGCATCCCGACAATCTCGTTAACTCTGGTGAAAGAGATGACCGACCTGGTTAAACCCTCAAAGGCACTGTACATCCAGCACCCATTCGGCCTGACGCTTGGCGATGTGGGTGACGGGACGACACATGAAGCGGTGCTTCGGGATTGTTTACACTCTGCAACAGAGACGTTACCTGCCGGATCGATTGTGGAGCTGCCGTACCGGTGGAAAGATGATCTGCGAGAGCGACAGCTGCGCAAAGAAGCACACTGATGAGAATTGCAAAAACACCACACCGATAAACCCGGGGAGAACAACAATGAAATCACTTTTTTTGGCACTGGCGTTGTTACTGTTACCGGTACTGTCCGCTGCCGCCGATACCGGCCTGACAACCATTCCGAGCAGTTTTAGCGTCATCGAAACAGTCAACCGTTTGGAGTCACTCCTGAAAGAGAAAGGCATTACGGTCTTCGCCCGCATAGACCATCAAGCAGAGGCCGCCAAAGCAGGCCTTACCATGAAAGCCAGCCAGTTGCTTATTTTCGGAAATCCAAAAGCAGGAACCCCGTTAATGAAAGCTGCTCCGACCACAGCAATAGATCTGCCGCTCAAAGCTCTTGCCTGGGAAGATGCCAATGGCAAGGTCTGGTTAAGTTATAACAGACCTGATTTTCTCAAACAACGTCACGGCCTGAGCGAGGATCAGCTTAAGCCGCTGGCGCCTCTGGGCGGATTAATCGAAAAGTCGGCAAAATAATATGCACACATGTAAGCAGGCCTACATCTTTTGCTGTGTTGTTTATAGATACTGACTTTAGCCAGTGATTCTATTGGGGATCAGGTTATGAACGAAATACGGACGGAAATAACGCTGGAAGCACCGGTTAAACGCATCTGGGAACTGCTTGCCGATTGTACTCTGTATCCGCATTGGAATCCGGTTATCAAGCAGGCTGCCGGGAAGTTGGTTGAAGGAGAACACTTGAAATTCGTTGTCGCCCTGATTGAATCTGCTCCGTTTGAAGTTAACCCGAAGGTTCTTTCAGTGGAACCTGAGAAAAGCTTCTGTTGGCAGCAGACCGCTTATTGTGCAGGGATCTTCCACTGGAAATACTGTGTCTGCCTCGAAGTTCTCACTGATGAAAAACTGATATTCATGCAGAAGCTCACCTTCGGCGGGATAATCGGGCCGCTTTTTACCCTGGCAATGAAGTCACACGTTGCCTCCGGCTTGGAACGAATGAACGAAGCGGTGCGACGATGGGGCGAGAAAGGGAATATACGATGCCTGAAATGTTGAACGGTGTTGGATTGACGTGGTAAGAAATAAATGGACACATTTATTAAGAGCGGGTTTTATTACCCCTCATCGGAGGTGTTCATGACAACGATCAGAAAGAAGTACACGCAGGTATTCAAAGATTCAGCAGTCAAGTTGGTAACAGAGCAAAGATATCAGCTTTCAGATGCCTCACGAATTTTTCGATCTTTTGATCTTTTTTAAATGCTCTTGCAAACTCAGTTGGTGCCATGCCATTCAGTGAACTGTACAGCCTTACCGAATTATAATCCAGTCGCCACGTTTCAATGATTTTCTGGGCGCTGTGTAAATTGACGATGATATTGTCGTTTAAACATTCATCACGGAATTTGCCGTTAAAGCTCTCAATGTACGCATTTTGAGTCGCTTTCCTTAGATGATCATCATACGTTCATAACAGGCAAGCAAATGCTGGTCTGTGGCGATAGTGCTGCCATGGCAGAGGAAACTAGGTTTGGCAAGCATTTCAGGGTATGTGGCGACCGTACGCTTCACATCGGACCATTCGATTGCGCACCTGCAGTCTCTAAAGAAGCAGTCGGAGATTCATGCAGTGGTGGATCCTGCTGCTGAGTTGTTCTGTAATGATTGAAATCGAGTCAGGATGGAGGCACCGCAAGTGACAACTGAATGTGAAGTTTTACCTCATGACGCACACAATGAAATCCTGGTTGCCAATGTTCACCCATCAGACTGGGTCAATCCCGAGCCGGCGCCCTGTTATAACCTTGTCGTTATCGGTGGCGGCACCGCCGGTTTGATCTCGGCTGCCGGTGCTGCCGGGTTGGGAGGGAAGGTCGCCTTGATCGAGCGGCATCTGCTGGGGGGTGACTGTCTGAATGTCGGCTGTGTCCCTTCCAAGGGGGTCATCAGTGCCTCCCGTGCGGTCCACCATGCCCGTAACGCTGCTGAATTCGGAGTTATGGACGGCCAAAACCTGGACTTTGACTTTGGTTCTGCGATGGAGCGCATGCGCCACTTGCGGGCAGATATCAGCCATCATGACTCCGCCCGGCGCTTCCGCGATGAACTGGGGATTGACGTATTTATCGGGCAGGGGAGCTTCAGCGGCCCCGACACGGTTGAGGTGGCGGGTAAGACACTCCGCTTCAAGAAAGCCGCTGTCTGTACCGGCGCCCGCGCCGCCGCCCCACCGATACCGGGGTTGGAGGAAGCCGGGTATCTGACCAACGAAACCATATTCACCCTTACGGAACTGCCACCCCGCATGGCCGTTATCGGAGCCGGCCCGATCGGGTGCGAATTGGCACAATCGTTTGCCCGTTTTGGCAGCCGCGTATCCCTTATCGAGCTCGGAACCCATATTCTTGGCCGTGAAGATGGCGACGCGGCAGAAATTCTCCATGGTGTGTTTGTTCGTGAAGGGATTGACCTGCAGCTTGGAGCGACAATCTCCGGAGTTGAAACAGATGGTAGTGGCAAAATCCTTCACCTTGAACGTGACGGCAGGCACCTGGATGTGACCGTAGATGCCATATTGGTGGGAGTCGGGCGCGCACCAAATCTTGATGGCCTTGGCCTGGAGAAAGCGGGCGTCACTTTCGACCGCTCCGGAGTCCTGGTCAATGACAACCTGCAGACCTCAAATCAGAATGTGTATGCCGCAGGAGACATCTGCTTCCCGTTCAAGTTTACCCACACCGCCGACGCTCTGGCCCGCATCCTGATCGCCAATGCCCTTTTTATGGGGAGGCAGAAGGTTTCTGCCCTTACCATTCCCTGGTGTACCTATACCGATCCGGAAATTGCCCATGTCGGGATGTACGAAGGTGATGCCAGAGAAAAAGGGATCGCTTTGACCACACTCACCGTCCCACTGTCTGACATTGACCGTGCGGTTCTTGACGGCGAAGCTGAGGGTTTTGCCCGGGTGCATCTGCGTACGGGGACGGACAAGATTCTTGGCGCCACCATCGTCGCCCGCCATGCCGGGGAGATGATCAACGAATTTTCGCTCGCCATTACCAATGGACTCGGAATCGCAGCCATCGGCAAAACCATTCACCCGTATCCGACCCAGGCCGAAGTTGTCAAGCGGTTGGCTGACGCGTACAACCGTACCCGGCTGACACCGTTTGTAAAGAACCTGCTTTCCGGCTGGCTGAAATGGCAGAGGGGATAACCAATGAACGCAAAAAAAATTGTTCTGACTCTTTTCGCTATTGTCGTTATCGTACTGTTCTTTTACTTTGACCTGCAGCGTTTTCTCACGCTGACTGCCCTCAAGGCGAACCGCCAGACGCTGCTGGATTATTACGCTGCTCACAGGCTGATCATGGTGGCAGGCTTCATGGCGGTCTATATCGTCCAGACCGCCCTGTCACTTCCGGGGGCAGCCATTCTGTCGCTGGCAGCCGGGGCAATCTTTGGTTCGATAATGGGCACGGTTTACGCCAACATCGCCGCTACGACCGGGGCAACCCTGGCTTTTCTGGTGACCCGCTATCTGCTGCGTGATGTCGTCCTGAACAGATTCGGCAGCAAACTGGAGGGGATGAACCGGGAGCTTGAGCAGCGCGGCTTCAGTTACTTGCTGTTTCTGCGCCTGGTACCGCTGTTCCCGTTCTTTCTCATCAACCTGGCCGCCGGGCTGACCCGCCTGCCGCTGCGGACATTTTTCTTCGGCACCATGCTGGGCATCATCCCGGGGGGCTTTGTCTATGTCAACGCCGGAGCAAGCCTGGCAACGATCGATTCACTCTCCGGCATCGCCTCGCCCCGGGTACTTGGTTCGTTTGCTCTGCTCGGTCTGTTTGCGCTGATTCCGGTGTTATACAACAAGTCTAAGAGATGAAGAGTACAGCGTCATGACAGTAACGATCGGCTGAACCGTAAAACCTGTGGTTCTGTTCACCTGCCTGTGACCTGGGAACGCTGAATAAACGGGGGCGCGCAGAGAAAGCAGAATATATCTGCTGATGCCACTAAAACAGAGAAGGAGGAGTAATATCATGCCGCATCTTCAGTTCGAGTTCAATTTCACTCCCGGCGAGACCGAAAAAGTTTCCTTCGCAGCGAAGATAAAGGAACACTTTGCCACAATCATGGACACCGGTACGGATCACATTGGAGTAACAGTGCGCTGCTACGGCAGGAATGATCTTTCGTTTGGTCGCGCAACCAATCCTGATGATGGTATCTCCTTTGTAAACGCCGATATCCGGGGAGGGCGAACGAGTGAGCAGAAACGTTCCCTGTCGTTGGCTTTCATCAACCAGCTTGGCACTTCTTTCAAGGTGCCGCAGCAGAATGTTTATGTTATCCTCACCGAGCATCCGGGAGAGCATTTTCAGCTGCATGATCGCGTCTTGCAGGGGTGGACGCAGGGGGAAGATCCTCTGGCGGAGTAATACGTCCTGGCAGGACGGAACCGTACTGTCAGCAGCAGCGCAATATTGCACCATTGAACGCAACGTATTGATCACCATCAAAGTCACAATCGACAAAAGGAGCTGATTTCGAATTATGGTACCTCAATTCAAAGACCGTCTGCAGGCGGTCAATCCCGAGTACGAAACGTTTGCAAATCTGCAGACATTGCAGGTCAACCTTGGCAATCTCTGCAACCTGCACTGTACTCACTGTCATGTCGATGCCTCAAGCCATGGAACGGAAATAATGGGAACGTTTGTCATGGATCAGATTGCCGGGTTCCTTGCACGTAACCCCGGTCTTACTCTGGATATAACGGGTGGCTGTCCGGAGATGAACCCTAATTTCCGTTATCTGATAAACCGGACAAAAGGGTTGGCAGCACGTCGAATGCTGCGCAGCAATCTCGCTATCATGGCTGAACCGGGGTGGGAATGGCTGCCGGAGTTTTGTCGCAACCAGGAGCTGACAGTCGTCGGTTCGCTCCCCTGCTATCTGGAAGAAAATGTTGACCAGCAGCGGGGTTCTGGTGTGTATCAAAAGAGCATTCAGGTATTGAAGAGGCTGAATTCCCTCGGTTATGGAAAAGAGGTGGAGCTTAATCTGGTCTACAATCCGGGGGGAGATTTTGTACCCGGCAGTCAGAAGGGGTTGGAATCGGCGTACAAGTCTGAACTGTCCGCCAGCCACGGTATTATCTTTAACCATCTTTTTACGATCACGAACGCTCCAATCGGGCGTTTCCGTGAGCATCTCGAAGCTACCGGCACCTACTCTGACTACCTGCGCATGTTGGCAAGTCGCTTCAATCCCGAGACAGCGGGCACTATCATGTGCCGTACCCTGATCAGTGTCGATTGGCAGGGTAAGGTATATAACTGTGACTTCAATCAGGCTGTTGGCATGTCGATCAATACGGATGATGGTTCCGATATATCTATTTCAGAACTTGATGATGCAGGTATGAACGGAAAGCAAATCGATCTTGCCCAGCACTGTTACTGTTGTACCGCTGGTGAAGGGTCCAGTTGCACAGGAGCGCTCGTGCCGTAAAAATCCGCATACACGTGTGAACGACAACAAATTACACATCTTGAGATTTTTGAATGGCCGGGCCACATCTAGGTTCGTTCGAGAAATCCTGAAATCAATGGTACAACTTCGTCTCTGGCGTCTTCGAGGATGTAATGTCCACAGTCCGGGAACCGGTGGATTTCGGCATGTGGAAAGCGTTGCTGCCATTCGGCCAGAAAATGTCGGTCAAATACGAAATCCAGTTCCCCCCAGCAGATCAGCATCGGCAGTACGCTGAATTGTCCGATTCCTGCAGAGACCGAACTTATCAGGTCGTAGCCGCGATCACCGGGAGAGAGGGGGATGTCCTGTACAAAGCGGAGTGTGGCGATACGGTTTCGCCATGAGTCATAGGGGAGTTGGTAGAGGGCGCGCAGTTCAGCGTTCATAGGGTTGCGCTTGCAACCGACAGTGGCTGCGCCGGCACTGAAGGCGTTGAAGCCGCGCACCAGCAGCGTGCCGAGCATGGTATCCCGACAGATGCGCAGGCCAAGCGGAAACGGTTTGCTTTTCGGCAGATGAAATGCGCCGGTATTGAGAATAACCAGCCGTTTGATGCGCTCCGGGTGACGCACGGCGTAGGTCATGCCGATCATGCCGCCCCAATCGTGGACAACGAGGGTAATATTCTCCGTAATTCCAAGATGTTCAAGCAGTGCTTCCAGGTCATCAACGCGACGGGAGAGGGTGTAGTCATAACGGTCGTCATCAGGCTTATCAGAAAAACCGCAGCCGATGTGGTCCGGGACGATACAGCGGAAGCGGTCACGCAGCGCCAGCACCAGATTGCGGTAATAGAACGACCAGGAGGGATTGCCATGCACCATGACCACCGCTGCGCCGGTACCCTCATCAAGATAATGATAGGAGAGCCCTGCCAGATCAAGACGCTTTCCGCTGAACGGATATTCTGTTTTAAACGTATCCCTTACCATTCCATACCTAACATGAGACAATTCAGGCCGCTGCCGATCCCGAGAAAGGCCACCTTGTCTCCCGCCTCCAAAATATCACGCTCATCGGCGATTGCAGCCGTCAACGGCAGGGAAACGGTCCCCATGTTGCCGAGATATTCATAGGTGCTGAAGTCTTTGTCAGCCGGTATATCGAGGGATTTCAGAATAGCGCTCTGGTGAGCCGAACCGACCTGATGGCAGACTACCTGATCAACATCCCCGGTTTTCCAACCGACCTGGGGGAGAAACGCGTCCCAGGTGCGGCGACCCAGTTCGACACCATAGTTCATAACATTGACCCCATCCGTTGACATGGATTGCAGGTATCCTCCCTTGCCGTCAGGTGTGAGGCCCCAAAGGCAGAGACGGTGATGTTCCGGGGCTGTCTGGGTGATGCCCCCCAGCAGTTGCCTGCGCGTGGACCCGGAGAAGGAGCCGTCTGTCAGCAGGATCGCCACTGCGCCGGAACCACCGGTCAGTGTTGCCAGCGACGCGGCAAAATGCTGCATCGTCCGTTCTTCAAGCATCCGGGAAATCATGATGTCGTTTATTTCCCGGGCACTCTCGCAGGAAACCACCATGCCGGCCTTGATCTGACCAAGTTCTATCCGGTTTGCCACGTCCAGAATACCGTTCAGTACCCCAAGGCAGGCGTTGGATATATCAAAAACGGCCGTTTTGCCGCCGATACCGAGTCCGGCGGCAACCCGACAGGCGGTGGCCGGTTCAAACTGTTCACGGCAGACGCCGGCATAGATCAGCGCACCGATATCGTTTGGCGAAACTCCGGATGATAACAGCACTTTGCGTGCGGCGGCGATAGCGCCATGGGATAATGGATACCCCGGTTCCCACCAGCGGCGCTCCTTGATACCGGTCAACGCCTGCAGTTGACCCGGCACAATGCGCAGATAGCGGTACAACGGCTCAAGACGTGCCTCCAGTTCTGCCGTGGTGACAACAACCGGTGCCAGTTCATAGCCAAGCGCCTCTATGGTAACTTTCTTGTACTTCATATCTATAACTCCATAGTTACCGTAAAATCATTCATCTGATAGATCAACTTTCCATCAACTGCCAGAAAGCCGTCTGCGGTTAAAATATGTGCCTGATCATCCACAGCGGTAATCCATGCAGTGACCGTTACCCTGCTGTTGGTCGGGACCACCTGACCGCGATACAGCCACCGGTGCTTCCTCTCAAGCGCCACTGCCGTAACAGTGGCTCCATCTTGCCGTCCCCAGCGCTCAACCGCCGCAAATTTCACCAGCTGGATAAAAGACTCCAGTCCCAGAGAACCGGGGGTGACCGGGTCTTCATAGAAGTGTGCCTTAAAGAACCATTCATCAGGATCGACATCCTTGATGCCGCGTATATAGCCGAGCCCCTGTGGACCACCGTCAGGCACGAACAGTTCGATGTGATCAATCATGCGCAGTTTCTTTTCCGGGAACGGTGAATGTTCAGGATAGGGAAGCGTTCGACCCCGACCAACCTCTGCGTCTTCCGGTTGGTACGGTTTCGCATCGCGGATGCCGACCTGATTGGCCAGCGCCTCTTTGGCAAAGAAGCCGAACATGGTATCTCCCTCATAGAGGATCCCAAGACGATCGGCAACGGTGAAATCAAATTCCTGAATAATCATCCCGCCGCTGGTGGCGACCTTTTTCAGGGTAGCGCAGCAGGTCAGAACCCCGCTGTCGGGAGTCACGGTCCGGTGCTGCACGGCGGTGCCCCCCAAATTGCGGAAGGATATATCGGTCGGGCTGGCCAACGCTGAACCGACATAGGCGGCAAGCCAGCCGCACGGCTGCAGAGCAGCTTCCAGAAGAACGGAAAAGGGCATGTGCGCCTGCCGTTCGGCGGCAAAGAACCAGGCATCTGAGGGAAGATCGTACTGGGCTTCGACCATGGCACCGGCGGTCATCTGCCATGGTTCACCGCGAACAGCGGTAACACGATCCATAAATTGAAACGGAGGACCGGGCAGGCGGGCAATCTTGCGATCGGTGTCGAAGATGCGGTAGCGCTCGCCGAATCCCTCGGAGGGGTTGCCGTTGCTGTAGGCCAGAATCTGTTCTTTGGAATAGAGCGCCGGTTTGACGACAGCGGAAAAACTCCCGTCTCGACGCTGGCCCCAGAGTGACAGCAACTGTTCCCTGGTTGTTCCGGTCAGGCGGGCCGACATACTGGTGATCTCCACAATCGGCTTTCCATCAGCGTACATCAGGGCATCAACTATCACGTACGGTTCCGGCCGATAGCCGATTTCACGGATGGTGACCTCGTAGGTGACAACACTGGTACTCTCCAGCACCTGACCGCGGCAGCAGAGTTTGCTGGCCACGCCCGGCACCGGTTCCCAGACGGATACGGCGGATTCAGCCACCCAGCCGAGCCGCAGCAGGTAAATACGCAGGGTATGCATGCAACATTCGTACATCAGAGTTCCCGGCATGACACGGTCATCTACAAAGTGGCAGGTAATAAACCAGTCATCCGGGTGAATATCCGCCTCGGCCCTGATGATGCCGATGCCGCAGCGTCCGCCATGGGGATCAATCTCGTTGACCCGGTGAACGAGGCGCATCCTCCCTCCCGGAATCGTCAACGGTCGGGTGATATTCAAGTCCGCAAATTGAGGGCCGAAACATCCTGCCAGGTCACCTTCACGCAACCGGTCAAGCTGTAGTGCATCGTATCCTTCACGTAGCATAGGCACGAGATCCTGCCAGTCCGCGGAGCGGATGCCGACGGTTGGACGCAGGTCAAGGGCGGGTCGAACGATTCCTTTACCGGCGTCAAGTTCCTGCTGACTGAAAAAACCGGCACAGCCGTCACGCATGGACAACAGCGGCTGACCGGCAACCGTTGCCTCGAAAAAGAAGCGGAACAGCCAGGTATCACCCTGGCGGAAGAAACGCTCGATATGGATATTATAATGAATGGTCTCACCCGGTCCGGGAAGACCACGGTGAAACGTCACCACGGCGTCGAGCAGGCGATAGACCGCCAGACCGCGGGTTATGAAATCGATGCCGAGGTAGCCGGAAAGAAACAGGTCTGCCTGTCCCGCCTCGACGGCGATACAGGTCGGGATACAGCCGCCGTCCAGATACCAGGCTCCCGGGTGAATGTCATGTTCGGTAACGACTCTGCCGCTTGTCATGGACCGCGGTTCACCCTCGACGCTCATGATGCGGTCAACCAGCATCAGCGGTTCGTCCGGAAGCCGGACACGTGTCGGAAAGCGGTCAACTTCCGCAAATGACTGTCCAAGCATGTGGCCGACCGATCCACGGGCAAACTCAAAGCACATGTCACGATTGAAAGCGATGGTGGCGTCAGCAGGCATTGTGAGTGTTGTTGTCTCACTATTCCGGAGGACACCAACCGGAAGAGGTGGCTCAAAGGGAGCGTCATCCCCCAACGCCTGGCGCAGGGCCATTTCAAGAGCGACGGCCTGTGCCAGTGAACGGCTTATTGTTTCGCTGACGGTAAGGAAAGCGGCATGGGCTTCGACCTGGGTTTGCTGGGCCCGGACAAGTTCCTGGATCAAAGAGTCATTCGAACCGGCGCAGTGTGGTGCTGCGGGTGCTGCCTGCGGAGCACTCGGATGTTCCCCGGCAGCGTTATTCTTGTCTGGTAATGCAGCGGGAAGGAGCGGCGGTTGAAAGCCCCCCCCTCCAATTGCAAGCCGAATCATCCCTGCTGATCTTATGGCAGCGGGCTCTGTTTCCGGCAGGTCAAAGAGTGGTTCCAGGTCAACCGGAACCCGTTCGGCGATCAGGTTTGCCAGAAGTTTCAGAACTGCTGATACCGGGTCCTGTCCGGCAGAACAGGCGGAACGGGCCAGGTGCGGTCTACCTATAAGGATACGGTCAATCATGCGGCTGCATGAACTGCCTGGTCCCATCTCCAGGAAAAGTCTGACGCCGTCCCTGTATGCCGACTCTATAACACGTGGGTAATTGATGCCATGGAGCGCCTGACCCAGAATTGAAGCGGCGGCGCTTTCACGAGTGATTTCGTAGGAATCCCCCGCTACACCGCTGTAATAAACGATGCCGCGCGGCGCCTCTGTCGGATAGAGGTGCAGATCATGATACGGGGCCGCAACCTGTTCTGCCACTTCGCAATGGACGGTTGTTACTCCCTGAAGCGGGAAGAACCGGCAATCAAGTGCGGTAACAAGACGGGATACCTGATCGGCATCTCCACCGATGACGCATTCGTCAGGGGTGTTGACAATCAGGAGATACGCGCGTGGGAACGAGGCAAGTGCCTGGCGTACCTCCTGTTCCGGAGCGACAGCAACTCCGAGAGCCCACTGTACGACCTCATCAGGTTCGAGACCCCACGAGCGACGGGCAGCCCGGCATTCTCCGGCAAGGTCATCAATAAAAAGGGTCGAATCCTTCATACGGGTGTACATGCCGTCACGATCACGCCAGGCACGCTGGGAAAAGAGTCCCGCAGATTCTCCGAGACTGTAGCCGATGACAGCGGAAGGATGTACCCCGAAGCGCTGCACCAGATCGCTGACAGCGCACCCGGTTGCAACCTGGCCGAAGATTACAGCGCGATGGTCGTTATTAACCAGTGATGCAGGGGTCTCATTCCAGAACAGTTCCGGTTGGAACTGGGCACGCAGAAAGAGATTCTCCCGGTCCTGACAACGCAGAATATCCGGCCAGCGACTGAACAGCTCCATCCCCATACCGGGATAATGATTGCCTGACCCGGGGAAAACGAAGGCAACGGCTCCAGTCGCGCCAAGTGGTTCCTCCGAATAGAAGAGACGGTCACGCAGTGCGGGAGTTGAATCAGGTACAGCGCCGCCACCCTTCAGGGTTATTCGCCCCAGTGCGATCAGCGCAGCCAGCTCGTCCCGGTCTCTGGCCACCATGGCAAGCGCGGCCGATTTCCCTGCAGCAGCTCCGTACTGCCTGCAGCAGATTTTTGACAGGGCGTAAAAGCCATCAACGGGTGAAGAACAGAGCAACGTATCAAGTCTGTCAAGCTCCGCCTGAAGTTCATTCGCTGTCTCACCGGCAACGGCAAAGAGACATTCGGGGCCGGTACCAAGCGGGGCAGATTTCGCCGTTTCACTATGTTCCCATCCCTCAAGAACGACATGGCTGCATGAACCGTCGATGCCGCGAACGCTGATCCCCGCACGGCGAGGACCATCAGCTCGGTTGCGCAGCCAGTAACGGGACGATCGGGGGAAATGGAGCGGTGAATCGACCGGGACCAGGGTAACAGGAGTTTCCACTCCACGGCACCCGGGAATAATTTCATGGTACAGGGCAAGGCAGCCGCGCAGCAGTGAGGCAAGGCCGGAAGCCGCACCGGTATGGCCGATGTCTCCTTTGATGCTGCTGACTGCACACGAGCGGGCGGAAGAACCATCCGCAGCAAAATATGAGGTCAATATTTCGGCTTCACTCCGGTCATTGCCGGGTGCGCCGTCGGCACTGGCCTCAATATAGCTGATAGTATGAGGGGGCACGCCAGCATCGGCGTAGGCATTGTCGAGAGCGTGGCGATATGCGGCAGCAGTGTCGTACAGTACGTCACCACTAGCGGTCCCAATGCCGCGAATGACAGCGTAAATTCTGTCGCCGTCACGCTCAGCATCCTCACGACGTTTAAGTACGACGGCGCAGGCACCTTCACCGATAATTACCCCGTCAGAGGCAGCACCGAAGGGTGTACCATTACCTGAGCGCGAGCAAGGATGGAGCGCATGCTGGCCGAGTACAGCCCGCAGATCACCGGCAAGATCCACCGCACCGACCAGCGCCCGGTCCAGTTCACGATTTTGAAGCTGGCGTACCGCTGCTTCAAGCGCTCTGATCCCGGAATTTTCTTCGCTGGAGATAGTATAGCTTGGTCCGCCGACCCGAAACTCACGGGCGATTCTACTGGCGACGACACTTCCGAGAGCGCCCATCGTGCGATTGGCCGTCAAGGAAGGACCGGCAGCGGTTCGGAGCTCTGCTGTCCACTCGTTCAATACGTCTGCGTTACGATCCTGCCCCAGTTGCCGCGCCCATCGTTCAGCCTTCTCCTTCATCGACCAGCGGAGGCTGAAATTAGTGCTGTTCAGATCAAGCGCTATGCCGATAAAGACACCGGTCGCTGGATTGTTGTCCCGCTCAAGACCGGCATCATGGAGTGCTTCCGCAGCCGTCTGCAACATGAGCAGTTGCTGGGGGAGCATTTCCTCCATCTCCCGAGGCGGTATGCGGAAGCGGTTGGCCGGCACCACAACTTCATCCATGTAGAACCCATTAAACGTGGTTTCAGCCAGACCATCGGTGCGGAACCAAGCGCTCTCTGTTGCTCCATGCCAGTATTTTGGAGGGGTGGGGACGGCAGCTTCATCGCCACCCAGGACCCGTTCCTGAAACGCCCGCAGCGACTTCCATTCACCAAAGCACGCACCCATACCGACTATCGCAATGTCGTCACTCTTTTGTTTCGCTTTACGGGAAATTAAGCGGGCGGAAACCGCAGACGACGGCAGCCACTCCTCTATCAACAGGTGAGCATTAATACCGCCAAAACCGAATGCGCTGACTGCAGCACGACGGGGAATCACGTCACTCCGCCGGGTCCAGGGAAGTGACGACTGCAGAACACGGAATGGACTCTTGTCCAGTTCCATGCCTGTCTGGGGAGTGCTGAAGTTGGCCGTGGGAGGAAGTGTTTCATTCTGCATGGCCAGCAGAACCTTGGTCAGAGCCGCTCCGCCTGCGGCGGTCAGCAGGTGGCCGATATTCGATTTGACTGACCCGATGACGCACTGCGCACGGTCCTGACCGGCGCCACCCCACAACTGTCTGAGACTGGCAACTTCTACCGCGTCACCGACCGGGGTGCCGGTGGCGTGGCACTCAATCAGATCAACGTCTGAAGGATTCCAGCCGGCCATGAGATAGGCGGCCCGCATGGCACGAAGCTGACCTTCCGTCATGGGGGCAAGCAGGCTGCCACCCACATCGCTTGCCAGCCCAATCCCTGTGATAACGCCGTAAATCCGGTCACCATGGGCTACAGCGTCTTCAAGCCGTTTCAAGAGAAACAGGCCTGCACCTTCGCCAACCACCAGTCCGTCTCCCTGAATATCAAAGGGCGAACAGATACCCCGCCTGGAAAGGGCACGCAGCTGGGAAAAGCCCATCTGGGTAAAGAGCGGGTCAGGACGTGAAACCCCACCGGTCAGCATGGCATCGACCCGGCCGGAGATCAGCTCATCGACGGCCAGTTTTATCGCATACAGTGAAGAGGAACAGGCGGCGTCAAGTGTACAGCCACCACCACCCAGTCCGAGGGCATGAGCAAGAATCCCGGCAGGGAGGCCTGCAGGATAACGATTAAGGGGCGAAGTGGGGAGAGAAGGCGATGCGGATCCGATGACCGTTTCTTCAAACTTGCGTCCCAGCACGTTTCGGGTCAGAACAGCGGCGGTTTCGCTCGGCAGGGCCAGGTTGCCGATTATGACACCGACACGGGAACGATCCAGCGGTGCGGTGACACCATCATCAAATGCACGTTTTCCGGCATGGATCAACAGATGAAAAAGCGGGTCCAGACCATCCAGCAGGGCGGGTGTAATGGAGAGCCCGGGAAGAGAGGCTGCCGACGGCAGTTGATCAATAAAACAGCCGCGACGGGAATAAACACAGTCCGCCTTCCCGACTTCCTGATTGTATACAGCATCTGCCGGAACCATCCAGCGCCCGTCAGGTACGTCACGGAACGCGCTCCGGCAGTTGCGAATATTATCCCAGAAGACGGCCAGGTCTGCTGCATCGGGGAAAATACCACCGATACCGACGATGGCTACTGAAGGACGCTGTTCCTCCATCAGGCGACTTCCAGCTCAACAGTCCCCGACGGTGCAAGCTGGTTACGACGGAATACCGCCTGCAGGGAAGTATCTATGATGCACTCATAGTTTTCCATCCGGGCTATCACCGCTCCGCTAGTCCGGTCATAAAATTCAATGTCTGCAGTCGCACCGTGGCTTCGTTCCGCAGTTATCTTAATGGCTATGCGGGATCCTTCACGGGGAAAACTCTCCTGGAATTGTCGATAGCGCCCGGCAAATGTGGGAAGTGAACCGCAGCCGGAACGTTCAAAACTCCAGAGGATCATAAGCTGAAATGCGCTGTCTATGACCAGTGGATCCGTTAGCCAGGTAGTGCGCAACGGCTGCCTGATCCAGATTTCCGGTTTTGGAGCCGCTTTGACCTGTGCGGTTATTCCTGCGGCGGAGCAGCTGTCAATTTGCTCGATCCCCTGCAGGTCTGTTCCGTGGAAGAGGCGATCCTGGTCATAGATCGCCGTTTTGCCCGGTGGGTACGGAGATATCGGCAGATCAGCCGGTGTGCCGGTTCCCTTCGGAATCTTATGTACCAGCAGGATTTCGGCACGGGCATAGAGGATGCTGCCGCCACTGGTAGCGGTGCCGGTCAACTCTACCGGGACAATAAAGACACCATCATGTTTTTCGGCTCGACCGGCCATGATTCTGACTGAGCAGGTGCTGCCAGATCGGAAGAGCACACG